>NZ_JBLBVK010000050.1:0-120404 GCF_047314965.1 Silicimonas lutimaris | reverse complement strand
CCACATCACCACCAGCCGTCAGCTTCAGCTCAATCTCACGCAGCAGCTTCAAGATGTCTTCGTCTGAATGTCGCTTCCTCGCCATGCCCAATCCCCCTCTCGCGGCCAAAGTAATGGCCCAGTTCTAGGGGGGAAGGACAGTTGCAGTCGGCCCGCTTCGACTGGAGCGCCTCGGCCGAACGCCTGGCGTCCCTCTACGAGAAACTCCGGCCGTGTCGCTCTTTCTGATCCGCCACGGCACCACCACGACAAGCGGCCAGACCTTCGCCGGTCGCTCGAACGTGCCGTTGAACGACGAAGGCCAACGGATGGCAGAAGACATCATGCGCGACCTTGCCCCTCTCTCGATAGAGCGCGTTGTTTCAAGTCCCTTGTCGCGGGCAATGGAAACGGCGCGTCCCTTGGCAGAAGAACTGGGTCTGGACATCGAGACGGACCCACGTCTCATGGAATTCGATTTCGGCGTTTACGAAGGCCGGACAAAGAAAGAGCTCGGACTGAAGCTTCGCAAGGCGCATGCGCATGATCCGGTCCCCGGCGGAGAAGCATTGATCGACGTCTGGAGGCGCGCAGGCGAGTTCCTTGCCAGCTTGCAACCATCCAGCGCCCATGTTGCCGTTGTTGGGCACTATTGGCTCAACCGTATGATCTTCGGACATGTGTCATGCATGGATTTCGATACCGCCTGCCGCTGCCGGAAGTATCGTCCCAATACAGGTAGCATCATTGAATTGCGTTTTCGCGATCCATCCTGCACGACGCTCATGTCGTTCCGCTAGTTGGCTCCTGCGGCCGGCCCCTGAAAAGCGGTCCTCCCTGAAGTAGGCTTTCGAGCCTGATGGAGGATCGAGAAATGCCCCAGAAGAAGCACAAGCCGGAAGAGATCGTCGCGAAGCTACGGCAGGTCGACGTATTGGCGTCGCAAGGCCAGTCGGTGGCTGAGGCAGTGCGGTCGATCGGCGTCATGCAGTTCGCCTGCCATCGGTGGTGCAAGGAATACGGAAGGCTAAAGACGAGCCACACTAAGTAACTGAAGTAGTTTGAGAAAGAGGGCGAGCGGCTGCGGAAGGCCGTGTCGGTTCTCACGCTGGAGAAGCCGATCCTCGCCGAGATTGCCCGCGGAAACTTCTGAGGCCCTCCCGCTGCCGTACCTGCGTCGACCAGGTCAGGCAGAAGTTCCGGGTCTCGGCAGGGTTTGCCTGCGGAGTGCTTGGTCAGCATCGATCTACCAAACGGAAGGAGATTCCGAACGCTCCACCTGATCGACGAGTTCACCCAGGAGTGCCTGGCGATCCGGATCGACCGTAAGTTCCGGTCGACGGATATCATCGATGTGCTGTCGTATCAGCTCATCCTGCGAGGCTTCCCGGATCACATCAGTTCCGCCAACGTTCCGGAGTTCGTGGCCAAGGGGGTGGGAGAGTGAATCGCCGCCATAGAAGCCATAGACGCCAGGGTCGCCAACACCGAGACGGGCAGCCCGTGGGAGAATGGCTTTTGCGAGAGCTTCAGCGCGAAGCTTCGGGACGAGCTGCTAAACGGCGAAATCTTCCAAGGCCTGGCTGACGCGAGGATCGTCTTTGAAAGCTTGCGCCAGCACTACAATACCGAGCGGCAGGACTCATCCCTAGGCTACCGGCCGGCAGCTTCCGAGGTCGTCCGGTGGACGACTTCGCCATCCGGAGCCATTTCGCCGGCTACGCCAGCCGTAGCGCCACGACCCGTCATGCACTAAGAATGAACCCGGACCACTTGATTGGGGCAGATCAGTAAACGTCAGCAATGGAAAGAAAACCGCATCATATCGTACCTTGGCGTCTGTCCGTCGCACCCATGATGGACTGGACCGACAGGCACTGCCGGTTCCTGCATCGTTCAATCTCGCGGCGGGCCTTATTGTACACCGAGATGGTGACGGCTCCGGCGCTTGTCCGGGGCGGGGCGCGGCATTTGTTGCGGTTTGATGCGTTCGAACATCCGGTTGCGCTGCAGTTGGGCGGGTCGGATCCGGCCGAATTGGCCGAGGCGGCCAAGATGGGCGAGGGCGAGGGGTATGACGAGATCAACCTCAACGTGGGATGCCCGTCTGACCGGGTGCAGTCGGGCACATTCGGAGCGGTTCTAATGAAGACACCGGACCTCGTTGCGGAATGTTGCGCGGCGATGATCGCCACGGTGGACGTGCCGGTGACCGTCAAGTGCAGGATCGGTGTCGATGATCAGGACCCAGTGGTCGTGCTGCCGGATTTTCTGGAGAAAGTTCAGGCCGCCGGGGTGCGTCGCGTAATCATCCACGCGCGGAAGGCATGGCTTCAGGGCTTGTCGCCCAAGGAAAACCGCGAGGTTCCGCCTCTGGATTACAGTCTGGTCTTCGCCATGCAGGCCCAGTTTCCGGAGCTTCACATCAGCATTAACGGCGGCGTTGAATCCATTGATAAAGCGTCAGAATTGCTTGATTCTGGAGTGGGCGGAGTCATGATCGGCCGAGCAGCCTACCATTCGCCATGGGACATCCTGGGCGATGTGGATCGGCGGGTATTCGGGGGCGCGAACCCATATGAAGAACCGCGCGAGGTTGTGCTGGGAATGATCCCCCATATCGAGGCGCATCTGGCCGAGGGTGGCCGGCTTCACTCGATCACGCGCCATATGATGGGTCTGTTCTTGGGGCGGCCCGGGGCACGCGCGTGGCGGCGTATTCTGTCCGAGGGGGCCACGAAGCCGGGCGCCGGAATCGATCTGCTGCTGACAGCCTTGGAGGAAATCGACCAGCGCGATGCGGCCTGACGCGTGGGAGCGTTGGCGGGGCTTCGTGGGGCGGGGACAAGTCTTAAGAGATTGGAGGGCCTACGAGAGGTTCTTGCGATGGTTTTAAAGGCTTTGGCTTGAGGTTGGGCGGTTTGATCCATGAATGCGCATTACAGTTTTGTGACGCTTCAATTTGGAAAAAATCGGAAAAATCAACAGTTCTTATGGTTCGACATTCACATCAGAATTCCCGTAGCGTGCCGCTCTTGTGTTCGGAGCTTCATTGGTTGTTCTGGTTCCGAATTTCCAGTCAAGAGGTTGATAAATTGCATAAATTATTGAACGTTAACAGTTTGATTTAATTATAAAATATATTGTCTAATACATGCGATATCAGGTCTCGGCATTGCAAGTGGGTGCAAGCTTCGGGAGAATGAATTATTTGTCTATTTCAAGCTTGCAGAGATGCTCGGAAATACCGGAATGCCCGCTTATTTCTCGGCCAGTTTGTCGAGCATGGGGTACAGGCGCGTGAAATCTTCCTCTTCCATGCCTGCATCCACGGCGGCCTGGAGCCAGGCGAGGGTCTGGTGGCCGATCCGCATTGGGCTGCCAAGTTCCTTGGACAAGGCAACCGCCATGCCGACGTCCTTGCGGAGATTGAAGATGCGGGATCGGCCGTCCCAAGTCTCGGAGAGGATGTGATCGGGAAAGCGACGTTCCGAGATGAAGCTTCTCGCGTTCCCGGCGTTGAAAACCTTGATCATGTCGGCCAGATCGATGCCCGCGGCTTCGGCAAGCCGCCCGGCTTCGGAGCAGGCAAGGAAGTTGGTGTGGGTGATCAGGTTGTGGACCACCTTCATCGTGTGCCCGGCCCCGGAAGGGCCGAGATGGATCAGGGTGCCGGCGCAGGATTCGAGCACGGGCCGCGAGCGCTCCAAAACGTCCGGCTCGCCTCCGATCATCAACGTCATCGTGCCTTCGTCGGCGCCTTTCGCGCCTCCGCCGGTCATGCCCGCATCCATGTAGGGAATGCCGACCTTTGCGGCGCGGGCGGCAAGGCGCTTGGTGTAGACCGGATCGGATGTCGTGAAATCCCATAGGATCAGTTCCGGTCGCGCATTTTCGAGAATTCCGTCAAGGATCGTGTCGATTTCCTTTGAACCGGGGACCACGAAAATCACGATGTCCGCCTCTGCGCCCATCTCTTCGGGAGTGGCGATGCGGGCGGTTTCCGCGAAGGCGTTTCTGGCCGCCTCGGAGACATCCCAAACCATCAGTTCGTGGCCGGCTTTGGCGATGTTCCTGGCAATTCCGCGCCCCATATTTCCCAGGCCGATCACGCCGACTGTTTTGGTCATCTCATGCTCCCTTCGGTGGTTTTCCAGAGCGTGATCCGGATCGGATCGAAGCTGTCGATTTTTCGTCTCCAGAATGCCGAATTTTCAATGAAAAACAAGGTGTTTTGGGGCCTCCTGCTGTTGCAAAAATCCATGTATTTCGGTATTCTATTGATGGACTGTCACTGAAACTGAAGCGACTGAAAATGCCCGCTCTCCGGGGCGCGAAAAACGACAGCGAGGGAGCCCCAAATGTTCGAAAAAATGCCCCACATCAAGGAAGAGGTCTATATCGATTTCCTTGGCCGGACGATCGAGATTCACTGGAACTATCACGCGATCCTGATGGTCAGCATATGGTTGGTTCTGGTTCCGCTGTGCATCACCATTATCCGGTACGGCAAGCCGAGACCGACCGAGTTCGGGCTGCGCCGGCAGGTGCATATCAAGCACATCGAATGGTGGTGGTTCAGCACGCATAAATACGGGCTTTCTCTGGCGGTGTTTCTGACGCTCGCCGGGGTGACGGTGGCGCTGGTTGTCAGCGGCGGGTTCAGCGGATCGGTTCACGCCATACTGGGGAGCATGACCGTCATTCTTGCCGTCGTGCAGATCGTTGCCGGTCTGATGCGCGGCACTCATGGCGGGAAGTACTATAACAAGGCCGACCCGAATGATCCGTCGACCTGGCATGGAGATCACTACAGCCGCACGACGCGGCGGCGGATTTTCGAGGCTTATCACAAGACTGCGGGTTATTTCACGCTGTTCTGTGCCGTGGGCGCTATCGGTTCGGGACTGATGCAATACCCGATGCCGATCTTGGCCAAGATCGTATTCGCACTGCCTTTCTTGTTCCTGGCGTTCTGGGTCGTGATGGAATTCTTCGAGCGTCGTTACGACGGGTATCGCGCGGTGCATGGCTACGGGATGGAACACCCTTACAACAAGGAGCGCGAGTTCCTGTAACGGGTTCGGCGCGCGTCATTTCAAGGAGAGGCAAAGCATGGCTGACGTGCTGATCAGCGAGTTCATGGATAAAGGCGTGGCCGAAGGGCTGATCGCCGAGTTCGACACACACTGGGATCCCGATTTGTGGAGCAAGCGGGACGAGTTGAAGCGCGAAATCGCCAGTGCGAAGGCCATCGTCGTGCGCAATGGAACGCGCGTGGATGTGGATCTTCTGGACGCCGCGCCGAACCTCAAGGTCGTGGCGCGCATGGGCGTCGGCCTTGACACCATCGATGTCGAGGCGTGCAAGGCGCGGGGGATCGAGGTTTGTCCGTCGATTGGCGCGAATGCCGTTTCGGTTGCGGAATACGTGATCGCCACGGCGATGGTTCTTTTGCGGGGACCGACCTATTTCGCGACGCCGGATGTCGTGGCCGGTGCATGGGACAGACCGAAATTCGCGGGTTCGACGGAGATCGCCGGTCGAGTAATGGGAATTGTGGGGTTCGGGTCCATTGGTCAGGTCGTGGGCGAAAAGGCGCGCGGCATGGGAATGGAAGTGATCGCCTACGACGCCATGATGCCCGACAATCATCCCGCATGGGAACATGCGCGGCGGGTCAGCCTGGATGATCTGGTGGCGGAAGCGGATGTCATCTCGCTTCATTGTCCAAAACTGCCCGAGACCATCGATCTGATCGACAAGCGGCAGTTCGCGCGCATGAAACCCGAAGCCGTTCTGATCAATTCGGCGCGGGGCGGGATCGTCAACGAAGCGGATTGCGCGGAGGCGTTGCGGTCAGGTCAGATTGCGGGAGCTGCGCTGGATACGCTGGATGTCGAGCCGATCACGCCCGAGGTCTGCGCTCTGTTCCAAGGAATCGATAATCTGATCCTCACGCCTCATGTTGCCGGGGTGACGAAGGAGTCGAACCGGCGTATTGCCGAAGTCGCGGCGGCGAATGTGCGTCGCGTGATGCGCGGCTGAGTTTTTCAGGAGAATTGAAGACGCCCGGCGGTTGCCGCCGGGCGTTGGAAATCAGCCGGTATACTCGACGATATAGAGACCGGCGTTGTAGTCCGACACATACGCCAGACCTTCCTTCGACACCCAGATGTCGGTCGACTGGATCACCTTCGTACGGTTGGGCCGGCGGTCCATGAGCCTCTGGGGTTCCGGCGGCACGAATGCGGCGACTTCCTTGGGTTGGTATTCGTTCGAAATGTCATAGACGCGGATGCCGGCGTTTTGCTGCGTGGCGAAGATGAGCTGATCGCTTACCAGTCCATCGGGCCGGTTTTCGTGTATGTTGTGCGGGCCGAAATGCGCACCCTTGTTGACGTAGTCGGCGTCGTCCGGAAGCGGTACGGTCGAGATGCTGACCGGATTTGACGGCTCGCGAATGTCGAACAGCCAGATGTGTTTTATGCCGTCGGCGCAATTATCCAGTACGGCCTCGTCGGCGACGACCAGAAGATTCCGGTCGGGCAGGGGAAGGGCGTTGTGGGTGCCGCCGCCGAAGGGCGGAGACCAGTTGCGATGCACGATCAATTCGGGATTCGAGCGATCCTTGACGTCCATGATCACCAGCCCGGCATCGCGCCATGCGCCATAGGCCGTGTCGCCATGAACGATCGCATGATGCAGACCCGCGCGAGCCTGATCCTCCGACAGTTCCTCGCCCGCCGCGGCGTTCATTCCCGGCAACCAGTAGCGCCCGGCTTCTTTCGGGTTCGTCGGGTCGGCCATGTCTATGGTCACGAAAATGTAGTCGGTGAATCCGTCGAGCAGGACAGAGGCATAGGCCCAACGTCCGCCTACGTACCAGATCCGGTGGACGCCGCCGCCTTCGACATTCATGAAGCCGATCTTTTTCGGTTCGGCCGGGTTCGAGATGTCGTAGACCGCCATGCCGGCCGTCCAGTTCCGGTCCGTGGAAGCTGCATCCGCCGTGCCGACCTTCTTGCCCAGTTTGCCCTTGTAGTACTCTTCCTCGTTCTGGAATTCCGCGGAAGCGAACATGTTCTTGGCATTGATGACCAGAAGCAGGTCCTCGTGGCTTTGCAGATGGATGTTCCAGGTGTTGGGAGGAGCTGGGATATAGGCCACGGGTTTCGGATTGCGCGGATCGCGGCAGTCGACAACGCTGAAGCCGTCGGAGAACATGTGCCCGATGATTGCATGGCACTTGTTGACCATGATTTGCACGCCGTCGGGACGTCCTCCCTGGTCCGAATATCCAAGGAGTTTCATGTTCCTAGCGTAATCCGGTTTCGGCAGATCCTGTGTCATGGTGGTCCTCCGGTCTTGCGGTTCAGGCCGCGCTCAGTTCCTTGTCAAACAATTCCCGCCACTCGGGCGAAAACTGGCTGCGCGTGATCTCCACTTCGGCGCGTGTCGCTTCGCGGAACGCCGCTCGTCCGGCGTCGTCGAGTTCGGTAATTTCAACGCCCTGGGCCCGCAATTCCGCGCTGCAGATCGCGTCGTCGTCCTCGGCGAAGCGGCGTTGCGCCTGCGATGCGCGGTCGACGGCCCGCTGGAGCCCGGCGCGATGTTCGGGGGTGAGGCTGTTCAGACGTTCTGCGTTGAAGAGCACAAGGGCGACGCCAAGGAGATGCCGCGTCATCAGGATATGCCTGTGCGACTCGTGCAGGTTGAAGTTCAGGATATTGGTCAGCGGGTTCTCCTGCGCATCGACCTTTCCTGTCCTGACCGCATCGGGCAGGTCGCGGACGTCGATGGCCTTGGGATCGAAGCCGAGAGAGCGGAACACGCGCTGGTGGTCTTCGTTCGCCAGCGTGCGGATCTTCAGCCCCTGACAATCCTCAACGCTTCTGATCGGCCTTGCGCTTGAGATGTGCCGGAGGCCGTTGTCCCAGTAGCCAAGCACTTCGTACCCAGTGGCAGCCGCCACCTCGGAGCGAAGCCGGTCTCCCAGCGCGCCGTCCAGAAGCGCGTAGGCGCGGCGGCGGTCGGGCACGACGAAGTGTTGGTCGAACAGGCCGAGTTCCGGGACACGGTTGGCGAGATAGCTTGACGAGAAATAGCAGCCGTCGAGTTCTCCGCTTTCGGTCATCGAAAGCAGGTCGGCCGCCTTGTGGCCGCGCGAGACGATGTTTTCGTCGAAGGTCAGAGTGACCTCACCGTTGGTTTCCTCGGCCACCGCCTCGGCAAGAACGCGTCCGCCGCGCGTGTGGACGGACTTGTCGCCCTGATAGCCGCCGAACTTGAGTTCAATCATGTCAGTTCATCCATCAGTTCGCCCGGATCGGGCGGCAGGGCGACGGCCGTGCCACGCTTTGCCGAAAGGTCCATTGCCATGGTCAGGAGCAGGTTCCGGTGCCCGTCCGCCGCAGTCGCGTGTGGGGTGGCGGCGCCGGTGTACAGGCGCTGATACCAGGCGTTGGTCTCTTCCCGCATCGGACCCCAAAGCTGCCCCCCGTGCAGATCGCCGGGCGGGTAGCTGGTGAGGAAGTCGACGTGACGCTCGGGGGCCTTGTAGCCTTCGGGGGCATATCCGGCACCCTGCGCGACATTGGTCGCCATCACGAGGTCCCGGTGCGTGTCTTCGATGTCGATCACGCCCTGCGACCCCACGATGCCGATTTCGATGCCATAGACCGCCCCCGGCCAGACTTCGGGCAGGGCCCAGGAGATGTTCATGGAGAAAATCGTTCCGTCGTCCATCGTGAAGATGCCGAGAGTGGAGTCCTTGGTTCCCCACTCGCCGAGGACCTTGTCGGTCGACTGCGCGTAGACGCTGACCGGGTTTTTCCCTTCCATCAGCCAAAGCGACATATCGAGGCTGTGAGTGCCGGAGACGACCATCGGTGTCAGTGTTGCCCGCTCCTGGGTGCGGCGGACAGTGGCAATCGGAACCATGCGGTTCATGAAGGCGCGGGTGACGACGGTGTGGACGTCGCCGATTTGTCCCGTGATCAGCCTTTCCTTTACGGCGAGGAACCGGCGGCGGAAGCGCTGTGTATAGCCGATAACTGCGTCCAGCCCCGCCGCCTCGATCGCTCCGAGGATTTCCGCCGATTGCCGCGCGTCGGTGGCGAGGGGCTTTTCGATGAAGAGCGAATGGCCCATTTCGACTGCCAGCATGGTTGGGTCGAAATGGAAGTTCTCGTCTGTCGCGATGATCGTCGCGGTCACTTCGGGACGGCGGAGCAGTTCGCGGAAATCCGTGGTGAAGAAATCGGCCTTCACGTCGTCGGCAAGTTTCTGGCCGATGTCGGACTTCAGGTCGCACAGGCCGATCCAGCCGACCCCCGGGTAGGCGCGGGCAAGCTCCGCACGAATTCGTCCTATGGTGCCGCAGCCGACGATGGCCAGGCCGATTTCCTTACGCTCCTGCATTCCTGGTTCCTTTTGTCATTGGTCGGACAACAACTCGTCCGGACGCTTATGGGCGCTTCGGAAGACGCGGAGCGCGCCTTCGAGCACGACGAACAGCACTGCTAGCATCAGGAAGGTGCCGATCCATTGCGACAGGATGAAGCCTATTGTCTTGTCTTCGAAAATGAGCAGCGACCGGCGCAGGTTCTCGTCTGCAAGGGGCGCGAGGATGACGCCCAGCACGATAGGCGCCACCGGGAACTTGAAGACCGTGAACAGCCAGCCGACGAGACCGGACACAAACATGATCCAGACGTCGAACATAGAGAGTTTCACGGAATAGGCTCCGATGATGCACACCGGCAGGATCAACGGCATAAGAATGCCGCGCGGCAGGCTGAAGAGTTTTACGCAAGGCGCGATAAGGGCGAAAGCGGCCAGATACATCAGGAAGTTCGCCACGATGAGGGAGGCGTAGATGAAGTAGATCAGGCCGGGATGGTCGAGCTCAATCGTCGGGCCAACCACGACGTTCTTCAGTGTGAGCGCGGCCAGAAGTGCCGCCGCCGCCGCGTTGCCCGGAATGCCGAGTGCGAGGGTTGGCAACATCGATCCGCCGATGTTGGCGTTGTTTGCCGTCTCGGCGCAGACCAGTGCCTGGTAGCTGCCTTTGCCCCACTTTTCGCGCTCCTCCGGTTTCGCACGACGGCGCCCGATATCATACGCGAGGAAGGAGGCGACGTTCGCTCCTGCGCCGGGGATCGCTCCGATGAAGGTGCCGAGTATGCCGGAACGCGCAGCCGCGGGCGAGTATTTCGCCAGGAGACGGAATGGCGGGAAGACGCGCCCCACCTCTGATGGAATCGTGGGCAGTTCCTTGTTGGGCAGGGTGCGCAGGATCTCGGCCAGACCGAACAGCCCGATCAGGACTGCCACATAGGATATCCCGTCGAACAGAGCGAATGAGTCGAAGGTGAAGCGCGGAACGCCGTGGATTTCGTCCAGCCCAACGAACGCGACGAGCATGCCGAGCCAACCTGCGATCCAGCCTTTCAGGGGCATTGACCCCGCCGCCATGGTGCCTGCGACCATGATTCCGATCACGGAGAGCCAGAACATCTCCCACGATTTGAAATTCAGGGCAAAGGTCAGGATCAGTGGAATGAACATGATGAGAAGAATGATCCCGATACCACCGCCGATGAAGGACGAAGCGATGGCCATTCCAAGAGCCTGGCCGCCTTCGCCGCGCTGTGCCAGTTGATGCCCTTCGATCATCGTCGGCACTGCGTCGGGCGTTCCGGGGATATTGATCAAAACCGCCGAGATCGCGCCGCCGAACACGCTGCCTGTGTAGACCCCCAGCATGAAGGAAATGGCGACATCCTGGCTCATCCCGGCCGAGAGGCCGATCAGAAGGCCCATCGCCATAGTGGTCGAAAGGCCGGGCAGGGCGCCCCAGATTATTCCAAGGCAGACCCCGGCAAGGGTCATGAAAAGCAGGCTTGGTGAAAGCGCCAGCAGAAGTCCGTCGATCATCTAGAAGCTCCCCGGCAGGGGAATGCGGAAGATCAGCTGAAAGACCAGTGACAGGATGACCGTCCATGTGACGCTCACAGCGACGGTGATCCAGATCGGGCCCCGCCAGCTGACATGGATGATCGCTGCAAGTGCAATGATCGTCGCCGGTTCGAACGCTGTCAGGCGAAGCGTCGTGCCAAACACGGAGAAGATGTATTGAAAGGCCAGAAACTGGAGTGCCGCGATATAGACCGCGACGGCGATGGCGAGCAGGAGCGATCGCAGGTCGGTGCCGAGGTCCCGGTCCGAGAAAGCCGGCAGGTGGATGCCGCTGCGGCGCCGGGCCAATGCCGAGGCGCCAAGTCCAAGGGCCATGAGCAAGAGTGACGCCGCCACGATGAAGGGCAGAAGACCGGGCGCGGTGGTGAGTGCGCCGGGGACCGGAAGCGCGACAGACGCGGCCATGATGACCAGTGAAATCGCGATCAGGACCGCCGAGGCGATCAGATCGAGAGTGGGAGAGGCAAAGCCGGATCCGGCTTCCTCTCCCTCAAACTTGACGTCGGGTTGATCGGTGTTGGTCATGGTGTGCTGGAGGTTTGCCGGAGCCGGCGTAAAGTCGGCTCCGGCAGTTCCGTCAGGAGTTGGCTTTGATCGGCGGAGCGACATAGCCCTCGGGCGGCCACCAGGTGTCGAAGTCGGCTGGCGCCGGCAAACCCAAATCAGCGGCGGTCTTCACTTCGGCGCCGATCTGATCTTTGTACTTGTTGAAGACTTCGGTCGTGATCGCTTCCATGAGTGCGCCTTCACGATCCGCTTCCTCGCCGATTTTCACATCGGAGATGAAGTACTGGGACTCGAGCATCTCGAGGAACCCTGCGGAAGTCGCGGCGGCGACGAACGCATCAGAGATTTCCTGAAGCACTTCCGGCGGCAGGTCCCGCTTGACCATGAAGTTGTAGGTGGCGCCAACCGGCGTGCCGGACGCGGACGGAATCGCCGTGCCGAGAGTCGGCAGCACTGTTCCGTCGTCGAGCGTGATGTCCTTGCCGGTCGTTTGCAGGAGGTTCCGCAGTTCGCCCGAGCGGATCAGGTCGATATGCTCGTGCAGGCCGCCGCCGGCGATGTCGGTCTCGCCTTGCAGACCCGCCAATGTGGCAGGCTGGCCGCCCTTGTAGGGCACGTATTTCAGCTCGATACCCGCCGCGTTCGCGATGATGAGCGCCAGTTCGTGCCAGACGCCGCCGGTGCCCGAGGTGGAGATCGTAAGCCCGCCGGGATTTGCCTTGGCGGCGGCGATCACGTCGTCGATGGTCTGGAACGGGCTGTCCTTGCGGACCGACCAGGATGCAGACGCAGCGCCGGCCTTGAACGGCAGCCAGTCCTTCCAGGGTGTGAAGTCAGCGTGACCCATCACGCGAACGAACCGGTTGTAGTTCGCTCCGCCGAGAATGGTGTAGCCGTCCGACGGTGCTGCGGCGACAAACTGGGTGGCGACGCCGCCGACCGCGCCGGGCTTGTTCAGAACGTTGATCGTCCAGCCTTTCGCGGCGGCCATCTCTTCGGCCAGTTTGCGCATGATCGTGTCGGTGCCGCCGCCGGGCGCATACATCACCACAACGTTGATCGGGCGTTCCGGATAGGACTGGGCGAAAGCCGCAGTCGGGATCGTAATCTGAAGCGCAGTGAAACCTGCCGCCGCCCCGCCGATAAATGACCGACGGCTGGGTCCTTTCTTGATTGAGTTTGACATGTTTTCCTCCCTTATTTTGATCTCGGAGAGATCAGCTCTGGCCTGATTTCAAGGTTTCGGGCCCATGATAATTCTTTGATTTCACGAAAGAAGTTACGCTGTCCTCGATGTCGGTCTCCATCAACGCATTCCAGCGGTTGTTGAAGCCGAAGAGCGAGATTACCGCGCCGATCTCGACGACCTGTTCGGGTGAGAAGTGACGGCGGAGTTCGGCCATGTCTTCGGCGGTGGCGAAGGACGGGCACTGTCCGCCGGTGACCGCGACGCGAAGGGCGGCGCGTTCTGCGTCCGAGAAGACCGGATTGGTCTCGAACTCCCACAATGCTTCAAGCTTGTCCTCGGGAACGCCGTTGTCGGCACCGTTCTTGAACGTATGGGCCGAGCAGTATTGGCAGCCGTTCGAAAGGCTGGTGACGTGGGCGACCATCCAGCGGAGGGCCGGGTCGACTGTTCCGGGCGAGCGGACGACGGCTCGGATCAGACCCAGCACGGCCTTGGCGATTTCGGGGCGGTGCGAGAGCGTCAGCATTGAATTCGCGACGAAGCCCGTCGCGGATGCCAGCCATTCGATATCCGCTTTCGCGTCTTCCGACGCTGCGAGATCTACGGGTGCGACATGGGGCATCGTGCTTCTCTCTTCGTCGGTCAGGGGGCCGGGCTGGCCGTCAGATCGGGATGGCCCAAGAAGACGGGCAGTACGGCTTCGCGCGTCGTATGTGGAATGTTCCGGGCGTCGGTAGCCATCACGTGTCAGTCATCCTTCAGGAATGTCGCGCGCACCGATTTCAGGTGGTTGCGCATAGCGGCGTGGGCGGCTTTTCGGTCACGACTTTCAAGTGCAGAGATGATTTCGTCATGTTCCGCGAAAGAGTGGTAGTCGGCCGGTGGTCCATCTTGTGGGAGTTCAAGCTTGGACCACACGACCGATACCCGGACCGCGTTAACGATCCTGTGCAATTCGGCCAGTAGGGGGTTGCCGGAGGCTACGGCGATCAGTTCATGCAGGCGTGCATCCAGCTGTTCATATTCCGTCCAGTCGGCGGCATTGCGCATTCCCTCGGAAAGTGCGCGGGCCTCGGTCAGGTGTCGCGGCGCGGCGTGGATGGCGGCGTGCGCTGCGAGTTCCGGTTCCAGAGAGAGGCGCGCCATCATCGCGGCGTGCGGGCTGGTGATCTCCGCCAGACGCATTACAAGCGGTTCACTGCTCTTGTCGGCGGCGGCGGGCGCGCGAAGGAACGTGCCGCGCCCCACATGGCGCTCGACGACACCTTCGGCCTCGAGTGCCGTCAGCGCCTTTCTCAATTCGCCCCGCGATACGCCCAATTGCACGCTGAGATCCCGTTCCGGTGGCAGCCTGTCACCAGGCGTCGCGCCGGAATTGGCGAGCCAATTCGCCAATTCATCGCGGGATGTTTTTGTCGCACTGAAGTAGTTCATTGGTTAACCAATTTGTGTCGACTCGTATTCTAGAAAGAGTGCAGACCAGTTATGAAGTCAACAGTATTATTTTGTTTACCTGACCTGATCGTCCGGGTAAGTAAATTACAAAAGGATCCGGTTTGGTCCAGATTTGCGCATATTGGTTAACCAATATGCGAACGACTCGACCGGAAAACAGGGGGAGGTCAGCGTCATCATGCGCAACGCCGACGGTGTGAAATACTCTGATGCGATGCCAGTGCCGGAGCATATGAAGGCCTGGGTATTGGGAGACCCCGACGAGTTGAAACTTGTCGACAAGGTTGTTCCCGTGCCGGGGCGGGCCGAAGCCTTGGTGCGGATCGATGCCGTCGCAATCTGCGCGACCGATCTTGAGATCATTACTTATGGCACGCCTGCCATGTTCGAGGGGGGTGCGCCGTTCAACAAGAACTTCACGCCGGGCCACGAATACATGGGCACGATCGCAGCCCTGGGGCCGGGTGTTGACGAGTTCGAGATCGGCGACCGGGTCACGGTCGAAATTCACGCAGGCTGCGGTCAGTGCAAGCGTTGTCGCATGGGCATGTATACCTCGTGCCACAACTACGGGCTCAACTACGGCGAGAGAAACAAGGGGCATCGCGCCAACGGCTTCACGACCAATGGCGGGTTCGCCGAATATGCCGTCAACAACATCAATACGATGATCAAGGTTCCCGACGACATGTCGGATGCCGAGGCGACGCTGGTGGTCACGGCAGGGACATCGATGTACGGCCTCACCGAACTTGGCGGTCTGGTTGCCGGCGAGAGCGTGGTGGTGATCGGACCGGGGCCAATCGGGCTTCTGGCAGTTGCGGTTGCAAAATCGCTGGGCGCCAGTCCGGTGGTTTTGGTCGGAACCCGCGAGAACCGCAACAAGATTGGTCTGGAGCTCGGCGCAGATTACGCCATAGACGCGCGCAACGAAGACGTCATGGCAAGGGTCAAGGAGATCGTCGGACCCAAGGGGGCCGACTATGTCGTTGATTGTGCCGGCAGTGAGCAGACGGTCAATCAAGCCATTCATATGACCAACCGCGGCGGCAAGGTGTGCCTTGCGGCGTTTCCGAAGAAGCCGGTTCAGTTCGACCTGGGCTATCTTGCGGTGAACAACATCTACCTTTACGGCATCCGGGGCGAAGGGAAATCAGCCACGCACCGGGCCATGGCCTTCATGGCCGAAAAGCGTTTCGATGCGACCAAGGTCCATACGCACACGTTCCCGATGGACGATCTTCCGAATGCGCTGCGCCATGCGCGCGAGCGGATAGACGATGCCATCAAAGTGGTCGTATCGATGCGAGACAGCAATACTAAGGCGGCAGCCGCAGAATAGGACGAACCAATATGTCGAAGGCAATACGAGGGATATACGCGGCGGCAGTCTCGCCATTTCGCGAAGACGGATCGCTCGATATCCCGAAGCTGATCGCTTATTGCAATCATCTCATCACCGATGGCGGGTGCGATGGCGTGGCTCCGACCGGAACGACGGGCGAGGGCAATTCGATCTCGATGCGCGACCGTCTGGCATTGCCCGGTGCCTTTGCGGAGGCGGGGTTCGATCCGAGCCGCGCGATCTTCGGAACCGGCGCATGTGCTACCGGTGACGCTGTCGAGTTGACTTCGACGGCCGTCGCGGCCGGCTTTACGAACGTTCTGGTTCTTCCGCCGTTCTACTACAAGAACCCCAGCGACGAGGGGCTTTATGCCTATTTCTCGCAGCTTGTGGAGAAGGTGGGCGATGACCGATTGCGCGTCTATCTCTACCATTTCCCGCAGATGTCGATGACGCCGATCCCGGTCGATGTCGTTGTTCGTCTCAAAAAGGCATTTGGGCCGGTGATCGCAGGTCTGAAGGACTCGAGCGGAGACATGTCGCAGTCGCTGGCCTTTGCCAAGGCCACGGGCGGTGTCGATGCAGACTTTGACGTCTATCCGTCGAGTGAGGCCTTCCTGTTCGAAGGGCTTGCCGGTGCGTGCGCCGGCATCATCTCGGGTTCGACGAATGCTTTTGCGAACTATGCCAAGCAGGCGAAAAGCGAAGGACCTGACAGCGAGGCATTCGCTCTTGTAAAGGCAGCCCGTGCGGTGGCGTCGAAATACCCCCTCATGGCTGCCATGAAGCAAATGGAAGCGTGGCGTACTGGCGATGACAGCTGGACGCGCATGGCGCCGCCGCTGGTTCCGCTGACCGCGGAGCAGCGCACTAATCTCAAGGCCGACGTGGACGGGCTGAAGGCCCCTGCGCCGGCAGCATGAGGACGACACGACCAACAAAGCGGAGGCGGGTGGCCACACATACCAGCCGAGTGAGCAGTGAGATAATCGAGAGTTCCGCGCCGTGATCCCTGCAAATTGGAGGCGGCGAAATCGGATAAGGGTCATCCAAGGGAGGAAGAGATGAACAAACTATTCGCAACTGGTGCCGCTGCTATCGCGGCATTGTCCTTCGGGACGGCAGCCAAGGCGGAGGACATCACACTACGGATCGGGTCAGGACACCCGCCGGGCGTGGTTTATGCCGGGCTCATGATCAACTATTTTCAGAAAGAGCTGAAGGAACGCGTCGAAGCCCGCACCGACCACACGGTGAATTTCGTCGAGGGCTATTCCGGCTCGATCGTGAAGGTCACTGAGGTGCTTGAAGGCGTTCAGGACGGTATCATCGACATCGGTGGTTTCTGCTTCTGCTTCGAGCCATCGAACCTGCCTCTGCATGCCTTCCAGGTGATGATGCCGTTCGGGACCATGGACCCCGAAATGTCGCTGAAGATCGCTCAGGAAGTCTATGCCGAGGTTCCGTACCTTACGGACGTCTTCGAGGACAAGTTCAACCAGGTGCTGCTGAGCCGGATCGCGGACGGCGGCTATAACCTTGGTACATCGTTCCCGTGGGACGATCTTTCGGACCTTCAGGGCCAGAAGATCGCGGGTGCCGGTCTGAACCTGAACTGGCTGAAGCTGGCGGGTGTGTCGGAAGTGCAGTCGTCGCTGGCGACGGCTTACACCGAGATGAACACAAACGTTTATGAAGGCTGGATTATGTTCCCGTCGGCTTGGGTGAACCTCAAGCTCTACGAGCCGGGTCCTTACTACACGCTGATTGGTTTTGGTTCGATGACGTGGCACGGACTTACCATCAACAAGGACACCTACGACGCGCTGCCCGACGACTTCAAAGAGATCCTTCACGAAGTCGCCGCCGACTATGAGCAGCAGACCGGGATCGTGAATGCGTCGGAGTACGATCGTCTTGTCGATGAACTCCGCACGCTGATCACCGTGACCGAGATCGACCCGGCGGTTCGCAAGGCATGGGCCGAGAGCCTGGCAGCATGGCCGCAGTCGCTGGCCGACGAGCTTGAAGCGCAGGGGCTTCCTGCCAAGCAGGTCCTGAACCTCGTGCTCGACCGGGCTGAAGCGAACGGCTACGAGTGGCCGGTGCGCTACGTGGTCGAGTAACCGAAAGAGCCGGACGCTTCGCCTCTTTGGCGGAGCGTCCAGAATTCTCCAAACGCAGAGGCCGCGATGGCATTGGTTCGACTGAGTGACCGGCTCACCAAATTCTTGATGATCCTTGGTGCTGTCTGGGCATTCTTTCTGTGTTTCTTCATTCTGGCTGACATCATCACTCGGGCGCTGAACATACCTATCTCGGGTACGAAGGAGATCGTGGCGAATTCGGTGGTGATGATCGTCTTCCTTCAGATCGGATACGCTGTTCGCAGCAACTCGATGCTTCGGGCGGATTTTCTGGTCACGGCGATGCCTAAGCCGGTGCAAAAGCTGTTACTGATCTTTGCTTTCGCACTGGGCGCCGCGCTGTTCTTTTTCCTTCTGAAAGCCGGGATCAAACCCGCGATGCGATCCTTCACGAACTGGGAGTTCGACGGCGAGGGCGCCTTGCGGGTTCCGGTCTGGCCTACGCGGTGGATGATCATCTTTGGAGCGGGACTCGCGGGTATAAATTACATCCTGTTGGCCATTGTCGAAATCTTCGACCTTCGGGTCGAGCGTATGGAACTCTGAAGCGATGTTCGATTTCGGAACTGCCGGACTGATAATCGCTCTCCTGATGGGGCTGGTGCTTCTGGGCGTCCACGTCGCCGTCGCGTTGGGCGTCACTAGCGCGGTCGGCATCTATCTTGTCACCGGCAAGATGCGCATCGTCGAGGCGACCCTCGCTTCGACAGCTGCCGAGGCGCTTAGGGATTTCACCTTTGCGGTGATCCCCCTGTTTATGCTGATGGGAGAGTTCATCGGCAGATCCGGGGCGATCACCGACATTTATGTGGCGATAAACAGGGGACTGAAAAAGATCCCTGCGCGCCTGGCCATTGCCACCGTGCTTGGCAACACTGTCTTCTCGTTCGTGACGGGCGTTTCCATTGCTTCCGCTGCGGCCTTCAGCCGGATTGCCTATCCCGAGATGAAGGCGCACCGCTATGACCGCGGTTTCTCGCTGGGGGCAATTGCCGGCTCCAGTTGCCTGGGCATGCTGATCCCTCCTTCGGTTCTGATGATCGTCTGGGGCATCCTGACGGAGCAGTCCATTGGTAGGCTGTTCCTGGCCGGAGTCCTGCCGGGTATCCTGCTGGCGACATTGTTCATTCTGTACATTGTCGTCCGAGCCTTGATGAAGCCCGAGTTGGTGGGAGAGGGCTCGGCCCATATCGATCACGACAAGGTGCGTGTCGAAGACGGCTTCGACAGCACCCAAGTCGAGCTTCCGACCGGACAGTTCCTGACCTCACTGGCCGGTGTCGTCGGCATCATCGGCGCTGTTCTCGGCGGTATCTGGTTCGGTGTCTTCACACCGACAGAAGGGGCCGGTGCCGGCGCGGCGCTTGCGCTGATCCTTGCATGGATCAAGGGGATGCGCTGGCGCGAATTCATCGACGCCATCTACTCGGTCGGCAAGACCGCGGCGCCAATCATGATCCTGTTGTTCGCGGCAGCGCTTTATTCCCGGACGCTGGCCATGACCGGTGTCACCAATGCCATCCGCGAGTTCTTCATGGCGAGCGGTCTGGAGCCCTTTGTGGTTCTGGCGATCATTATCCTGATCTGGTTCATCCTTGGAATGATCATCGACTCGATCTCGATCATGTTGCTCACCGTGCCAATCGTGGAACCTGTCGCTCTCGCCTTTGGCTTTGATCAGCTGTCCTTCGCCATCGTCGGCATCATCGCCATCGAAGCCGGCCTGCTAACCCCGCCTTTCGGTCTTCTGGTCTATACAGTCAAGGCAGCGATCAATGACGACCAGATCGGCGTTCAACGGATCTTCTACGCCTCGATACCCTATTGGCTGGTGATGCTGATCGCGGTTCTTCTGATCATAATGTTCCCCAGCATCGCCAATTTCCTGCCCAATCTTCTGATGTGAGGACCCGACATGCCCGCCTACTGGATTGCCCGCGCCAAGATCAACGATCCCGTGGAATACAAGCGCTACACCGATCTTGTGCCGGCCATCATCGAGAAATGGGGTGGCAAGGTTCTGGCGCGGGGCGGCAAATACGAGATCATGGAAGGCCCGGAGTACTTTCACCGTTTCGTCGTGATCGAATTTCCGACGCTTGAAGCTGGGACGGCATGTTTCAAGTCCGAAGAGTACAATGCCGCCGCCGCCTTCCGCCGTGCCAATGGCGCCGGTGAGGTGCAGACCGTGGTGGTTGAAAGCGGCGACGCTACGACCTGAGGAGAAGAGCAACATGTCACAACGCGTAATCATGAATGAGACGGGCGCGCCCGAGGTCATGCAGATCGAGGAAATCGAACTGCCGCCGCCTGGCGAGGGAGAAGTGCAGATCCGTCAGACCGCCATCGGTTTGAACTACATGGATATCTATCAGCGCTCTGGCTACTATCCGATGAAAGTGCCGAGTCCGCTGGGACTGGAAGCGGCGGGTGAGATCATTGCGATCGGAGCCGGCGTGACCGGGCTCAATGTCGGTGACCGGGTGGTCTATGGCGGTGTTCTGGGAGCATATGCGTCTGCCCGAAATGCGCCTGCGGCCCGTGTCGTGAAGATTCCGGACGGCATTTCCGACGAGATCGCGGCGGCGTCCCTGATGAAGGGCATGACCGTCGAGTACCTGCTTGAGCGGACTTACAAGGTGAAGCCGGGGGACAAGGTTTTGTTCTATGCGGCGTCCGGCGGCGTGGGACAGATCGCAGGGCAGTGGGGCAACTACCTTGGCGCCGAGATGATCGGCGTCACCTCAGGGGCAGAGAACTGCAAACGTGCGCTTGAGCAGGGGTATGCCCATGCTATCGACCGCAAATCCGAAGACATCGTCCAGCGGGTCAAGGAAATTACCGGAGGCGTTGGTGTTCCCGTTGTCTACGACAGCATCGGGAAGGCGACGTTCGAAGCGTCTCTGGCGTGCCTTGCCACCTATGGCATGTTCGTCTCCTTCGGCGCTACAACCGGTGAAGCCCCGGCCGTCGCCCCAAGCGTGCTGCAGCACGGCGGATCGCTTTACTTCACGCGGCCGACGCTTGCCAATTACGTGGGACCGCGCGCCGACCTGGAGCATTCGGCGGGCCGGGTATTCGAGATGATCCTCGGCGGCCACGTCAAGGTGAACATCAACCAGCGACGTCCTCTTTCCGAGGTTGCGGCAGCGCATGCCGATCTGGAGGCGGGGATGACGACCGGTTCGACGATCTTCTTGCCGTGAGCCGGGCATCTTGCGTGGATTGACCGCCAGCGGAATTGCGAGCCTTGGTGTCGCCCTGGGGGCCACGATTTCCTTTTGGGGTCTTTACCAGGGGGACGCCGGTGACATCTGGAAGGCCGCCGGTATCGGCTGCGCCGCGCTTGTCCTCTTCGCGACACGGGCGGTGCCCGAGATCGTCACGGCGTTCGGCATCTTTCTTGCCGCTCTTTCGCTTGGAGTGGTCCCACGTGAAATTGTCTTTTCCGGCTTCATGTCGGGCGGTTTCTGGCTTTTGGTTTCGGGCATCATTCTCGGAGCCGCGATCACTGCGACAGGCCTTGCCGCGCGCATTTCGGAACGGATGATCGAGTTTACCGGCCCGTCCTATCCGAGAGCCATTCTTGTGATCGCAACTGCAGGAATGGCATTGGGCGTTCTGATCCCGTCAACCATGCCACGCATTGTGGTGATGATTCCTATCGCCGTGGCTCTTGGCGAGCGGCTTGGTCTTGCCTCGGACGGGCGTGGTGCGGTTGGATTGATCGCAACCGCCGCAACGGCCACGCTGCTGCCGACCTATACCATTCTGACCGCGAACCTTCCGACTATCGTCCACGTGGGGGCGATGGATCAGCTCTATGGAATCCACAGCACATATTCCGGATATCTGCTCCAGCAGTTGCCAGTGAACATCCTTAGGTTCGGGCTGCTGGTTGCGCTTATGGTTACCTTCACGAGAGAACCGGTCTCTTCGATCGCTTCGGCTGACGGTGGAAATGAGCCGGTCCGGCCTGAGCAACGCCGCCTTCTCGTCGTGCTGGCTGCGGCGATCCTGATGTGGATGACCGATTTCATCCATGGGATCCCCCCTGCGTGGGTGGCGCTTGCGGCGGCCACAATCGTGATCTGGCCGCGGTTCGGAATGCTGAAACCGACAGCCATGCGGGAACAGATCGACCTGACGCCAGCGATCTTCTTTGCCTCGATCGTGACAGTTGTAGCCGTTGCGCGAGAAGCCGGACTGGACCAGCGCCTTGCCGACATCATCATCGGCGCGCTGCCGCTGAACGGGCAAGGCGGGCTGTCGTCGGTCTATGCTGTCTACGGTTTCTCGTTGGCGCTGTCGCACCTCACGACCGCGCCGGCTGCACCCGCGGTACTCGTGCCCTTCGCCGCGCCGCTGGCTGAGACAACCGGGTTGTCGCTTGAGGCGATCTCGATGACCCAGATCATCGGCATTTCCACGCCCGTGATCCCGTATCAGGCCCCGCCGCTGATCGTGGCAATGTCGCTTTCGAAGGTGCCGAATGCGGTATTTCTGCGCCTGTGCCTCTGGCTTGCCCTGGCGATCACCGTCGTGGGGATTCCTGTGACATACTTCTGGTGGCAACTCATTGGTTTTGCTTGATGTCAGGCATAAGAATTTATTGTTGGCGGCCAAAACGGGCGCGGGCTAACTGAGCCTAGGGCGGTCATAATGGGAGGAGATCGATGGCGAGCACAGAAGTAGCGGTAATCGGAACCGGTTGGTGCGGGGGCATCAGGGCCGAGATGCTGTCGAAGTCGGCCCTCGTCGATGCTCTGCATATCTGTGAAATCAAGCCGGAGCGTCTTGAAGAGGTTCGCGCGCTGACAAATCCGGCAACCGCGACGACTGATTACCAGGAGATTGTCGCCAACCCGAATATCAGCGTTGTCTATATTTCGACCACGCCGGAGCCGACCCATTATCCGATCGCTCGAGATTGCCTGAAGGCGGGCAAGCACGTTCTTCTGGAGAAGCCGATCGCGCTGGAGTTCTGGGAAGCAGACGATCTGATCGCGCTGTCGAAGGCGGGCAATCTGAAGTTCACGATCGGGTATTCACAGCGGTTCAATCCCAAGATCGCGTATGCCAAGAAATCCATCGCTGAAGGCAAGCTGGGCAAGATCGTCAACGTGATGGTCAGCCGCCACTTGTCGCGCAATCTTGGAAAGAAGATCGCCAATCGCGTGAAGCTTTCGCCGGCTGCAATGGAGTCCACTCACGATCTCGACTTCGTGTTCTGGCTTCTGGAGCACACCAAGCCTGTCAAGATCTACAGCCAGGGCGCCTACGGCTACATGAAGGAACTGAACGGCTCCTACGATTGCATGTGGTCTACCATAAACATGGAAGACGGTACGCTGGTTGTGGTTGGCGGCGGTTGGAACCTGCCTCCGAGCTATCCGAACTACTGCGGGACATGGATCGAGATCACTGGTACCGAGGGCGCTCTAATCCTCGACGATACGGCGCGGGATCACTGGTTGAACACCGTGGCAGAGGGGACGCAGTATCCCATGTCGACCATGCCGGGTGAGCACTTGGATCATGTCTTTGCAGGGCAGATGGGCCCCGAGACGATCCATTTTCTCGAAGACGTCCTGATGGACCGCCCCGTGATGGTCGAGGGAACCCATGCGAGGATGGTGATGGAAACCTATTCGGCGGCCGATCTATCGGCGGCGATCGGAGAGCCTGTTTCGCTTCCCCTTTCGAACCACTCGATTGCCCAACTGGCCGATCTGAAGGCCTCGACATAAGGGGGCGCGCCGTGGTGAGGACGGTTGGACTTTTCGGGCTGGGGCTGATTGGCATGGCCCTGGCGCAGCGGTTTCTGGCGGCGGGCCACGATGTCCTTGGTTTCGATGTGGACGGGACACGGAAGGCGCTGCTCGAGCAGAAGGGCGGGACCGCTACCGATCCGACGTCGATCTGGCAAGCCGACATAGTCCTTTCGGCCGTCTTCAGTACTGAGCAGCTTGCGGACATTATCGCCGACGCGCCGGACGGCACCGGGAAAGTCCTGGTGTCGATGAGCACGTGCGATCCGGACCAGATGGCTGATCTGGAACGCGCAGCCCAAACCCGTTCAATCTGTCTTGTCGAGGCGCCGATCTCGGGCACGAGCCTTCAGGTCCAGAACGGTACGGCGCTCCTCTTGCTGGCCGGGGTGTCCGAAGGGCTTGATCTGTTTGAGGAAATCGCCGATGCGATTTCGCCCAACCGAGAGCGGGTCGGCGAGATCGGCGATGGTAACAGGACCAAACTGGCAATCAACTGCGTGCTTGGTCTGAACCGTGCCGCAGTTGCCGAAGGGCTGGTATTCGCGGAGGCACTTGGGCTTGACCCCGAGACTTTTCTGCAAACCGCTTTGCGGTCAGCGGCGCGGTCAGATGTAATGGCCGCGAAAGGGTCGATGATGGTCGCACGGGACTTCAAGCCGCTTGGCCGGATCGTTCAATCGCAGAAGGATTTCAACCTGATCCGAGAAATGGCCGCCCGGAATGGGCATGGCCAATTGCCGATGGTCAGCCGCTACCTCGACCTCATGGAGAACGCAGTGGGCGCGGGCGAGGGCGACCTCGACAACTCCGCGGTATTGCTTGCCGTGGAGCGGGTGGCAAAATCCTGAGCCTAGCCTGCCAGATAGATCGCCGTTGTGATCAGGAAGGGCAGGCAGGCGAAGTTCAGAACTGTTGAACTGACGACGAGCCCCGCCACTCGTTCGGGGTTGCGGCCGTAATGTTGGGCGATGACATATGTGATGAGCGCGGAAGGCATTGCCGAGAGAAGGAAAATCGCGCCGGCCTCGACACCTTCAAGCCTGAAAAGCATGACCAGAGAGAGCCCGGTGGTCACGCCGACCGCCAAGCGCACGCCTGCAAGAAAGATCGACGTCTTGATGTCGCTGACCTTAAGGCGAACCAGCGCGCCTCCCAAAAGGATCAACATGATGGGGATCATTATGCCTCCCAAAAGCGCGGTCGTGTCTGCGATGACAGCCGGGACGGTCAGATTTGTGGCGCGGAACACGATCACTGCGATAATTGCCCAGACGAGAGGTTCCCGAAACAGTTTGCGAAAGCCCGGGTTGCCTGTGACGACGGCCGGAACAACCGTGTATTGCACCAGTGCGATCATGAAGAAGAAGGCTGCTCCGATTGTCAGGCCTGGCTCGGCAAAGGCGAAGAAGACAAGCGGCAGCCCGGCATTTCCGGCGTTGGGGAGTGACAGCGGAGGCAGAAATGTTCGAAGGGGCAAGCGCAGGGCAGACAGAATTGCCGTTGCAAGCGCACCTCCCACAATGACTGCGGCAACCGATATGACGACGATGCGCGCCAGAGACTCGTCTGGAAGGCTGGTGCTTGTCAGTGACGAAAACACGAGCGACGGCGTGCCGATCATCATCGCTAGTCGGCTCAGTGTTTCGGATTGAAAGCCAATACCTCGATATTCAAGGAAAAACCCGATTCCGGCCACGACGAAGACCGGGGCGATGATGTTCAGGATTTCGCTTGTCACCTAGACCCGCTTCCGGAGTTTATGGCTTTCACCTCTTGTGGTACCGGGGCGACGAAAGGTCAAATGCCAAGCGGCCCGGGAGCGTTCAAATAAGCCACTAACACCCATCACGATTCGTAATTTCCCAGTGACAGGAAGCGGATCTATCCATTTAATATAAATAATGAAACCGGGGAGGAGGTCTCCGCAAAATCGGCCATTGAGAGAGGACGCAGCGCCTCTCGTCACGTGGGATTTTGTCGGAAATTCCTGCTTCTCGCGCAGCGCGGCCCGGAAGCCGAAGCTGCTTCGATAGGGGGAGATCGCGGGTGGTTGAAACATGAAGTATATCAAGCTCCTCACCGCGGAAGCCTGGCTGGCCGGCGGTCTGGCGCTTTTGGGACTCCTCGGCTTCGTTTTCATGTCGCAGCTGGTGGCGCCTCCCAAGCTCTTGTTCGGACGCTCTCTGACGGCAATTCCACCATCCTTGTTCCCTGCGCTTGTCCTCGGATCGCTGGCCGTTCTGGCCGCCGCATTGCTTTATTCGCGGCGTGGCTCGTTGCTGGCATCGGAGAGCAAAACCTTCGAAGAGGGCGCGTTGCGCCGCGTGGTGATGCTGTTCGGCGTCATGTTTTTCTATGCGCTGACAATGCAACCTTTCGGCTTCTTCATCTCGTCGGCTCTCTCCATGGCCGCGGTTTCATGGATAGCAGGTAACCGATCGGTTTTTCAGATTATTGCCGTTTCCGTGCTCTGCCCGATAGGACTTTACCTTGTTTCGACGCGAGGCCTGGCTGTTTCGTTACCGGAACTCAGTTCAATCGAGTTTCTCTATGCCCGGGTTTTCGATCCCTCGCCGGTAGCCGGGATCGGTGCTGAGGGAGCCTCGCAATGATTGAGCAGTTTGCAGAAGGCGCTGTCATGGCATTCCGCGCCGACACGATGCTGATGATCGTGATCGGGCTGTTTTCAGGAATGCTGGTTGGGGCGCTTCCCGGTTTTACGACACTGATGGCGATGGCCATTCTGTTGCCCCTATCGTTCTTCCTTGATCCGCTGGTCGGTATCCCGTTCCTTCTGGGCGTCTACAAGGGGGGTATTTTCGGAGGTTCCATCCCGGCAATCCTAATTTCCATGCCGGGGACTGGGGCCGCGGTTGCGACATCTATCGACGGGTACAAGCTGACCCAGAAGGGCGAGTCTCGGAAGGCGCTGGACATGGCGCTGTTCTCGTCGGTCATTGGCGACACGTTCAGTGACATTTTCACGATCCTAATGATCTTCCCCATCGCCATCCTGATCATGCAGTTCGGGCCGCCCGAATTGTTTGCCGTCCTGCTATTGAGTCTCGTGATCATCGTCGCAACTTCCGGCAGTAACCCATTGAAAGGGTTGGTGATGGTTTTGTTCGGTCTTTGGCTGGCGCAGATCGGAACGGACCCGATGGGTGGCGTCGAGCGCTTCACCTTCGGCATCTTCGACCTGAAATCAGGCATACCGCTTCTTCCCATGCTGATCGGCGTCTTCGCTTTGCCCGAACTTGTTTATGCAGTGATGCGAAATGAGAAGGTTGGCAGCTTCGCCAAGCTGGTTGGCGCTCGGTTGAGCATGGCTGAGTTCAGGCGTTGCATCCCGACCATCCGTCGCTCGACCCTGATCGGGACCGCGATCGGCATTGTTCCTGGCCTTGGCCAAGTCGTCGCGGCGGTTATGGGATATTCCGCAGCCAAGAACGCCTCCAGTCATCCCGAGACGTTTGGCGAGGGAGAAGTTGAAGGCGTGGCCGCCGCCGAAGCAGCCAACAACGCCGTCAACGGGCCGACGCTTGTTCCTCTGCTCACACTGGGCATACCGGGGGACAACGTCACCGCGATCCTGCTAGGCGCTTTCGTGGCGCAGGGGTTGAGGCCCGGACCGCAACTCTTTGAAGAGCAAGGCGCAATTGTTTTTGGCATTTTGGTGGCGATGGTGCTGGCGAACCTGATGTTCTTGATCGTCGGATATTTGTCCATCCCGTTTTTCGCGCGCATAGTGACCGTCAAGACGGGGCTTCTGGTTCCTATCGTGGTGATGTTCGCTTTCGCCGGCGCTTACGTCTTCCGTTCTGAAACGACCGATGTTCTGATGCTGGTCGGTTTCGGCCTGTTCGGGCTACTGGCGCGGGCGGCGAGGTTCGACGTGATGCCCATGGTGATGGGATTCATTCTCGGCGGGCCGCTTGAATACGCCTTCGGCCAGACGGTCGCAATGGCCGGAAACACACCAATGAGCTTCATATTCACAGAAAGACTGGGCATGGTCTCTGTACTGATCGCAACGCCGATCATCGGCTATGTTCTTTGGCGAAGAATGAAAACCGTCACATCCTAGAATGACGGAGACTTAATCAGATCCAACCGAGGAGGACGATATGTTTCTGAAATCTCTTAAGAAAACCGTGGGTGCAGCGCTTGTTGCTACGCTCGGTCTCGGGACCGCCGCATATGCGGAATACCCGGAAAAACCGATCACGCTGGTCATTCCGCTGGGTGCGGGCGGGTCACATGACCTGAACGCGCGAGTAATCACTTCGATCATCCCGCAGTACCTAAACCAAGCGATGATCGTGCGCCTCAGCCCCGGCGCAGGCGGACAGAAAGGCACCCAGGAGGTCGCCAATTCGGCAGCGGACGGATACACGCTGCTATTCTCGCACAACTACATCGACATGCTGCAGCAGCACGTCGAAAACCTTCCCTATGATCCGAACGCGGACTTTGTTCCTGTGGCACGCGTGAACTATGCGCCGATTGCAGTGGTTGTGCGCGGCGACAGCGAATTCAACACCTTCGAGGAACTGATAGCCGCAGCCAAGGCCAATCCGGGAAGCATCGACATGGCTCACTCGGGCAACTGGGGAGCGCTCTTCGTACCTGCTGCCCAGATCATGAAGGCCACGGATTCGGTCTTCAACCTCGTGCCTTTCCAAGGTGGCGGCCCCGCCATGCAGGCGCTGCTTTCAGGTGACGCCGACATGACCATGGCTTTCCCGTCCACGCTTTCCGCGCTGCTTGAAGCAGGGAAGGTCAAGGTTCTTGCGACCGCTGGCGACGAGCGCATTTATGAGGATGTGCCGAGCTTCGCCGAAGTGGGCGTTGGAGGCGACGTAGGCTTCATGCACCGTGTGGTTCTGGCACCTGCCGGAACGCCGGAAGACGTTCTGGATAAGCTTGAGCAGGCTTTCACCGCCTTGCAGGAGGACACGACTTACAAGCGAATGATGGAACGCCTTGGTGAGAACACTGACCACATCGGTCGTGGGCAGTACCAAGAGATGCGCAAAGCGCAGAACGGTGCCTACAAAGACCTCGTGTCGTCCATCACCCAGTAGTCGAGTGATGCCGGGCAGCCGTGACTGCCCGGCAACCGCCAAGCGGAGCAAGTGAATGGCGATCAAGGAAAAACCGATCTGGACGTTTCGCACGCTCGCCCGTCAGGAGACGCGGACCAAGTCCCGTGCCTGGTCAAGGGATGTCGAGATGGTCATCGACGAGCCCATAGAGCGGGGCGGAACCAACGAGGGGCCGATGCCGGTCGAGATGGTTTTCGCCGGTCTCGCCGGGTGCACACACGTCATTTCGAACAAGTTGGCCAAGGCCAATGACGTGGTGATCGAGGACATGGAAATCGACATTGTCACCACGATGGACAGCCACGGCACCCGCCTTATCAAGCCCATCGACGTTCCTTTTCCGAAGGTGATCATTAACATAACTGCCACGATGAGCGGTCATCCCGAGAATATCTCAGAAATCGTGACGAAGCTGAAGGAGCACTGCGCACTTGCCATGATGCTGCGCCAGTCCGGCAGCGAAGTGATCGAGCACTGGACCATCAACGGAGCCATCTGGAACGAGGCTGCATGAGCCGTCAGAGACGGTCTATTCCCAAATCATCAGCGAGGGCATCGAGACGCGCTCCCAGGGCCTGAGGTATCGGAATCCCGTTCGCCTGACGCTCAGCGGTCGTGGCTGCCAGTCTTTCGCCCGGTAGCCTGATCGCATCTACGCCGGGGAGGAGGGCAGAGGATTTCATCTCTTCCCAGATTTCGTCGACCTGCGTCTTGAAGGCTTCGACATCCGCGAAGGCAGCGATATCGAGCGCGATTACAAACTGACCGGTGTTGGTTGTCGCTTTGGGGTCGGCGTTGAAGTCGACCACGTCCTTGCCGAAGGCAGCACCGTTGAGCGTACCGGCCAGAAGCCCGAAAATTAGCGACAGCCCATAACCCTTGGGACCACCGATAGGCAGGAGCAGGCCTTCTCCGGACCGCCTCGGATCCGTGAGGGGCTGTCCCTGTTTGTCGATCATCCAACCCTCGGGCATCGTCTCGCCGCGGTCAGCCGCGGTTTTGACCTTTCCGTAGGCGGCAACCGTGGTCGCCATGTCGAGTACGATGGCCGGTCGGGTGTTGGATGGTATCGCGACTGAGATCGGGTTGGTGCTGAGGAGCAAATCGGTGCCACCCCAGGGAGGCATATGGTTAGCGCTGCCAACCGCCACGTAGAGACCGATCATGTTGCGTGCCAGGGGCATGCGCGCATAGAGGAACGCTGGCCCCGCATGGTTGGAGTATCTCGCTCCAACCCAGGCCACGCCACAGGTCTTCGCTTTTTCCATCGCCAGTTCTGCCGCCCGGGACATCACCAGATGACCGGGTCCGTTGCCGCCGTCCAGAAGCGCGGTGGCAGTTCTTTCGGAGATGATTTTGATCTCCGGGTCGACCGACATGCCTCCGGCGCGAATGCGCCCGATGTATTGCGGAAGGCGAAATACCCCGTGTCCATCCTGTCCGCCGATATCCGCCTCGGTCATCAACTCGGCCATGCGCGCGGCGTTGTATTGAGGCATGTCGCAGGCCCGAAACGCCGAGGCTATAAAGCTGCGAAGGCGATCTGCTTTGACGTTGCGCTTCTCTGTCATTTCTAATTCACTCCCCTTTGAAGGCCCCCACGCGGAGATATCCCATGAGCACGCAAGCTATTGTTTCCTATGACTCGATTTCGCCCTTCGCCCGCGGCGACGGTGTTGAAACCCGCCTGATGATCGGGCGCGAGCGTGTCGAGAATCCACCATTTACCACGGGCACGACCGTCTTTCCTGTTGGTATGAAGGCCCCCATGCACAGCCACAACTGCGACGAGCAGGTCACGGTACTCGAAGGCCGGGCCCTGGCGGAAGTTGCGGGTGTTCAGACGGAGCTTGGTCCCATGGACACGAGCTTTATCCCCGCCGACATGCCCCATCGCTTCCTGAACATCGGCGATACCCCTCTGAAGATCCTCTGGATATACGCGGCGGCCGAGGTCACGCGCACCTTCACTGAGACAGGGGAGACCGTGCCTCATCTGTCGTCCGGCGACAAAGTCTGAGATAGCGCATTCAACGCGGCACATACCTCGGCGACCCGCTCAGCGTTGTCTTTGGCGACCGAACCGTTGGCGTTCCAAAGTGAGTTCTCGAACCCGACCCGCATCTTTCCGCCTCTGCGCGCCGCTTCCACAAGGCAGGACGTTTCCGCCGTCCCGAATGCGCAGAGCATCCAGTCGAACGACAGGGCGTCCTCCTGCTGTGGCTCGATCAGGGACAGGAAGCCATCAAGGTCGGATGGGCTAGGGAGGTCGGTTCCGGTGTAGGAGCCAAGGACCAACTGCAACTGGTGCTTTTGGCCGGGGATCAAGCCATCGCGGATGCAAGACAGAAGCCAGCGCAGTTCGTCTGGCGAATAGACGATGTGATGAACGCCCACCCCTTCGTTCATCGCCCAGTAATAGAAGGCCTGTGCCTCGTCCGCATCGCTTGGGTTGGCAAGCATCTCGCGCAAGGCTACCGACACCGAGGCGGGCTTAAGATCGCGGATCATGGCTCGTTGGGCGTCGGCGTCGTACCGGCCTCCAGCCTCGCTCGTGACTTGCAGGAACAGCCCCGGGGCCGCCTCGGATAGCGCGGCAAGTGCTTCGCGGTATAGACCGGCATCGAGACTGTGCCGGACGTCCTTATCACGCACGTGCAGGTGAATGCCGTCCGCGCCGGCTTGCTGGCAGGCAATGGCGGTTTCAACGGTCTCGTCGATCGTGATCGGCAGCGCCGGGTGGTCGGCCTTGCTGCGCCTCGCGCCGTTCGGCGCGACCATCAATCGGGGCAGGGGGGCTGTCATTCCAGTTCGGAGATTTCGACTGTGCGCCGGTCTTCGGCCGAACGCGTAATGGCTTCCAACACTTCGATGTTATGTACCATCTGCTCGGTGGTGAATGGATAGTCTGCCTGTCCCGCGATCGCTGCCGCAAAGGACTCGAGGTTGCGTACGACCGAGTCCTCCCAGGCGAGCACCTTGTGAACCGTGTCTTTGCCAGTCTCGGCCACGAGGTAATTCACCTTGCCACCCGGCGTGTCCGGATGGCTTTCGTTCAGGATTTCGATCCACTGCCTCGTCCCAAAGACATGCATCCGGATGAAATGCGGGGTATGCAGAACCGCTGACAGCGTCGCCGTCATGCCTTCTTCAAAGCCGAGTTGCGCGGTGACGACATCGCCTGTTTCCCAACCGAGGGAACGGCTGGCTGTCATCGCCTGCACGGTCTTCACCCGTCCGAAGAAAGAAATCAGAAGATCTGTCAGGTGAATGCCCATAGCGGTCATGCCGGCGGCAGGCGCGACGGCTTTCGACGTCCGCCAGTCGCCTTTCGGGACGGCGATCAGCTTGTCATGCGAAAAAGCGGCTTCGGCATGCATGATCGTTCCAAGTTCGCCGGCGTCGATGGCCGATTTCAAGGAGACCATCGCAGGTTCGAAGCGCCGTTCGTGGCCGATGCCCAGTTGCACGCCTGCACTTTCAACCGCCGCGACCGAGCGGCGCGCACTGGCGGCCGTCAGTCCCAATGGTTTTTCGCAGAAGACATGCTTGCCAGCGCTGGCACAGGCGATCACCTGTTGTTCGTGAACGGGGTTGGGCGTGGTCAGAACAACCGCATCGATATCGCTGCGCGCCAGTGCGGTATCCAGATCTGAAAGTGGTTCCAACCCTTCCGCACGAATGTCGGCATGCACGGACAGCACAGGCTCGATGATCGCGATGACGGAGATGCTGTCATGCTGCCTGAGCCGGTTCACCATATGACGCCCCCACCAACCGAAACCGGCGATGGCGATGCGCAACGAATTATTCTCAGCTGATCCGCTCATTCGGCTGCCCTCAATGACGTGAATTGACCACGGAAGAAGACGAGCGGCTCGCCCTCTCGACCGTGGATGGCCCGGACCGAGCCAACGATGATGTGATGATCTCCGCAGGGGATCATCTGTTTGACGTCGCATTCCAAGGTTGCAAGGGCGTGTTCCAGAACCGGTACACCGCGCCATCCCCGTCGCCACGCAATCCCTTCGAACTTGTTTTCCAGAGGCTTCGCGAAACGAAAGACCTTGTCCTTATCCTGTTCCTGCATGACGTTCACGGCGAAGGCGCTGTGTTGTTCGAAGGCGGGACGAGAGGGCGCTGTCGAGACAATGCTCCAAAGGATTTCAGGCGGGTCCAGCGACACCGATGCGAAGGAATTGACAGTAAGTCCCAGCGGCTGGTCCTTGTCGCCGCAAGTGGTAATTACCGCGACTCCCGTTGCAAAGCGGCCAAGGACATCGCGCAGTTCCCGCGAGTCGAACGGGGCTGAATGGGAGCTGTGCATATTCATCCATTTCTCCAGTTTACACCCTCATAGATAGCGGTCTGAGGGTGTTCAAAAACTAATAATTGATGATAATCTCGATCTGAACTTCTGATAGCGAAACGGTAGCTGGCGGGGATTTTGTGAAACTTCAGCACCTGAAGTACTTCTTGGCCGTTTTCGAGGAGGGTTCGTTTTCGGCCGGGGCGCAGCGCGTGAATGCGACGCAGTCGGGGCTGTCGATGCATATTCGCCAGCTTGAGGACCGCTATCAGGTCCAACTGCTGCACCGCAGTTCGACCGGCGTCACGCCGACCGAGGCGGGTAAGCGCTTCTATCGCGATGCTGTTCGGGTCGTTCACGCCGCAACCGAAGCAGAGGCAAATCTTCGTGCGTTGTCCGGTGCGGTCACGGGGCATGTCACTGTCGGTTTGATGCCTACATTCACGCGCGCGGTGCTGGGACCGGCAGTGGTTCGTTTCGCGGAAGAGTATCCCAACGTGAAGATCACCGTCCGCGAAGCTTATTCCAGCGAACTGTCGCGGCAGATTCTTGCAGGCGAGCTGGATTTTGCGGTGGTCCCTGCATTCGATGTAGACGTCCGGTTGCGCGCGAACCTTATGGGATCGGATCAGGAGTATCTTGTCGTTTCCAAGGATAGCCCGATCAAGTCGGACGGTCCCGTTCATCTTGCCGATCTTCCACCCTTGAATCTGGTTCTGCCCAGTCCTGAAAACGTCCGGCGCCGCAAGATCGATCAGTACTTTGCGACGAACGGGATCGAGACCGGACGTCTCATGGAACTCGACTCCATGTTCTCGACACTTGATCTCGTGGCCCGGTCGGATTGGGCAACGATCCTACCAGGTATCATGTGCCTGCCGGATCTAAAGGGTGAACGGCGTCGTGTCATTCCGTTCACGGGGCCGCGGCTTTCGGTTGACTACATAAGGATTGAACCGATGTCTGTTCCCTTGAGCGATGCGGGGCAGGCGTTCTACGGCTTTCTGATGGACGAATTGGTGTCGGCTCTGGACGAACTCGGCTAGCCGGCGCCGGTAAGAGGCATATTGCAGCCACTGCGATATAACCGGAGGAATTCCGTCAGTCTTCTATCACTTGCCTCTATGCGCATCCTTCCTGAAGGCGGGGATGCGAGTCGGCGCTCAATTGAAAGACATTCGAATGAACCGGCCGGTCGTTTGGGTGCGAACACGCCGATTTTTCATCTTGGGAGGTCGGAGCGTCAGGGTTATCCGCTCGAGAATTGGGACGAGAGACTTCTCGGGGCCTTCGACGACACTTATCGTTTGCGTTCCTGTCTTGAGGCGCATTTTCAGTTTTGCCGGTAGCGCTGCGTCCCCGGACCTGATGATGAAGAAGCTTTCGATGTCGGAGACGGCATAGGTCGCCCGCAAGTGGAAATCGCCTTCAATGTTCACCGTTCCGATACGGATTTCACTGCGCGCCGCATCTACCTGAATTCTTTGGCGAAAGCCCTTGTTTGCCCATCGATGCAAAGCAACGCCCACAAAAATGAAGGCTGCCAACAACGCGACCTGGCTTGTCCAGAGTGCTGTTCCGTTTGTCGTGCTTGGCAGGAACATCATGGGCAAGAACAGAAAGATTCCTCCTGCGGGAATGAAGAGCACCCCGGTCAGTTTGAACAGGAATTCCAGGAGAAACGCACGGTCATACCTGGATGTCGGCATCGCTGCGACGTTGAAACCCGAGTTCGTGACATTCACGCGAAGCTGAAGTGAATCCCGTGATCTGCTCGCTGAGGCCCATAGTCCTCCGACAAGTGCGTTCATATGTCCGGCTACCCAAATATCTCAGTATTAATCTCTATTGACCAAGAATCTGACCATTGTGGGGCGAGGGCTGTTGACCACCGGAATTGGCCAATTCCCTCAGGCAGGACACTCGCCAGGCAAGCTCGTTGAAACGAACAAAGATAAAAAAAGTTTGGCGGTGAGGTTATACCTCATCGCCGTCAGTGAAAGAGCGCGACCGTATGGCTCCGCTTCAGAAGGTTGTGGGAACTACCCCAAAATCACATCGCCGAAGTCGCTGTCGAGCGCGAGCTCGAACTCGTCAGCCGTGACCGTAAACGTGATCATTGCGGATGCCGTCCGGCCGTTGCCGTCGGAGATCGTGTACTCCAAGGATGTATCGATTGCTTCTCCCGGAGAGAGGTCGGCGAACTCGAACTCGGCATCGCGGAAACGGACTCGACCGTCCGTGTTCAGAGCGATCTGACCACCGTTAGAGGCATCGCGCCATCCCTGCCAGCCACTCGTTGTTACGGTGTCGCTGCCAACTGCAACGATAGCCACAGCGTCGCCATCGGGATCGCTGTCGTTTGCGAGAACGTTTTCACCTTCGAGTTTCCGCGCAGTGCCAGTGCCGTCGTATAGTTGCGAGGCCAGGATCGTGCCATTTTCGTCGTCGTTTGCAACTGGCGCAGCATTCGGGCCGGTGATCGCATCGCCTTCAATCACAAAGGTAATCGTTCCAATATCTCTTCCGCCATTTCCATCGGAGACAGTGTACGTGATCGATGTCTCGACCACCTCTCCAAGTCGCAGATTGGCGAAGTCGCCGTCGGCATCCCGAAACTGAACCCGGCCGTCGGTATTCAGGACGATCTGCCCGCCTTGCGACGCATCCCGCCAGCCTTGCCACCCAGCCCCGGTGACCGCCACACCGTCGATCGCAACGATGGTTAAGCTGTCGCCATTCGCGTCGCTGTCATTCGACAGGACATTCGGGCCGCTGATCTTAACTGCGGTTCCGTCGGAGTTAAGCGAAGAGGCAAGGATGTTCGACGACGTGTCATCGTTGGCTTCCGGGGAAGAATTCACTCCAACAACGGCAATACCCTCAATGACGTAAGTTACGGTTGCATCAGAGGTTCCGCCATTCCCATCGGAAATCGTGTAGGTAATCGATGTCTCCGCCCGTTCGCCAAGGGGAAGTTGACTGAAATCGCCATCGGGATCGCGAAACTGGACCCGCCCGTCGGTGTTCATGGCAATCTGGCCGCCGTTGGAAGCATCCCGCCACCCTTGCCATCCGCTACCCGTTACCGCGACACTATTGATTTCAACGATACTTAACCCATCGCCATCATCATCGGTATCGTTCACAAGGACATTCGTTCCATCAACCTTCAGCACTTGACCTGTTGACGAGGTCAGTTCCGAAATAAGAAACGGACCGTTCTCATCGTCACTTGCCAGAGGCGTGGTGTTAGTTGACGTCTCGCCTTCGAAGTAACCGGTGAACCCGTTGATGCGAACAGCCTGATTGTTCCCTGCGCCACCGGTGGATGCCGTGATTGCAAGATAGGCCGCAGTTTGTCCGCCGAAGTGGGTTCCTGTCAGATCACCTGTCAGGCTGTCGATCAGAATTCCATCAAGTGTATAGCTTATCGTCTGCGTCTGGGCGTCCCAGATCACCACGACATCGTGCCAGAGGCCATCTTCAAGCGGAGCCAGCGCCGTATGCGCTCCGACTTCGGTCAGCGCTCCACCATTGGTCGTTATGAACCCGGAATGGGTGTCGCTGACTTCGGCGCCAGCGTTATTCCAGGTGTCGAATTCGATCCCGAACACATTGGCAATTCCGGAAACTCCGAGACTCCCGCCCTGACCACCGACCGCGTCCGAGGTGTACGGGTCGTTGTGGAACGCAATCGCCATCCCATCGGCTGCGTCCTTGTCACCCAGATAAAGCGAAACGTTGAGGGTGAAGTCCTGTGCGAAATCTATACGTTGATTGGTCACAACGCTACCGGAAGACCAAGTTTGGTCCGGTGTCAGGAGAAACTCGTTGTCGGCGGCCTGCAAGTCGGCTTCGCCATTCAATGTCACGAAAGCGCCAAGCTGCGGCAGGTACCGCTCGCCGCCGAGCCCGACCATGATGGTGGCGGCCTCCGATGGAACTCCATTTTCATCCAGAACGAAGACCATCCAAGCGCCCGGCGTGAGGATATTCGAATTGCTGCCCGGATCGACCGTGACGATGCCGGAGGCATTGTCGACAGAGAAATTCGCTTCGATAAATCGCGTTTCCATGTTCAACGTGTGCGTGACGGTCCCGCTTTTCACCATGGTTACGCGGGTAACGCTTGTCGGGTCATCGACGGTGAGCTGAAAACTTGCCCTTTGTTCGATGGTTCTGGGCGCCTCGAGGATGTCGATCGCATCCGCCCGCGCTCCGGCGCCGCTCTCGAACAGCATTTCAGGGTAGTAGAACTCGCCGTTCAACTGTGTGAATGGGCCAGGCGCGCCGCCTCCCAGGGACAGGACAGAGCCATCGGGCAGGAGAATGGCGGTGGAGTGATAGAGCCGTCCATTGGCTTCGCCATCGCCGATCGTGACTGTCCCGGTCGAAGGCGAAAAGATCACCGCATCGGTGTAGAGTGTACCCAACCCGCCGACATCCGTCGCGCTGCCGCCTCCGAACACACCGACGTTGCCGTTGGCGAGGACCGTCATGTTCGAGAAATATCTGGGCGCTCCAATATCCGCGACCATGGAAGCGACCGGAGAGGCGCCCGAGACATTCACCGACCAGAGTTCGCCTGCAGTCGACATGATCAGGAATGTATCCACGCCGTACATGACCGCCGGCAGATTATTGGCAGAACTGAATGGCAGATCACCGTAATACGCGATTGATCCATCCCCGGATGGATCAAGGCGATACATCGTGCCTGCGCCAAGATTCGTTATGATGGCGACGTCACCGTCGGACGTCTCCCAAGCGCGGGGGTAGAACCAGCCCGATGCAATTGCGCCCGAGGCTGCGCCATCGAGCGTCTTGAAGCCGCCTCCCGGTGTGTAGAGCTCGGGGGTTCCCTGTCCGACCTTGTTCTCATCGATTCCGCCCAGAACGAGGATCTTGCCATTGGAAAGCGTCACGGCAGTTGCATACCACCGGGCGTAAGTCAGACCGGTTTCTGTGGTCGGCAGTGCGGATAGGGCAAGTGTCTCCGTGTCGAGGACGTTCACATCCTTGACGCCCGCGTTGACGGTTCCCAAGGGCCGTGCATCACCGCCAATGATCAGAATGTCGCCGGTTTCGGGTACGAGTACCGAGACTGAGCAAAAGATGTCGGTGCCCGTGGAGTTGGGCAGCGTATAGTGCGTGTCGGTCTGGTAGTCCCAGATGTCATAAAAAACCTGGCCGCCTTGCATGCCCAGTTCATCGGTCCCGAACGTCAGCAGCTGGTTGTCTGCCGTCAAGGTTGCGTGGATGCCGATCAGCGGCCACTCCTGCACGCCGGTCCATACACCGCCACCGTCAACATCAATTGAAGGAGAGAGAGAATCTGACATTTGAAATACCCCAACTCATAAAAAAGCGGGGCTTCGGGGTGTGTTCACCCTGGCTCTCTGAATTGAGAAAATTGCCCCACCCAACTCAACTGCGGGCACGCTATCCGAACTCGTCATCTTTGCAAGGTTTTTTTGCGGGCTGCACTAACGCCAGGTACGTTGCGGATTTATCTTTGAAATCCAGATTGATAGCCGGAAAACCTCAAAATCGCAGGCCATTTAAGAAGTGTTAGTTGAACCCACGATTGCGCGAAGTGGATTGAACCTGCAGCGTTCGTATCGATTTGCCTGCAACCTTGGGTGGAACATGGACTCTTGGGCGGAATGACCGCATTCCGACGACCTTCGGGAGCGCAAGCTTCCGAACAGGGAATTGCCATATTTTGAGTCTCCCATTAATAATATCGATAATTTTTGGTGACTTGCAGGGGCGCCGGTGTCCTTACCAGTCACTTCGGTGTCAGATGGGGCCATTTGCCTGAGGAGTTGAGGTATTTCGATGTTTAGAGCTTTGATCTTTTGGATATTTGCAGGTGGTTTCGCCGCGGCCGAGCAGTTGCCGATATTCGATGCCCATATCCACTACAGCCATGACGCCGTGCGCATGGTGCCCCCCGAACAGGTGGCGGCCATTCTGCGCGAGGCAGGCGTGGTTAAGGCGCTTGTGTCGAGTTCCGACGATGACGGAACGCAAAGGTTGCAAGCCGCCGCGCCGGAAATTGTCATGCCGGCGCTGCGGCCCTATCGGAGAAGAGGGGAAACCGGTACATGGATGCACGATCCTGAGGTGATCGACTACCTCGAAGCTCGACTGGCCGAACATGAGTATCATGCCATCGGGGAATTTCATGCGTTTGGCGACGACATCAAGACTCCGGTCGTACAGCGCATGATCGAATTGGCTCGGGAACGCGATTTGCTTTTGCATCATCACGGTGACCGCGAGGCATTGGATTTAATTTTCGAGGCTTGGCCGGAGGCGCGTGTACTTTGGGCACATTCGGGCTTTTCCCGGCCAGATCAAGTTGCAGACGCTCTGGCCAACTATCCTCGACTTTGGGCCGATCTGGCTTTCCGGTCGGACATGGCCGGGCGAGACGGGGTTGATCCGGAATGGGAAAAGGTATTTCTGGCTTATCCAGACCGCTTCATGGTGGGCACCGATACATACACGCCGGAACGCTGGTACTTTGTGGGGCCGCATGCGGACATGTCGCGCGCGTGGCTGGCGGGTTTGCCCGACGAACTTGCGCGCAAGATCGCTTTCGAAAATGCGCAGCGGATGCTTTCTCCGGAATGAAGGCCACGGTTTGCGCGATCTGCATGCCGTGCATCGGTTGGGCCTGCGATGCCGGGGGCACGCCGATGGCACCGCTGAGCTTGGGAGCGCCGGAGGTATCGGTAAGTTTTGGCCGTCCGCCGGTAGCCCGGCCGTTCTCGATGGAGCTGACATTCTGTGAAGGTGCGCCTGACCGGTTCGAGATCGACGTCTCCATGCCGGCTCACCAACACGGCATGAATTATTCGCCCAAGATATCGGAACTGGGCGAGGGGCGGTTTCTGGTGGAGGGTATGTTCTTTCACATGCCCGGCGTGTGGCAGATTCGAGTTGATGCCGAAACGGCTCGCGGGCCTGTCGGCTATGTATTGGATATCCGTGCTCAATGAGGCGATTATTTTTCGCGCTGTGCCTGATGTTCGTGGCGGGCGGAGCCTTGGCGCAGGTTATCCTTTCCGATGACGAGATCGCCCTTGCGCTGGCTCATGGACCTTGGCCCTCAGAGTGGAGGCCTGATTCATCCAATCGCGTCTCGGGATTGTCTAAGGCCGTGACACTTGGCGAGGCGCTGTTTCACGATCCGATTCTGTCGCGGGACGGAACTATGAGTTGCGCCACCTGCCATGTTCCAGAAAACGGCTTTTCCGATGGCCTCACTCGAGGTCAGGGCCGCGTCGCACTTGATAGAAATACCCTGTCACTGTGGAACCTGACCCAGCACCGGTGGTTCGGTTGGTCTGGCGATACCGACAATCTCTGGGCGCAAAGCATGACGCCCATCCTGAACCCCCGAGAGATGGGCCACGATACGGAAAGCCTGAAGGTTGCACTTTCTTCATCACCCCATGTCGAAGCCTATGAAGCGCTATTCGGCAGGTTGGACCAGCATGAAGGTCAAACCATTGCGGTCAATGTGTCGAAGGCGTTGGCGGCGTTCCAGGAAACTCTCGTCACCGGGGTCACGCCGTTCGACAGTTTCCGACTCGCGTTGGAAAATGGGGACGTCGTGACAGCGGGTCTCTATCCGCTGGCGGCCCAAAGGGGATTGCGCATCTTCGTGGGAAAAGGTCGTTGTGCTGTCTGTCATTTTGGGCCGGCCTTCACCAACGGTGAGTTTCACGATGCGGGCGTGCCATACTTCATGGCCGGCGCTGGCGTTGATCAGGGGCGCTTTGGCGGGCTGACAGCGCTCTTCGCCAGCCCGTACACACTGGACGGGGCGTTTAGCGACGATCCTGACAGAACCGGAGCCTGGGCGGTACGTGGAGTACAGAGATTGCCGAACGATTTCGGCTTGTTCCGCGTCCCAGGACTTCGGAACGTTGCTCTGACCGGACCTTACATGCACGACGGAAGCCTTCCCGATCTTCATGCCGTTGTCAGGCACTATAACGAAATCGATCTCGAGCGCATGCATGCCGACGGTGAAGCGATCCTGCGTCCGCTTGGTCTGTCGGATGGCGAAGTGAATGACCTTGTCAGCTTCTTGGAGAGTCTGACTGAGGGGCGATGACGCGGGACTTCTAGCCATTGATTTGAAGCCCACCAGTATTTCCCAAGACCAATGCCGTTCCTTCTGTTTTCGCAGAAACATTTGAACAGCGTTTTCCGCTGGGCGTCGGTCTTACGTTCAAAACCAAAAGAGAAGGGAACAGGCGCCAGACGTCGCATTGCTTCTGCGATATCGGCCTCAGTCACTCGGTTTGCACGGTGACATTGGGTTGTGCGAGGAAAAGTGGCGTCGGCCTCATTCAGGGAGCAGGACGGGTCCCTTTTCGGCCAGGCCGAGGCGGATTTCGGTTCCCGGTTCCAACGGCGCGTCGACATCGTCGTGGACCGCGAATACCTGTCCGAAGTCACCCGTCAGCGTATATTCCATCCGCACGCCTACATAGGTCGCCTTGGCCACTGTAGCGGCGAAGCCTTCCTCGGTGCCAATCCGGAGTCGCGAAGGCCGTACTGCAAGCGTAGCGTTGCCAGGCGAAAGGCCCCGCGCTGGCAACACGTGGCGGTGGCCGCCAATCTCGATTGTGGCCATATCGCCATCTACGCTGACAATCTGGCAGGCTAGCAGATTTGCCTCGCCAATGAAGTCCGCGACGAAACGATCATTTGGTGCGTCGTAGAGTTGTCGGGGTGTTCCGATTTGCGCGATGGCAGCATTTCGCATGACGACGATTTCGTCCGAAACCGCCAGCGCCTCCTCCTGATCGTGAGTGACGTATACTACAGTGAGACCAAGGTCTTGCTGGATGGCGCGTATATCCTCACGCACCTGACGGCGGAGTTTGGCGTCGAGGTTCGATAAGGGTTCGTCAAAGAGGAGTACCTGCGGTTCCAGTACCAGCGCACGTGCCACGGCTACGCGCTGTTGCTGGCCGCCAGAGAGTTCGGACGGCAAGCGGTTGTCGAAGCCTTTGAGGCCAACAAGGTCCAATCCGGTCAGCGCCCGCGACCGAGCTTCGGGTTTTCCGAAACCGGAGAAGGTCAGGCCGTACATCACGTTCTCGAGAACGGTCATGTGCGGAAACAGTGCATAGGACTGGAAAACCATCGAGACGTCGCGGTCGGTGGCCGGCAGTTTCGTCACGTCGCGGTCTCCGATCATGATCTTGCCGGACGTCGCCATTTCAAGGCCTGCGATCATTCGCAGAGTCGTGGTTTTTCCGCATCCCGAGGGTCCGAGGAGGGTGACGAGCTTTCCCGCCTCGACGTTGAGGTTGATCGCGTCAACGGCGACGACGTCTTTCCCGAAGACCTTGGAGACGTTTTCGAAGCGGACCGGTGCGGCTTTGGAGCCGATTTTCGTGTCGGTCATTTTGTCTTCTCCGTTCCGTGATGGGTGCGCCGCCCGATCTGCACCCGGCCAACAAGAAGCTGCAGTAGTCCGACTGCCGCTAGCATCACGAAGATCAGCGTTGTGGAATAGGCGATGGCGAGGCCGTAGTCGTTATTCTCCACGCGTCCGATGATGTAGCTGGTGGCCATGTCGTATTCCGCCGACACGAGGAAGATCACCGCCGAGATCGCCGTCATGGCGCGTACGAAGCTGTAGACAAGCGCGGCGAGGATCGCCGGGCGGAGCAGGGGCAGGATCACGCGGCGGAAGGTCTGCCACGAGTTCGCGCCAAGGGTGAGGGAGGACTCATCTAGGCTGCGGTCGAGCTGGCTCATGGAGGCAATTCCGGCCCGGACGCCCACGGGCATGTTCCGGAAGATGAAGCTGATGACGAGGATCACCCCGGTGCCGGTGATCTCGATCGGGGGCACGTTGAAGGCGAGGATGTAGCTCACTCCGATGACCGTTCCGGGAATGGCGAAGGACAGCATCGTGCCGAACTCGAATGCGTTTTTTCCTGCAAAGCTTTGTCGTGTGAGCAGGTAGGCGGTCACGAGGCCGACCGCTGCGGTTAGTGGCGCCGCGATGGCTGCGATCATGATCGTGGTCCAAAAGCTGTCCCAGGCCGCGCCAGTCCACCGGATACCCTCGTCCTCGAAGCGGACTGAAAAGGCCGTAACATAGTGTTTGAAGGTCAGCGAGTTGTTGAGGCCCCAAAGCTCTACCATGCTGCCGTAGATAATCATCACGTAGACGATTGCGGTGAACAGCGCCCACCCGATCGCGATCACGAGAACCGGTATTGCAAGGCCTCTGGGCATCGGCGGATGAACGCCTGCATCGCCTTTGCCGGTCACGGTCGTATAGCTCTTCTTTCCGAGCCAAGCGCGCTGGGCATAAAAGGCCGAAAGCGTGAAGAAGAGGAGCACCATCGCGAGGACGGCGGCGCGGCCCTGATCGTATTGTGCGCCAACGATGGCGAAGAAGATCTCCGTCGACAGAACGTCGAAATTGCCGCCAAGAACCAACGGGTTGCCGAAGTCAGCCATGCTCTCGATGAAGCCCAGCAGAAAAGCATTGGCGAGACCCGGGCGCATCAGCGGAAGTGATACCGTGCGGAACGTCTGCCATTTGTTCGCGCGAAGCGTTTGTGCAGCCTCCTCCATCGAGGGGGAAACACCTTCCACGACGCCGATGAGGACGAGGAAGGCGATGGGCGTGAAGGCAAGGGTTTGGGCGATTAGAATGCCTGGCAGCCCGTAGAGCCAGCGCGTGGGCTGAATGCTGAACAACTCGGCAAAGAAGACAGTCACCGTTCCCGAAAGCCCGAAGAGCAGGATCAGTGCGAGGCCGATTACGAAGGGCGGCGTGATGATCGGGAGGACGGTCAGCGCCCGCAGCGCGCGCTTGTATCGGAAGCCCGAACGGGTCACGACCAACGCAAAGGCAAGCCCCAGAACTGTCGTGATAAGGCCGACCGCGATGGCGAGAAAGAGCGAATTCCACGCCGCTCCGCACCGCGCGCCCCAAAAACATCCAAGCCCCCAAAGCCGATCATCGAAGAATTTGGACAGGAAGACCGCGACGGAATAGGCGCCGTCCTCGGTGATGAAAGCAGCGAACAGCATCTTCGCGATGGGAAAGAATACGAAGGCAGTGACAATGGCGATAATGCCTCCGATGGCACTGACCACGAAAACGTCGCCGTTGATCGCCCCCCGCGCGGCAATGCCTTGGGTCAGCAGGAAAAGGAAGGCGGCGGCACATATCATCGCGCCGTATCCCATGCCGAACTGCCTGTCGCCGAGTTCGCCGAAGAGCGCCTCGAGCCAGCTGTAGGTGTAGCCGCGCACACCGATCCCGAAGCCCTGCGCGATGAGCCATCCGAAGCCGAGAGCACCGGAAAGGATCAGGATGCGGGCATAAAGCGGATCGGATTTGAGGCGTCCGACGACCAGGAAAGGCAGTGTCAGAGGAACGAGAAGCGGCGACAGCCAAAGCTTTTCGCCTTGCCCGATCAGGAAGGCGGCAGGCGCGTAATCTTCATCGAATGGATATCCGTCGGTAAGCCAAGCGAACGACCAGAGGCCATCCTCTACCATATACCATGGCAGCAGGCAGAACCCTACCCACCCGGCGAGGATCCAGAAGATCAGAACCGGGTGGGCGGTCTTGTTTGAAGTGTCGACGCGCACGTCTTACTGCGGCAGGACCGAAACTTCTTCGTCCCACTTTTGCAGCAGGCGCTTGCGCTCATCGGAAGAGCCGTACTTCACGAAGTCGTAGTCGATGAGCTTGATCGTGGACATGTCCGGCGCCTTGTCCGAGGTCATGGCACCCTTGTTCGACGGAACCTGGAACGCATTGACCTGAAGCGCGAGGTTCTGCGCTTCGGCCGAAAGCGCCCAGTCGTAGAACTTCTTGGCTTCTTCCTCGTTCCGCGCGCCGTCGATGATCGACATGGAGCCGATCTCGTAGCCGGTGCCTTCGCACGGCGCCACGACCTTGATCGGGAAGCCTGCGACCGCTTGTGCCACAGCATCGTGCATGAATACGATGCCGATGGTATTTTCCCCGAGACCGGCAGCCTTAATCGGGGCGGAGCCGGACTTGGTGTACTGGTTGATGTTGGCGTGGAGCCCCTTCATGAACTCGAAACCTTCATCTTCACCGAAGATTTGAACCATCGATGCAAGGGTCGTGTAGGCGGTGCCCGACGAATTCGGGTTCGCCATCTGCACATGTCCCTTGTACTCGGGTTTCAGAAGGTCGGCCCAGCACGCGGGTTCCGGCAGGCCGTTCGATGCCAGCAGATCGGTGTTGTAACCATAGCCAAGCGCACCGGAATAGATTCCGATCGTGCGGTTGCCGGCGCTTTCGGCCTGGCTGATCGCCCAGCCATGAAGCTGATCGCGCATCGGCGAAATGTATTCCATCGTCAGGCCTTCTTCGGCGGCCTGAAGATGGGGATCTCCGGTGCCACCCCACCAGACGTCGCCTTTGGGGTTCGATGCCTCGGCGCGGATCTGGGCGAAGGTCTCGCCACTCGACTTCCGCGTCATGTCGACATCGATTCCGGTGGCGTCCTCGAAGCTACGCGCCATGAGTTGGCACCAGTCTTCCTGCGCCGAGCAGTACAGTGCCAGCCTGTCGGCCTGAGACGCGCTGACCGATGCTGTCAGAGCAATCAACGAGCCCGCGAATGTTGCAGTAATTTTTTTCATGTTTCTCCTCCCTTGGAATTCAGATTGCCCGGTTTGACCGGTGCGTTTTCAGTTTGCCCGCTTTCACGAGGCCTTTCGCATGTCTTCAATGATCGCCAACCTGCAGGTGTCCTTTCCCAGTTCCTTAAGCAGATCAGACAGTTCCTCCTCATTCACGAGTTTCGCCGCCTTTCGCGGCGAGAACCAGTGCCTTTTTCTCTCGTTGCGCTCTTTCCAGCGCTTTTTCAACCGCTCGACGATCATGGGATAGACGACAACCCGGCATCGGACATGTGTCCGACGGTTCAGGCGCTTGTCATAGTGATAGGTGCCGATCGGGTTTTCCGAGATGAATCCCACAGCGCCTGCTTCTTCCAACGCCTCAATCTCGGCGGCTCGCCAAGGTTTCTTTCCGTCCATGAGCCAGCCTTTCGGCATCACCCAGCGCCCGCTGTCGCGGGAGGTAATCATGAGAACGCGTAGCTTGCCGTTCCTGTCCCAGTGAACGGGCAGGGCGGCGATCTGCTCAATAAGGTCCTTCCCGACGCTCATGCGGGCCCCTTCGCGCCATGCGGCTGGACCAGCCGGCTATCCAGAAGGTCGCCGGTTTCCTCGGCTATCGGATACGCCACGTAGCTGAGGGCTGCATTGATCTGCTTGAGAAGCCGGAGTGTCTCTTGGTGGATATTGGTGGTCTCGATGCTGGCGGTTGCACCCTGCTGCAGGCGCTTGAGGTGCTTTTCCTGCAGCTTTTGCTCTTCGAACCTGATCCTGTCCTTTTCCGCGACAAGCTGCCTGGCGGCCTCGGCATCGCCCGTCGTCAGAACGCTCAAAGCCAACTGGCCGTTTGTCGAGACCTGGTCATGAAAGTTCTCGATGTCCTTAAGGCCTTCTGGCGAGAAGGTGACAGCTTCATCGTGCAGTTTGCGCGCCAGGGCCAACAGGCTGACCGCGATCCGGTCCGCCGCTTCCTCGAGATTGTTCGCCGTCGCAACGATCTCGAGAGTTCTTTTGTCGTGAACTTGCGGAAGTTCGTTTTCGCGTAACTGCGAGATATAGATCTTGGTCTCGAAGTGCATGCGGTCGATGTCATCCTCGCGCCGCTCGATCATGCGCGCGAGATCGGGATCCCATTCCCGGAAAAGCCGCATGACGGGAACCAGTATGGCCTGCACGGTCTCGGCCATTCGCAGCAGTTCGCGCTGGGCGCAGGCAAGCGCCAGAGGAGGATGGTCAAGCGCACCTTTATCCAGTGCGCTGACAGTCTCGGTCGAGGTGTCAGGGTGTCTTGGCAGGACTTTTTCCGCCAGCCTGGTCATCAGGCCGACGAGTGGCAGGGCGAGCAACAGAAGAGTGGCGTTTAGAAACAGGTGAAGCAGCACGGCCTGTTGGCCGGGCGGGAGTCCAAGAGTCGCGAGGTTAAGAGTGCCAGCGATAAGCAGCCCGAGAAACAAGAGCGTGATCCCCCCGCGCGCCAGAAGATTCCCGAGAACCAAAAGCCGTGCGGGACGTTCTGCGGACCAGAGCAGTACGAATGGAATAACCGCGCCGCCAAGGTTCGCTCCAATGACCAGAGCCAGGGCCACCGGAGCCGCGATAACATTACTAGCCGCAAAGGTCGCGAATGTTAGAACCGCCGCCAGGCTGGAATGCATCGCCCAAGCAAGAATTGCACCGATGACATATGCGCTTACAAGATCGGCTTCGAAGTAGGCCGTGATCGCCAAAACGATCTGGTTTTCGACAATGGGTTCCGCCGCATCGCGTATCATGCCGAGCGCGATCAGAACTAGCGCGAAGCCGATAACGATGCGGCCGATCTGCTTGGTCTTGCGCTGGCGTGCATTGAAGAAGATGGCGACACCCAAGAGCAGGACAAATGGTATCAACGCCTTAATGGGCAGAAAAAGGACCTGCGCCATCATCGCCGATCCAAGATCGGCTCCCAAAAGCAAAGCGAGGGCGGAATGAGGGGGCAGCATCCCAGATACCGCGAAGCCAGCGCCGATCAACGCCACTGCAGTAGAGCTTTGCATCAGCATGGCCGCCAGGCCGCCGCCTGCCGCTGCCGAAAGCGTATTGTTCGACAGGTTTTTGAGGGCGCGCTTCAATTCGGGTAGGAAGGCGCGTTCGACACCTGTCCGAATGAGCCGAACGGACCAGAGCAGAAGGGCGACTGATGCCGCGAGGTTCACGGCAAGGACTATCATCCGCTGGTGTCTCCGGTCTTGGTTTTCCGGCGCATTTGGTGTCGAGGACCCCTCAAACTCCTGAGTCTGGTCAAATTCACACCACCCATTAGAGGCTTATGCAACAAAAATATTTGCAAAATGACAGAAACACCACAAAAGTGCATCGGGAAGGAAAGCGGTATTTTGAATGTCGAAGGCAAAAACGCTCAAAACCGATACGGAAAAAAGGCGCGACCGGCTGAAGAAATCCGATCGCCGGAGACAGATTTTGCTGGAACTCAAGTTGCGTCCGCATGTCCGTATCAGTGAGTTGGCGCGGCGGTTCAGTGTTTCGACCGAGACGCTCCGTCGTGATTTCGACGCACTGGCTGACGACGGCCTGATCGCGCGCGACCACGGTGGAGCCTCAGCGCCCACGCAGGGGCACTATCCAAGCCTGGATGAAAGAACGAACGCACGGATCGAGGAGCGAAAACGCATCGGGCTGGTCGCAGCGGGTCTGATTCAGGATGGCGAGACGGTGATGATCGATTCCGGCTCCACCACGATCCAGATGGCGCGCGCGCTGGCCTACCGCGGCACGCAGTGCACTGTCATCACGAATTCGATTCCAGTGGCCATGACGATAGGGCACGGTGCGACTGAGGTTCTTTTGTGCCCGGGCGAATACCTTGCCGCCGAATCAGCGGTAATTGGTACAGAAACGCTTGAATTTCTTGCGCGGTTCAACGTCGATCGATGCATGATCGGCGCGTCAGGCCTTTCGTCGGAGGGGCCGTCCGAGACGATCCGGGGATTCGCTGCGGTCAAACGAATGATGCTTCACAGAGCGGCCAAGCGTCATTTGCTGATCGACTCGCATAAATTCGGATACAAAGGACTGGCACAAGTCGGCGAGATTGCCGATCTCGACTCGGTTGTCATGGACGCGCGACCGCGGGGAGACTTGCTGGCCGCTCTTGAAGGGGCCAATGTAGAAATCATCATTGCTGATGCGGAGTAACAGAAAACTTAAAGCGGCGGTGAAGCCGCGTTACTGGGAGGAACCAAAATGAAACTGGATATCAAACTCTTGCTGGGAGCCTCGGCGATTGCGCTTCTGTCTCTTGGCAGCACTGCCACGGCACAGGATTGTCCGCGCGGTGACCTGGACGAGCGGTTTTGCGATGTCGACGGCGACCTGATCGCGGATATACCGACCGATCCGGCGGATCAGATCGACCCTGACACGTTGATTTTCGCCTACACGCCGGTTGAAGATCCTGCGGTCTACAAGACCGCGTGGTCGGATTTTCTTGAGCATCTTGAAGCCGAGACGGGCAAGGACGTTGTTTTCTTCCCTGTACAGAACAACGCAGCGCAGATTGAGGCGATGCGGTCGGGCCGTCTCCACATCGCGGGCTTCAACACCGGATCGAACCCCCTTGCGGTGAACTGCGCCGGTTTCCGGCCCTTTACCATCATGGCCTCGAAGGACGGCAATTTCGGATACGAGATGGAGATCATCACCTATCCGGGCTCGGGAATCGAGAAGGTCGAGGATATCAAAGGCAAGCAATTGGCCTTTACCTCGCCCACGTCGAACTCCGGTTTCAAGGCGCCGTCCGCGATCTTGAAGGCTGACTATGACTTGATCCCCGACCGTGACTTCGAACCGGTGTTTTCGGGAAAGCACGACAACTCGATCCTCGGTGTGGCCAACAAGGACTATCCTGCGGCTTCGATCGCAAACTCGGTCAAGTCGCGAATGATCAGCCGGGATGTGATCAAGGAAGATGACGTCATCACGATCTACAAGTCGCAGACCTTTCCGACGACCGGGTTTGGCGTGGTTTATAACCTGAAGCCGGAGCTTCAGGAAAAGATTCGCAACGCCTTTTTCAATTTCGAGTGGGAAGGCACGACGCTGCAGGCCGAGTTCGAGAAGTCGAACGAGGGTCAGTTCCTTGAGATGACATACCAGGAGTTCTGGGAAGTGATCCGCAAGATCGATGCCGCCAACGGTGTATCTTACGCCTGCGAGTGATCCGCTGAGCAACAGACAGGCCCTTTCAGGGCCTGTCAGACCGCCGCGTTAAAGGGCAATTTCATGCTGCGTCTTCAAAAGCTTACAAAGACATACAAGACAGGCGATCAGGCGTTGAAGGCGATTGATCTGGACGTACCAAAGGGGCAGGTTCTCGCGTTGATCGGGCCATCGGGCGCGGGCAAGTCCACCATGATCCGCTGCATTAACCGTCTGGTCGAGCCGACCAGTGGAGCCGTGATGCTTGACGACACGGATCTGGCAAAGCTGGGCTCGGCTGCTCTGCGGAGGGCGCGACGTGAGATGGGGATGATCTTCCAGGAATACGCGCTAGTCGAACGGCTAACGGTCATGGAAAATGTCCTGTCGGGCCGGCTTGGATATGTTGGATTCTGGCGGAGTTTCCTGCGCCGCTATCCGCAATCCGATGTGGATGAGGCGTTCCGCTTGCTGGATCGCGTTGGACTTCTCCACATGGCCGATAAGCGGGCTGACGAATTGTCCGGTGGTCAACGTCAGCGGGTTGGCATCTGCCGCGCGCTTATCCAAAACCCGAAGCTGCTGCTGGTTGACGAACCGACCGCTTCGCTCGATCCCAAGACCAGCCGCCAGATCATGCGGCTGATTACCGAACTGTGCCGGGAGCGAGGTTTGGCAGCCATCATCAACATCCATGATGTAGCGCTGGCGCAAATGTTCGTGCCGCGCGTTGTCGGGCTTCGGTTCGGCGAGATCGTCTACGACGGCGGTCCGACCGGGCTGACACCGGACAAGCTGACCGAGATTTACGGAGAGGAAGACTGGGAAGCGACCATCGAAACAGTCGAGGAAGATGACGACGATATCGAGGCAGCAGTATGAGCCACCGTGAACTGGACGATATGCTGCGCAAGGGATGGCGGAAGCCGCACTTCGTCCGCAACCCGCTTTTGCGCTGGGGGCTGGGTGCGGGCTTTGTCGCTTATCTGATTGCCGCCTTCATGACGATCGAGGTCGATTGGGGCCGGGTCTATGAGGGGCTGGATCGGGGATGGGCGTTCGTCCTGGCGTTCTCCAGCCCGGATTTTGTGTCTCGTTGGAGCGACATCTGGGATGGCCTTCTTGAGAGCATCGTCATGACGGTGGCGGCCTCGGTGGTGGGTATCCTGATATCCATTCCGATTGGGCTGGGCGCCGCGCGCAACATCGCGCCTTTGCCGGTCTACGTCGTTTGTCGCGGGATCGTCGCGATCAGCCGGGCCTTGCAGGAAATCATTGTCGCAATTCTTCTCGTCGCGATTTTCGGGTTTGGGCCGCTGGCGGGTTTCCTCACACTTTCGTTCGCGACCATCGGGTTCCTTTCGAAGCTTCTGGCTGAAGATATCGAGGCGATGGATAAAGCGCAGGCTGAAGCCATCAAGGCCAGCGGTGCACGCTGGATGCAGTGGATCAACTATGGGGTGCAGCCTCAGGTGATGCCGCGACTGGTGGGACTGTCGATGTACCGGATCGACATCAATTTTCGAGAGAGCGCCATTCTTGGCCTGGTGGGTGCGGGCGGGATTGGCGCGACGTTGAACACTGCATTCGACAGGTATGAGTACGACACGGCAGCAGCGATCCTGATCCTGATCATCGGGATCGTGATGGCGCTTGAGTACCTCTCGGGCATAATCCGCGCGAGGGTTCAGTAATGCCGGTGCTGGATCAAGGAAATGTGCAGGTTTGGCGCCGCCGCACCTCGGTCGAGGCTCTTGTCCGCTGGTTTGGATGGCTGATCGGGATCGCGGTCTTTCTTTACTGCTGGCAGAAGATTTCCGAGGCCACGACCTGGTTCTTCGTCTGGGATGCACCGCGCATTGCGGGGGATATCTGGACGAGGGCTACTCCGCCGCGGTGGGAATATATCACACAGTTGGGCCGACCTATCTGGGATACGCTGAACATAGCGACCCTAGGCACGCTTATTGCCTTGTGTATGGCAGTGCCTGTGGCTTTCCTTGCTGCACGGAATACCACTCCGTCGGCACTTTTCATCCGACCTATCGCGCTTCTGATCATTGTCTCTACCCGTTCGATCAATTCGCTGATCTGGGCGCTCTTGCTGATCGCGATTATCGGGCCTGGGGTGTTTGCGGGGGTCGTCGCGATCGCCATTCGTTCCATCGGGTTCTGCGCAAAGCTTCTTTACGAAGCGATCGAGGAGATCGACCATTCACAGGTCGAGGCGATTGCAGCAACCGGGGCAAGCCGCTGGCAGGTCATGGCCTACGGGATCGTGCCTCAAATTCTGCCCGCGTTTGCGGGCATCGCAGTCTTTCGGTGGGACATCAACATCCGCGAATCCACGGTGCTGGGACTTGTCGGCGCGGGCGGCATCGGTTTGCAGCTTTCGGCCTCCTTGAACGTTCTGGCTTGGCCGCAAGTGAGCCTGATCCTCATCGTCATTCTGGTGGCCGTCATCATCAGCGAATGGGTTTCTGCAAAGGTGCGGGGAGCGATCATTTGATATCGATCTCGGCAGAAGAGGCCTTCAACGCCTACGAGGCTGTCAGGCACAGGCTGCCCATTTCAACTGGGAACGCGAGTCGTGCCGAGAAAGTTGAGACATTGGCAGATATAGCCGACCGGTTCGATGTTTTTCTTCTGGACGCTTTCGGTGTGTTGAACATAGGAGAGACTGCAATCCCCGGAGCCTGTGTCCGGGTGGAATCCCTCAAAGCTGCCGGCAAACGGGTTCTTGTGGTGTCAAATGCCGCGAGCCTTCCAGAAACCGAATTGCTGAAAAAGTACAATAGTCTCGGGTTTTCCTTCGTGTTGGAAGATATCGTGACCAGCCGCGCGACACTAGCGGCCGCAATGCCGGACAAAAAGGGCACCCGTTGGGGCGTCATGGCGGCAAGCTCGGCGCAGCTTGATGATTTGGGCGATATGCGCTTCTGCGTGCTCGAGGATGATCCACAGGCGTTCCAGCTGGTGGATGGCTTTCTTCTGATCGGTAGCGCGTCGTGGACGGAACACCGGCAGTTGATGCTCGAGGATGCTCTTAGCGAAAGGCCGCGCCCGGTTCTTGTCGCCAACCCTGATATCGTGGCACCGCGTGAGACCGGATTTTCAGCCGAGCCGGGTCATTTCGCCCACCGATTGGCAGACCTGACCGGCGTGACTCCGGAGTTTTTTGGCAAACCTTTCCGGAACATCTTCGATCTGGCCTTTGAGCGCCTTGGGACGGTCGACAAATCACGGGTTGTCATGGTGGGCGATAGCCTTCACACCGACATTCTAGGTGCGCAGGCGGCGGGGGTTTCTTCGGCGCTTATGGCAAATTTCGGCTTTTTCGCGGGCCACGACATTGAGCGGGCAGTCGCCGCTTCCGGGATCGTGCCCGATTTTATTGTGGAGCGTCCATGACATATTTTTCTGTCATACGCTGTTCACAGAGCGCGATGATAACGCGCGGCACGGGATGGAATTTCCATCCAAACACGCAAACAAAAGGGAGAGTTACATGAAACACACCGTCAGTATTCTTGCCGCTTCGGCGGTTCTGGGTTCCGCGCAGGTCGCCATGGCCCAGACTGAGATCGAATTCTGGCATGCCTTCACCGGGCGTCTGGGCGATTTGGTTGCCGAGCAGGTCGAGACGTTCAACGCGTCGCAGTCCGACTACAAGGTCGTGGCCACGCACAAGGGCAACTATTCGGAGACGCTGAACGCCGGGATCGCGGCGTTTCGCGCGGGCGAACAGCCCGACATCCTGATGGTGTTCGAGGTCGGTACCGCCACGATGATGGCCGCCAAGGGTGCGATCAAGCCGGTCTATGAAGTCATGGGCGATGGGTTCGACCAGTCAAAATATATCGGTTCGGTCAAGGGCTACTACACCTCGCCCGATGGCAACATGCTGTCCTTGCCCTTCAACTCGTCCACGCCTGTTCTCTGGGTCAATCGCGACAAGCTGTCGGAAGCAGGCGTCGACCCTGATACCGACTTGTCGACCTGGGAGCAGGTTGGTGAAGTGCTTGACCAGTTGAAGGCGGCGGGCGTGGATTGCCCGATGACCACTGCGTGGCAAAGCTGGATTCATCTGGAGAACTTTTCGGCCTATCACGACACCCCGTTCGCAACGAAGTCGAACGGATTTGACGGTGCCGATACAGAACTTGCGTTCAACAGCCCGGCGCAGGTGGCGCATATCGGAGCGATGGGGGAGTGGGCCAAAGACGGCAAGTTCATTTATGCCGGACGCCGGAACGAGGGCGGTGCGAACTTCCGCGCTGGCGAATGCGCTCTCTTCACCGAGTCGTCGGCAGGTTACGCCGGCATCAAGTCCGAGGCGCAGTTCGATTTCGAAGTACGTCCGCTGCCCTATTGGAAGGCAGTGGCCGCCGAACCGCAGAACACCATCATCGGTGGTGCCTCGCTTTGGGTGATGGAGGGCCAGTCGGACGAGGAATATGCCGGCGTCGCCGCCTTCATGGACTTCCTGTCGTCTCCCGAGATCCAGGCTAAGTGGCATCAGGACACCGGCTATCTGCCGATCACCGCCGAGGCCGGCGACCTTACGCGGAGCCAGGGCTTCTATGACGCGAACCCCGGCACCGACATTGCGGTAATTCAGATGACGGCGAAAGAGCCTACGGCGAACTCAAAGGGCCTTCGGCTGGGATCGTTCGACCAGATCCGCGGGATCATCGACGAAGAGCTTGAAGCTGTCTGGTCGGGTGACAAGGACGCGCAAACGGCGCTCGACTCGGCGGTCGAACGCGGAAACGCGCTGCTGCGTCGTTTCGAGCAGGCCTCTCGCTAAGCATTGGTGTGCCGCCCCGGCTTTTGTCGGGGCGGCCCTTCTGAATGACCATGGAAAAACGCGTCACTTTCAAGGGAATCTGGCTGCCGCTTCTGCTGGTTCTGCCGCAGATTCTGATCACCGCCATTTTCTTCTTCTATCCGGCCGGGCAGGCGATCTGGCAATCGCTGTTCATCCCCGATCCCTTTGGTCTGTCCATGCAGTGGGTCGGACTTGGCAACTTCGAGTTCCTGCTTTCAGACCGGTTTTATCGCGCGTCCTTCGTTACGACGGCGGTGTTCTCGATCCTTGTCACCCTGGTGTCGATGGGGGTCGCGCTTTATCTTGCGGTTCTGGCCGACCGACTGATCAAAGGGTCTGGCACCTATCGCACGCTTCTCATCTGGCCCTACGCCGTTGCTCCGGCGGTCGCGGGCGTCCTGTGGCTGTTTATGTTCAACACGCGCGTCGGCGTGGTGACGTGGTATCTGGGCCTGCTGGGCTATGACTGGAACCACGTCCTGAACGAGGGCGAGGCTATGGGCCTTGTCGTGGTCGCCAGCGCTTGGGGGCGGATCAGTTACAATTTCCTGTTCTTCCTTGCCGGGCTTCAGGCGATCCCGAGATCGGTGATCGAGGCCGCCGCGATAGATGGCGCGCATTTCTGGACGCGTTTCCGAACGATCGTCTGGCCGCTTCTGTCGCCCACCACCTTCTTCCTGCTGGTCGTCAACATAATCTATGCCTTCTTCGAGACCTTCGGGGTGATCCACACGATTACCAGCGGTGGACCGCAGCAAGCCACCACGATCCTCGTCTACAAGGTCTATGCCGACGGGTTCGTCGGCCAGGATCTGGGATCGTCCGCAGCGCAATCTGTCATCTTGCTGTTCATCGTGTCGATTCTGACCGTGGTGCAATTCAAGTACATCGAACGCAGGGTGCATTACTGATGGCTGAGCGGAACGGTATGGTTGAGAAGCGTGGTGCGGGCCTCTGGCTGACCCATCTGGGGCTGATCATCGGTGTTGCCTTCATCTTTTTCCCGATCTGGCTGGCTTTCGTCGCTTCGACCGTCGAACAGCAGGAAATCGTGCGGCCGCCGATGCCGCTCTGGCCAGGCGACCAGTTCTTTGAGAATTATTCCAAGGCACTGACTTCGGGCGTAAATGCCCCGGTTGCGGCGATGTTGGGCAATTCTCTGATCATGGCGATGGGTATCGCTTTGGGAAAGATCGCGATCAGCCTTCTGTCGGCCTTCGCGATCGTCTACTTCCGGTTTCCAGGCCGTAAACTGTTCTTCTGGCTGATTTTCCTGACGCTGATGTTGCCCGTCGAAGTCCGGATCGTGCCGACCTACGAGGTGATTGCCAACTTCGGGATGCTGAACAGTTATCAGGGCCTGATCCTGCCGCTCATCGCCTCGGCCACCGCCACCTTCCTCTTCCGCCAGTTCTTCATGACGGTGCCGGATGAACTCGCCGAAGCAGCGCGGGTCGACGGTGCGGGGCCGATGCGGTTCTTTTTCGACATACTTCTGCCGATGAGCCGAACAAATATCGCGGCCCTGTTCGTGATCCTCTTCATCTATGGCTGGAACCAGTACCTCTGGCCTCTGCTGATCACGACCGACCCCGAAATGAATACGATCGTCATGGGCATCAAGCAGATGTTCCCGTCCGGTGACGATATCGCAGATTGGCCGGTGATCATGGCAACCTCGATCCTTGCGATGGTGCCCCCTGTGATCGTGGTCGTGGGGATGCAGAAGCTCTTCATCCGCGGACTTGTGGAAAGCGAGAAGTAAGATACATGGCGACGCTGACACTGAAAAAAGTTAAGAAATCCTTCGGAAATACCGATGTTATTCATGGGGTTTCTGTGGATGTGGCGGACGGCGAGTTCATTGTGATCGTCGGCCCATCCGGCTGTGGCAAGTCCACTCTACTTCGAATGGTTGCAGGGCTTGAAACGGTGACCTCCGGCGACATCCTGATCGGCGGGCGGCGGGTGAACGATGAGGAGCCGATGGACCGGGACATCGCCATGGTTTTCCAGAACTACGCGCTGTACCCCCATATGTCAGTATTCGACAACATGGCCTACGGGCTGAAGATCGCAAAGGTTCCCCGGTCCGAAATCGAAGAACGGGTGGCTCAGGCGGCGAAGCTTTTGCAGCTTGAGCCCTATCTGCGGCGCAAACCTCGTGAATTGTCCGGAGGTCAGCGTCAGCGGGTTGCCATGGGGCGGGCCATTGTGCGGAAACCGGCGGTATTCCTGTTCGACGAACCCTTGTCGAACCTTGATGCCAAGCTGCGCGTCCAAATGCGGTTGGAGATCAAGGCGCTGCAGCGAGAACTGGGGGTGACGGCACTCTACGTTACCCACGATCAGGTCGAGGCCATGACCATGGCCGACCGGATGATTGTAATGAACGGCGGGGTTGCCGATCAGATTGGTGCCCCTTTGGAGGTCTATGCCAATCCGGCGACCGAATTTGTCGCGGGATTCATTGGTTCGCCTCCGACGAACTTTCTGGTCCAAGGCTTGATCGGGGGAGATGGCGAACATCGCATCGGTATCCGTCCTGAACACATGCGACTGTCCGGCGCCGGTGCCGGGAAGCTCGATGCGCGAGCGGCCTATAGCGAGGCGCTTGGTGCCGAGACGTTGGTGCATGTCAAATGCGCCGACGGAACGCAGGTTACCGTCCGGCAGGACGCCGCTTTAGATATACCGGAAGAGGGCTCAGAGGTGGGACTTGACTGGGACAAGCCGAACGAGATGCGTTTCGATGCCGAGGGCAAGCGCCTCTGAGCGATGGCTGTTGCCGGAAATGGAGGATCGATCGAGATTCTCGGTCCTGCGGATCTGGACTAAAACATCAAGGTGCGCCTTGGCTCGGTTCATCTCGGCTCTGAACTGAGACCGAGCAAGATCGTGGAGACGTTCGCAGTGGTATTGGACGGCATTGAGGCGGCGGTTCTGTCGCTTCTTCTGCCAATCCGCCAGATTCGCCCGCGCAGCGAAGCACGGCTGGCGATTGGTGAAGCCGCTATGGCGCGAGAAGAAATCCTGATCACCAATATCGCTAGTGTTGAACAATGGCGCATGGCTCCAGGCAAGGGAGACGACCTTGTTGCCGTTGCCGCCCCGAAGGCATCGCGGCGAATTGCCTTGGCGAGCTTCCTGCAAAGGCATGGGCTTGTCCGCATCCTGCGGGGAACAAGGCTGCGTCATCGCGGACCTCGGAGCAAAGCCCGTAATCGCCAGATGCACCTTGAAACGCGGTCTTTGACGCCTTCGGACAGAATCGGCACAATCCCAGCGCCAAACGTAAGTGGTGGTATGTGGAGCAGCTTAGTAGTCCCCAGAAATACCGGATAACTCCGGCTTCGTCAAAAAAAGCAAGGCAGAAATGGGGAAGAGTGGCGGAGAGACAGGGATTCGAACCCTGGGTGGACTTGCGCCCACAACGGTTTTCGAGACCGCCCCGTTCGACCACTCCGGCACCTCTCCGCGGGGGTCTGGAGTGGCGGAATAAGTGAAGCTTGAACGCCGCGCAACCCGTTTTCGCAAATTTTGCTTCGATGACCTTTAACGAGTGGATAATGGCCCCTAGTTTCAAATCAGGAGGGCAGAATGACCAGATCGCCCGTTGCCGTCATCGCTGTCGTTTTTTCCATCCTATCCGGTCCCGGTTGGGCCGCCAGCAAGGCTGAACTCGACCTCTTGCGCAAAGCGATGTCCATTGAGCGGCTTCTCGAAATCATGCGCGAGGAAGGGTTGAGTCAATCCGAAGATCTGCGCGAAGATATGTTTCCCGGACGCGGGGGGACAGCATGGCGGATGGCCATATCTGGCATCTATGACGTGCCGGAAATGCAGACACGGTTCAGCGAGGCCTTCGACAAGGAACTGGCCGACACAGACGTGACGCTTCTCATCGATTTCTTCACGTCGGCGCGGGGACGGGAGATCGTGCGGCTGGAGCTCGAGGGCCGTTCCGCTCTTCTGGAACCGGGCGTTGAAGATGCGGCCTACGAGGCGTTTTCGCGTATGGAAGCGGAAGGTGGACCGCGGGTCACGCTGTTGCGTGACTTCGTCGAGGTCAATGACCTTGTCGAATACAACGTGATGGGTGCGATGAACGCGAACCTGTTCTTCATGCGCGGTTTAAGCGACGGGGACGGTTTCGAAATGAGCGAGGCCGACATCCTGGCCGATATCTGGTCCCGCGAGGCGGAGATTCGCACGGACACATCGGACTGGCTGTTCGCGTACCTTGCGATGGCGTATCAGCCACTTGGTTTCGAGGACTTGCGCGCGTACTACGAGTTTTCGGCAAGCCCGGCTGGGCAGGACTTGAACCGGGCGTTATTCGCGGGCTTCGACACCATGTTCAACGAGATGTCATTCGCGCTTGGTCGGGCCGTCTCGCGCTTCATGATCGGCGAGGACCTCTAGCGTCTGACGGTTTTGGCGCGGGGTGTTCTTGAGCGGAAGACAGGGCTTGACTTGGCGGCCCGTTCTGACGATAAGCCGGGCTTCGGCGGGCAGGTCCCGCCTTCTCATGTTAAAAACCGTCCCGCAAGGGCGCGCTGTTCGAGGTGGCGAGACGCCGCAAACGCCGGGAAGCCGGGACCGAAGGACGCGGGATACGAAAGGAATATCAGATGTTTGCGGTCCTGAAGACCGGCGGCAAGCAGTATCGGGTTCAGGCGGGCGATGTGCTCCGCGTCGAGAAACTCGCAGCCGATGCCGGCGAAAAAGTTCAGTTCAACGAGATTCTGATGGTGGGCTCCACCGTCGGTACCCCCATGGTGGACGGTGCGGCCGTGCTGGCCGAGGTCATCGATCAGATCAAGGGCGACAAGGTCATCCACTTCGTCAAGCGTCGCCGGAAGCACGGCTCGAAGCGCACGAAGGGCCATCGTCAGCAATTGACGCTGCTGCGCGTGACCGACATCCTGGAGAAGGGCGCCGATAAGTCGGGCGTGAAGGCCGCTATCGGTGCCGGTTCGGTGTCGACTGCCGCAGTTGCCGCCGCAAAGCCCGCCAAGAAGGCCGCCGCATCCAAGGAAGAGGCTCCGAAAGCCGAATCCAAGAAAGCAGCGCCCAAGGCCGCCGCTGGCGCCGCCGACGACCTGAAGCAGTTGTCGGGTGTCGGACCGGCGCTGGAGAAGAAGCTGCATGAAGCCGGTGTCACCTCTTTCGCGCAGATTGCCGCGTGGGGCGAAGCCGAGATCGCCGAGTTCGACGAAAAACTGTCGTTCAAGGGCCGTATCGAACGCGAGGGCTGGGTCGAGCAGGCCAAGGCACTCGCAGCCGAGAAGGAGTAACACAGCATGGCACACAAGAAAGCAGGCGGTTCCAGCCGTAACGGCCGCGACTCAGCCGGTCGTCGCCTTGGTATCAAGAAGTTCGGTGGTCAGGTTGTGATCCCGGGCAACATCATCGCGCGCCAGCGTGGTACCAAGTGGTGGCCGGGCGAGGGCGTCGGCATGGGCAGGGATCACACCATCTTCGCGACCGTCGAAGGCAACGTGACCTTCCACAAGGGCCTCAAGGGCCGCACGTTCATTTCGGTGCTTCCGGAGGCTACCGCCGCAGAATAAGCCGATCCTGAACAGGCTGAAAGCAAGGGGTCGGCGCAAACCGGCCCCTTTGCTTTTTTGGCCCGGGTTGCGTCATACGGCTGCCATACCCATTTTCTAAACGCAGGAAGATCAGAGGGGGATCCGTCTGCGGCACGCGCAAAGGAGGAGCCGCGTGAAGTTCGATACTATTGTGAATCAACCGGTCATCGAGACCGAAAGGCTAATCCTGAGACCCCTCCGGCGTTCGGACACCGGATTGCTGGAGTTGTACGGTTCTGACGAGCGCGTCGCGCGGATGACGCGATCGATTCCGCATCCTTTGCCGCCGGGCGCAATTGATGCATTCATTTGTCGTTCCCTTGCCGACGGCAGGGATGAGGATGTCTGGGTCATGGATGGCTCGGGCAAGGGGTTGGGCGAACTTCTTGGCCTGATCGCTCTCGAGCGTATGGACCGCGAGCAATCTGAAATCGGCTACTGGGTGGCGCCTGCCTTCTGGAACACCGGGTTGGCCTCTGAGGCCGTGCGTGCTCTGGTCGAGGCAAACCCGCAGGAAAACCGGACCATGTTCGCCAGCGTTTTCCAGGACAACCCGGCTTCAGCGCGTGTGCTGACCAATACCGGTTTTCAGTATCTTGGCGACGCGGAGGCGTACTCGGTTGCCCGTGGGGCGACGGTGCCAACCTGGACCTATCTGAAGCGCTACGCGTGATCCGATGTCATACGCCGCGCTTCCCTTTATCAGGACGCCGCGGCTTACCCTGCGGCCCCTGACGGACCACGACACCGAGGCCATCGTTACGGGCATCGGCAATTTCGATGTGTCCAAATGGTTGGCCGTGGTGCCCTATCCCTATGGTCGCAACGATGCTGCCTCGTTCATTCGCAGGGTTAGGCAAAGTGGCAAACCCTTCTGGGCGATCTGTGATGCGGAAGGGCTTCAGGGCATCGTGTGTCTTGATGACGAACTGGCATATTGGCTGGCGCGTCCGGTCTGGGGTCGTGGCTACGGGTTCGAGGCTGCACATGCGGTCGTTGGCCACTGGTTTTCGGATCCGGAAGCGGGTGACCTTGTTTCGGGCTACTTCGAAGGCAATGACCGGTCGGGCCGACTTCTGAGATCGCTCGGTTTCGTGTTCGAATACAGAAGTATGCGGCATGCGCGCTCGTTCCGGCAGGATGTGGTCTCGAACAGGATGAGACTGACGCGCGTGCGCTGGAACGAGCGGCAGGACTTCACGATGTACACACCGCGCTTGGTACTGCGCGCGTTGGAGATGCGTGACGCGCCTCGACTTTCGGCAATGGCGGTGCCGGAGGTCGCGCGGAACATGTCGACCATTCCCATCGGCATGAGCGAGGCGGATGCCCGGGAATACATTGCTGACAGCCACTTCCGCGGGCTGCCGGGCTTTCGGCTGGCTATCGAGCGAGAGGGCTGGATGGTGGGCTTTTTGGGGCTCGGTGGTAAGCCGGTTGGCCTGGCGTATCTCATTGAGCCGGACCATTGGGGGCAGGGCATCGCCAGCGAGGCACTGTCGGCATTCCTGCCCGAGGTATTCGAGCGGTTCCCGTTGAACCGGATCGAAGCCGGTCTTTTCGAGGACAACGAGGCATCGGCGGCAGTTCTGGGCAAATTCGGCTTTAAAGAGGATGGTCGCAGGATGGGAACTTCCAAGGCAAGGCTTGAGCCTGCGCCTGTGATAACATACGCCGTGACGCGAGAGACGCTGAGGGTGCCGCTATGAAATTCCTGGACCTTGCAAAGGTGACGATCCGGTCGGGGTCGGGCGGCGCCGGCTGTGTCAGCTTCCGACGAGAGAAATTCATCGAGTACGGCGGTCCGGACGGCGGTGATGGCGGTCGTGGCGGTGACGTCTGGGTCGAGGCCGTGGACGGGCTGAACACGCTGATCGACTTTCGCTATCAGCAGCACTTCTTCGCGAAGAATGGCCAGCATGGTATGGGGCGTCAGCGGACAGGGAAGGATGGCGAAAGTGTAACCCTCAGGGTGCCGGTCGGGACCGAAATCCTGGACGAGGACGAGGAAACCGTGCTTGCCGACCTCACGGCGGTGGGGGAGCGCGTTCTCCTGGCAAAGGGCGGCAATGGCGGTTTCGGAAACCTGCATTTCAAGACGTCAACCAACCAGGCACCTCGCCGGGCCAACCCCGGACAGGAGGGTGTCGAACGCGAAATCTGGCTGCGACTGAAGCTTATCGCCGATGTTGGGTTACTGGGCCTTCCGAACGCAGGGAAATCAACGTTCCTTGCCGCAACCTCGAATGCGCGGCCCAAAATCGCGGATTACCCTTTCACGACGTTGCACCCGAATCTTGGCATTGTCGGGGTGGACGAGGTGGAATTCGTTGTGGCCGATATTCCTGGGCTGATTGAAGGCGCGCACGAAGGGCGTGGGCTGGGCGACCGCTTTCTTGGCCATGTCGAGCGCTGCGCCGTCTTGCTGCACCTGGTCGACGGGACGTCTGAAGACGTTGCCGGCGACTGGCAGACGATTATCGACGAGCTGGAGGCTTACGGTGGTGAACTGGCCGACAAGCCACGGATCACTGTCCTGAACAAGATCGACGCGCTGGACGACGACGAGCAGGCCGAGCGGAAGGCAGAGTTGGAAGAGGTTGCAGGCGGGGTGATGACCATGTCGGGAGTCAGCCACGAGGGTGTCATGGATGTTCTGCGTGCCTGCCGACGGATGATCGACAGCGATAGGCTGCGCCGCAAGGACGAAACCGAGGAGCCCGGACCGTGGCGACCCTGAAAGACGCGAAGCGTATTGTAATCAAGATCGGCTCAGCCCTGTTGGTTGAGGGCGGCAGGCTGCGCGCGAACTGGCTGACCTCCTTGGCTGAAGATGTCGCGGTACACCGTGCGCGCGGTCAGGACGTCATCTTGGTCTCGTCGGGTTCTATCGCTCTGGGCCGTGCGGTATTGGGGTTGCCTGCGGGAGCTCTTCCTCTTGAACAAAGCCAGGCAGCCGCCGCAGTGGGGCAGATCCGTTTGGCGAGGGCCTATGAGGAGGCGTTGCAGCCCCACGGGATCATCACTGCGCAGGTTCTGGTCACTCTGGAAGATAGTGCCGATCGGAGGCGTTACCTGAACAGCCGTGCGACCCTCGAGACGCTCCTGTCGCTTGGAACGGTCCCGATCGTGAACGAGAATGACACGGTGGCGACGGACGAGATCCGGTTTGGCGACAACGACCGCCTCGCGGCGCAAATCGCCGTGACCGTGGGGGCCGATGTACTGGTGCTGCTGTCGGACGTCGACGGTTTCTATTCGGGCAACCCCAAGGACGATCCGCAGGCGGTGCGGTTCGACCGGATCGACCGGATCACTCCCGAAATCGAAGCCATGGCAGGCGACGCTGGCACTGGCTTGTCCAAGGGCGGTATGAAGACCAAGCTCATGGCGGCGAAGACCGCGATGGCGGGAGGAGCTGCCATGGCGATCACGCTAGGATCGCCGCTCAATCCATTGAGAGAGATGGAGAATGGCGCTCCCTCTACATGGTTTTCTCCTGAAACCGATCCACAGGTCGCGAGAAAGCGCTGGATCGCGGCGATGAAACCCAAGGGCGAAATCCATGTCGATGACGGAGCCGCCGCGGCGCTTCGACAAGGCAAGTCCCTGTTGCCCGCGGGAGTCAGCCATGTCGTCGGCCGCTTCGGTCGGGGCGATCCGGTGACGATCGTCGGTCCAATGACCGAGCGGATAGGTATCGGACTGACGCGCTATACCGCGGAGGAGGCAACCCAGATTCGGGGGCAGCGTTCGGATCGCATTGAATCCATTCTGGGTTATCCGGGACGTGCGGCGCTGATACATCGCGATGACATGGCGGTCTGAGGATCGCTTGAGCATGCGGCAATCCTTCGGGGCTCTTACCCGGACCGCGCCGTTTCTTGCACCAAGAAGAAAGATGGTAGAGCGGTTCCTGTTGCGGTATGAAAGACCGGACTGCGCGGAGATGGAAATATGAAAGACGCCACGGATATTCATGAAATCATGAGAGAAATCGGACGCAAGGCGAAGGCCGCCGCGGCCGATCTGGCGTTCGCTGATCCGGCGGCGAAGGCAGAGGCGCTGGCCGCGGCGGCCGATGCTGTCTGGGCGCGCCGTGCCGAGATCATTTCCGCGAACGAGAAGGATATGGCTTACGGTCGCGAGAAGGGCCTGTCGCCGGCGATGCTGGATCGCCTGATGCTGGACGAGGCCAGGATCGGCGGGATCGTTGATAGTTTGCGAACTGTCGCAGCCCAGGATGATCCAGTTGGCGAGGTCATCTCGGAATGGGATCGGCCGAGCGGTCTGCACATCCAGCGGGTGCGAACGCCCTTGGGCGTTATTGGCGTGATCTACGAGTCGCGCCCCAATGTCACCGCTGATGCCGGGGCTCTCTGCCTAAAGGCCGGAAATGCCGTTATCCTGCGAGGCGGTTCCGAGAGTTTCCACTCGTCGGGCGCGATCCATGCCTGTCTCGTCGAGGGGCTGAGATCGGCGGGCTTGCCCGAGGATGCCGTTCAACTGGTTCCGACACGCGACAGGGCGGCGGTTTCCGAGATGCTGACCATGACCGGGATTATCGATGTCATCGTTCCGAGGGGCGGCAAGGGGCTTGTCGGTCTGGTCCAGCGCGAGGCACGGGTGCCGGTGTTTGCACATCTGGAGGGGATCGTGCACATCTATCTGGACGCGGCCGCCGATCCCGAGAAGGCGCTTCGTGTGGTCATGAACGCCAAGACACGGCGGACGGGGATTTGCGGGGCGGCGGAATGCCTGCTGATTCACAAAGATATCTTGCCGACGATCGGCCAAGGCGTGGTACGCGCCCTGCTGGACGCGGGTGTCGAGGTGCGGGGCGATGAGGCTTTGCAGGCTATCGAGGGTGTTGTCGCGGCCACCGACGAGGATTGGGGCTGCGAGTATCTGGACATGAAGATTGCCGCGAAAGTTGTTGAAAATACGGATGAAGCAATCTCTCATATTCGCAGGTACGGGTCTAACCACACCGATTGTATCGTGACCGAGGATGACGAACAGGCAGCGCGTTTCTTCAAGCGCCTGGACAGTGCGATCCTGATGCGAAACGCGTCGACCCAGTTTGCCGATGGGGGAGAGTTCGGAATGGGCGCAGAGATCGGGATTGCCACCGGCAAAATGCATGCGCGCGGACCGGTCGGAGCGGCTCAGCTGACCAGTTTCAAATATCTGGTGACGGGCGACGGAACGGTCAGAAACTGACCGTTATGCATTTTGGTTCGGCGTGCATCGACACCGTCCGGCGCAGGCGGGCCGCAACCTTATGGGACAGCGCGAAGTGGACTTCGGAGGCGGTTACCTCGCTTTCCGACTGCGGATTGGCGACGAGATCCCAGAGATTTTCGTCGATCTTCTGCCGCTCGCCCATTGCGGTCAGGGTCCATCGGCCTGAGCCAGTTTGCGCGACAATGATCCTACCGCCCCACGGCAGGGCGCTTTCAAGGCAGAGGAGGAGGAGGAAGGCGAGCTTCGCCTCGGCGCGGGAGGGGTCTGTCTCGACCCGCCAGTCGACCTTCATACGGCTGCCGCGATACATGCCCGCAAGTATTGAGCGGATCTCGCCGTTTCCGAGAAGCGAACCCGAAGATGCGGCTCCGAAAGCGACACGGAAGAACCGAATTCGGGCGTTGGCGTTCTCGACAGACTCGCTGATCAGCGCGAATTCCGGTGACGCCGATGCTCCGGACATGGACAGGAGTTCCACTCCGTTGCCGATTGCGCCGAGCGGGCTGATCAGGTCGTGACATATGCGGGACCCTATGAGATCGTTGAGTATGCTGTCATTCATGATGGTTTGTGACTTCCAAGGATTAGAGATCGTTCAATGTCGGACCTGAATTCGCTGCTTGAACCCGGCATGCTGGTGTGCCATCCGGATCGACCGGATTGGGGGACCGGGCAGGTACAGTCGAATGTCGGCGGCCGCGTCACGGTAAATTTTCAGGATGCCGGCAAGGTCGTGATCGATGGCACGCGGATCGAGTTGATATTGGTTTTCGAGTCAAAATAGCATCCTGACGCTAGTACAACCTAAGATTGAAATCAAACATAATTACTCCCCTTTTTGGTGTTGTTGTCTTTGAACGCGCGGGACACTAGAACCGCGCCATTCGAGGCAAGCGGGTTCGGAATGCTGAGCAGCCATGATCATCTGGAGATCCGCCTGGCCGAGAGCGAAGCGGATCGCAGGGCGGCCGAGAGGTTGCGCTACCGCGTCTTTGTCGAGGAATTGGGCGGCGATGGCCCGCTAGTGGATCACGAGGAGCGCTTCGAACGCGACCGGTTCGACGAGGTCTATGATCATCTTGTTCTTGTGGACACACGGCGTGACGCGGATGCGCTGGATCACGTGGTCGGTGTCTATCGACTGATGCCGGGGGATAGGGCGGCGGAGATTGGGGGGTTTTACTCGGAGGATGAGTATGACCTTTCCGTTCTGAAGTCGTCGGGACGGAGGCTACTGGAACTCGGGCGCTCCTGTGTGCATCAGGACTATCGCGACGGACTGGCTCTATTGTTGCTCTGGAACGGGCTGGGGGACTATGTGCGGCGCAACAGGGCCGAAATCCTGTTCGGTGTCGCGAGTTTTCATGGCACCGACATAGATGCCCTGGCCTTGCCCTTGGCTCATTTGCACCACGCCCATCTTGCACCACCGGAATTGCGGGTGCGGGCCCGGGACGAGGTGTTTCAGAGGATGGACCTCGTGCCACCCGAGCGGATCGACCGGGTCGCGGCGATGCGTGCGGTCCCGTCGCTGATAAAATCGTATCTCCGGTTGGGTGGTTTCGTGGGTGACGGGGCCTTTGTCGATAGGGTCTTCAACACGACGGACGTGTGTCTCGTACTGGATACCGTCCGGCTGTCTGATCGCGATCTGCGGAGATTCTCGGGAGGGGCGGACTGATGTCCCAACCGACCTGGATATCCGACGACGATCCCGTCGTGGAGCCGCCGCGCGGGGCGGGGTGGCTGCTGGTGTTGCTGCGCGGGCTTTGTCTGGCCGTACTGTTGTTCGGCGGACTTGCGATTTTGCTGCTCGTCCGGCTGATCGAGCGTCCGGTGCACGGGGTCGATCGCCCCTGGACGCCGCATATCACGGTTTTCGTATGCCGGATGGCGTTCCGGATCATGGGAATCCGCTATACCGCACACGGTCATAGAATGGACATGCCCGGAGCCGTCGTGGCCAATCATTCTTCCTGGCTGGATATCTTCGCGCTGAACGCGGGCGAGCGCGTGTATTTCGTGTCAAAGTCCGAGGTGGCGGGCTGGCCCGGCATCGGCTGGCTGGCCAAGGCGACCGGTACGGTCTTCATCAACCGCGACCGGCGCGAGGCTGCGGTGCAGAAGGCGGTATTCGAGGAGCGGCTGGGCGCGGGGCACAAACTCTTGTTTTTTCCTGAAGGGACGTCGACCGATGGCATGAGAGTGCTGCCGTTCAAGCCAACGCTTTTTGCGGCATTCTTTTCCGATGAACTGCGGGACGCGATCTGGGTGCAGCCGGTAACGGTTGTCTACCACGCCCCCGAGGGCGGTGATCCGAGGTTCTACGGCTGGTGGGGCGAGATGGAGTTCGGCAGTCATCTGCTGGCCATCCTCGGGCAATGGCGGCAGGGCCGGGTCGAAGTGTTCTGGCATGCGCCGGTTCGGGTGGCCGACTTTGCGGATCGCAAGGGGCTGGCAAAGGCGATGGAGATTGCCGTTGCGGCGTCCCATCCCGCGGCACGCGGTTGAGAGCGGACGCCGCCAGGGGGTAGTTCGCAACGCCGGGCAGCTCAGGATATTGAAATTATTGGAAAACCCTCGTCGGAAAACCGTCTGCAAAGCGTCGGCAAAATGTATGGCAGTGCGTATGTCGGCGCGCGGAGCGAGGGGCGCTGCCCCTCGCGCTCCCCGAAGTATTTGAGCCAAGAGGAAGAGATGGCCGATCTGGGGAGGCGGCCCGTGTTCAGCCCATCCGGGCGGCAAGCCGGGTCAGGGCGGCCACGGCGTCGTCTTCGCGCCATATCTCCTCGCCGATGGCGAAGAAGTCCGTGACGGGGGCGAGGCGGGCGATGGTCTCTTCGTCGAGCGCGCCCTCGGCCACGACCGGCAGTTCGATCATCTGCGACCACCATTCGAAGAGATCGTAGTCGGCGATGGTGCCGTCGCCGAGCGCGGTCTGTCCCACGGGACCGAAGGCGATGTAGTCGGCGCCCGCTTCTCCCGCGTTCATGCCGTCGTGTTTGGAGGCGCCGCAAAAGGCGCCGACGATGGCATCCGCGCCAAGGTCCTTGCGCACCTTGCGCACCGAGCGAGCGCCGTCGGTCAGGTGAACCCCGTCGAGGCCCAGACGTTCCACAAGGCCGACATGGCTGTCGATCACGAGAGCCACGTCATGGGCATGGGCGATCTCGCGGACCGCGTCGGCAGAGCGCGCGATACGGTCCTCGTCGCGGGTGGCAAGGCTGAGGCGCAGGCAGGCGATCTCGTGTGAATCGAGCACTTCGTCCAGACGCGCGGGAAAAGCCGAAAGCTCGAACTCCGGCGGGGTCAGGAGGTAGATTTGCGGGCGCTCGGGAGTGGTCATGGATGGCTCCGGGTGATCGTCCGGTTGGCTATAGCGGCTTGAGCGCATGGGGGGAAGTATCCGCGGCGCGGTGCCGGGAGGCTGTGCCGAAGGTTACCTTGGACCGAGTTCGGCCACGTTCTCGAGCGCAAGCGCCATCAGGAGGCCGCGTCTTGTATCGTCGGCCAAGGCCTCATCGGTCACATCGACGAGCCCGCCCATGGGCCGGCCCGTGAATTTCATTGGCCCGGCGCCTTCGATGGCAAGGGCTGCGTCCTGACGGGGTTTGCCGACGCGGAACATGCCGCCCTCGGAGTGGACGCCGCAGAGCATGTGGCCGTCCTTCATGAAGCAGATGCCGCCGAACATGCGTTTTTCCACTATGTTGGGCACCTCGGCGAGGTCGGACCGGAGGATTTCGACAAGTCCTTCGTCATAAGCCACGGTGCGCTCCCTTGTGCTTCCGGGTTCCGAATCGTATCACCCGGCGACCCGCTGCAAGAGAGCCTAGCATGATCCAACCCGCCTTCATTCTTGTCCGTCCCCAGATGGGAGAAAACATCGGTGGCGCAGCGCGGGCGATGTGGAACTTCGGGTTGGACCGGATGCGGGTCGTGGCGCCGCGCGACGGCTGGCCAAACCAGAAGGCGGTTGCGATGGCCAGCGGGGCCGGGCGGCTTCTGGACGAGGCGGGGCTTTACCCGACGACTGCCGATGCGGTGGGCGATACGGTCCATGTCTACGCAACGACGGCGCGGAGCCGCGACCTGACCAAGCCGGTTTTCACGCCCGAAGCGGCGATGAAGGACGCCAGGGACAGGATCGCGCGGGGCGAACGGGTGGCGGTACTGTTCGGGCCGGAGCGCGCCGGGCTGGAAAACGACGACATTGCCCGTGCGAACGCAATCATTAGTGTTCCCGTCAACCCGGATTTCCCGTCGCTGAACCTGGCGCAATGCGTGTTGCTGACAGCCTATGAGTGGCGCCGCGCGACCGAGGCGGTCGAGGCCGTGGCCATGGAGATGGCCGGGACCGAGGCTGCGACGCATGTGGAAATCGAGAAACTTGCGGCCCATTACGAGGAGCGGTTGAGCGAGGCCGGGTTCTTCTTTCCCGAGGCAAAGGCCGAGGGCATGAAGCGGACTCTGCGCAATCTCTGGAGCCGGATGCCGCTGACACGGGCCGACGTGCAGATCCTGCATGGCATCCTGCGTCAGATCGTCCGGTGGAAAGAGCGGGGCGAGTGACTGGACGGCCCATGGTCGGCCCCCTACATTCCGCGCTGACTGAGGGAGCGGCTGATGGCTGAAAAACGCAGCATTTTCGAAGAGGTCGGCACGGATGCGAAGCCGAAGGTGCGGCCGGCCGGCGGGGTGATCGACGGCGCTCGCAAGGGCGCGCGGGGTGCGATCCGGCGCTGGCTGATGGTGCTCTTCGCACTTGTGGTGGTTATGATCGCAGTCGGCGGCCTGACGCGGCTGACGGATTCGGGCCTTTCGATCACGGAGTGGCGACCGGTGACCGGTGCGCTGCCGCCGATGAGCGCAGAGGCCTGGGCCGAGGAGTTCGACAAATATCGCGCGATCCCGGAATACCAGTTGCAGAACAAGGGGATGAGCCTGGAGGAATTCCAGTTCATTTATTGGTGGGAATGGGGTCATCGCCAGCTTGGCCGGGTCATCGGGCTGGTCTGGGCGGCGGGCTTCCTGTTCTTCCTGCTGGCGCGGAAGATACCGACTGGCTGGACCGGGCGTTTGCTGATCCCGGGCGTGCTGGGCGGCGTTCAGGGGGCCATCGGCTGGTGGATGGTGTCGAGTGGGCTGAGCGGCACGATGCTGGACGTGGCGTCCTACCGGCTTGCCACCCACCTTGGCCTGGCATTCGTGATCCTGGGCGTTCTGGCGTGGTACATCCTGCTTCTTGGCCGCAGCGAGGCCGATCTCATGCAGGCGCGGCGTGCCCGCGAGCCGAAGCTCTTTTCGATGTCGACCGGGCTGACGCATTTCGTCTTCCTGCAGGTTCTGCTGGGAGCACTCGTGGCAGGCATCGACGCGGGACGGAGCTATAACGACTGGCCGCTGATGTCGGGTGAGATTTTCCCGTCGAACGCCTTTGACTTCGAGCCCATGTGGCGGAATTTCTTCGAGAACCCGGGTCTGGTGCAGTTCATGCACAGGGTGGCCGGCTACCTGTTGTTCGCCTTTGGCATCGTGGTCTGGCTGCGCGCCCGGCGTTCGGCCAATGGCGAGACGCGGTTCGCGTTCAACGCGGTCATGGCGATGATGGTGCTGCAGATGGTGCTGGGCATCATGACGGTGCTTTACATGGCGCCGCTTGCGCTGGCGATCCTGCACCAGTTCGGCGCGGTGGTGCTGTATTCGCTGATCCTGCGCGGCCGGTTCCTGGCGCAATATCCGAAATCCCAATCCGTGAGGGGCTGATGTCCGCATTCGACGAGTTGATGGCGTTCCAGCGCGAGACAGAGGCGCTGGGGCAGGTGATGGGCCGTCTGGGTTGGGACATGGAGACGGTCATGCCCGAGGGCGCGGCCGAGCAGCGCGCCGAGGAGATGGCGGCGCTGGACAGTGTGCTTCATGCGCGGCGGACCGATCCGAGGATCGGGGAGTGGCTGGAGACAGCGCAGGCTGCCGACGAGGTGGGTGCGCGCAAGCTGGCTCTTATCCGGCGTAGTTACGAAAAGACGCAAAAGGTGCCGTCAAAGCTGTCGGCTGCGCTGGCACGGACGACCTCGCTGGCGCACCGGGTCTGGGCGGAGGCGCGGGCGAAAGACGACTTCGCGCTTTTCGCGCCGACGCTCGAGGAGGTTCTGAGCCTGTCGCGCGAGAAGGCGGATGCGCTGGCCGATGGTGGCGACCTCTATGACGCTTTGCTGGACGAGTATGAGCCGGGTGCGACGGGAGCCGAACTGGAGGCGATGTTCGGTGCGCTGAGGCCGCGTCTTGTGGCGCTGCGCGAAAAGGTGATGGGCGCGGAGCTTACACTGCCGAGAATCGGGCGCGAGTTTCACGAGGAGGGGCAGTTGCGCCTGTCGCGAGAGCTTGCGCTGGCCTTCGGCTACAAGCTGACCCATGGACGGATCGACAAGGCGGTGCACCCGTTTTCGTCGGGCTCGGGTCTGGACGTGCGGATCACCACGCGGACCGACCCGAAGCAGCCGTTTGACTGCTTCTATTCGACCGTTCACGAGGTGGGGCATGCGGCTTATGAGCAAGGGGTCGATCAGGCCTACCTTCTGACCCCGCTTGGAACGGGCGCGTCCATGGGCGTGCATGAAAGCCAGAGCCGTATCTACGAGAACCAGCTGGGACGCAGCGCTGCCTTTACCGGCTGGCTCCATGGCCGGATGCTGGACGAGTTCGGCGACTTTGGTGTGGGCCGTGAAGATTTTGCGCGCGTCGTGAACCGGGTCGAACCGGGGTTCATCCGCACAGAGGCCGACGAGGTGCACTACAACCTGCATGTCCTCTTGCGGTTCGATATCGAGCGCGAACTGATCGCGGGCCGTTTGAGTGTCTCCGATCTGCCGGACGCATGGAACACGCGCTTCGAGCGGGATTTCGGCGTAAAGGTGGACCGCCAGTCGAACGGGGTTCTTCAGGACGTTCACTGGTCGGAGGCTCTGTTCGGATATTTCCCGACATATTCGCTGGGCAACGTTTATGCGGGATGCCTCTATGCGGCGCTGAGGCGCGATGTACCGGATCTCGACGATGCTCTGTCTCGCGGCGACACCTCGCTTGCCACTGAATGGCTCCGCGAGAAGGTGCAGCGCCATGGCGGGCTTTACGAACCACGGGACATCATCGCCCGGGCGACGGGGGAAACGCCCAGCGAGGGACCGCTTCTGGACTACCTCGAAACCAAGTTCGAGGCGCTGTATGAGCTTTGAACCTGTTCTGTCGGTCGCGGAGGTCGAGGATTTCCTCGAGCGCGAGTTTCCTCAGGTTGCCGAGGATTATTTCGTCGAAGCGGTCGGACCCGGCTCTGCGCGTATCCGTATGAAGCCGGGGGATCGGCATTTGCGGCCGGGCGGAACGATTTCGGGCCCAACGATGTTTGCGCTTGCGGATTGCGCCGTTTACCTGGCGATCATTGCACATGTCGGCGCGGAGGCGCTGGCCGTTACGACCAACGCTTCGATCGATTTCATGCGCAAGCCACAGGCTGGTGTGCCGCTGGTGGCAGATGTCGAGCTTCTTAAGCTGGGGCGCGGACTGGCCGTGGGCGATGTGCGCCTGGTCTCCGGAGAGGAGCTGGTGGCGCGGGCGACCCTGACCTATTCGAGACCGCCCAAGGCCTGACGGGAGCTGTCAGCCAAAATAGGACTTGCGCCACTTCGCAGTGTCTTCCGCGCTGGGAACGACGGGATGCGAATGGTTGTCCGGTTCCCAGATCAGGACGACTTCCGCGTCCTTGTTCCGGGCATTCCGGATGCGGAGCGCCAAGATCAACATCAGGATTGCGGCGGCGGGAACGAGGGTGACGATATAGAACTCAAGCATAGGGTACCCCATTTCTGGATTTGGATGTCAGTGCGGCGGCGAAGCTTGCCGTCATGAAATCCGGCTGGGGATACGCTTGGAGGCGACCTTGCGCAGGCGGTAATCGCGAATCGAGTTCAGCGGGTCCTGCGCGTCGAAGCCGCGTTGGTACGCACGCGTCACCACGACTTGGCGCTTGGTCGGGAAGGTGCGGGGAAAGCTGTTGGGGGCTTGGCTGTTCATTTTTCCGGTCACTCTTCAGACAGATTCATCGTTAACTTTGGCCTTTATTCACCATAAATATGGCAGAAATTGGGCATATCTGCATTAAGTGACATTTTTTTGACATGCCATGCCCCGGCGAACTGTGTTCGGATCGGGGCTCTGTCAGCCGCCGGTATGGCTCATGTGGCGCGATACCTGGCCATCTGCCTGCTGGCGCGAATAGTCGAAATCGTGGCCCTTGGGCTTGCGCGAAATCGCGGCGCGGATCGCCTCTTCCAGCGGAGCGTCGGATTCGGAGGCGCGCAGCGGTGCGCGCAGGTCCGCGTTGTCTTCCTGGCCGAGGCACATGAACAGTTCGCCCGTGCAGGTGAGGCGCACGCGGTTGCAGCTTTCGCAGAAGTTGTGGGTCAGTGGAGTGATGAAGCCGACCTGCTGGCCAGTCTCCTCGGCGCGGACATAGCGGGCAGGGCCGCCGGTCCGGTGCGCGAGGTCGGTCAGTGCGTAGCGTTCTTCGAGACGAGCGCGCAGGTCCTTGAGCGACCAGTACTGGCCGACACGGTCCTCGCCGCCGAGGTCTCCCATCGGCATGACTTCGATGAAGGTCAGGTCCATGTCCCGGGACGCACACCATTCGGCGAGGGTGAACAACTCGTCTTCATTGAAGCCCTTGAGGGCGACGGTGTTGATCTTTACGCGCAACCCGGCCTTCTGGGCGGCGTCGATACCCTTGAGCACCTGGGGCAGGCGGCCCCAGCGTGTCACGCGGGCGAACTTGTCGTCGTCGAGCGTGTCGAGGGAGACGTTGATTCGTCGGACGCCAGCTGCATAGAGGTCGTCGGCGAAGCGCGCGAGCTGCGATCCGTTCGTGGTGACTGTCAGTTCCTTCAGCGCGCCGGATTCGAGGTGGCGCGTCATGGAATTGAAGAACGTCATGATATCGCGGCGCACGAGTGGCTCGCCGCCGGTAATCCGCAGTTTCTGCACGCCAAGTCGGATGAACGTCGAACACATGCGGTCGAGCTCTTCCAGCGTCAGCAGCTCCTTCTTTGGAAGGAAGGTCATGTTCTCGGCCATGCAATAGACGCAGCGGAAATCGCAGCGGTCGGTCACCGAAACGCGGAGATAGCTGATCGGCCGGGCGAACGGGTCTATGAGCGGAGCGTCTGACATAATTGGTAAGGTATTCTGAGCAGAGACCCGCTGCAAGGGCTGGTTGGCGTTGCGCGGCACAACGGCCGGGAATAGGTTCGTGTCATGAAGAGATTGTTTTTTTTTACCTTTGATGTTGGCCGCTTGTGCGGAGTTGTCGGGCGTTCGGACCGGACCGGTTCCCGATCCGACTGACATTGCCGCCGAGGGGCCGCCTCCGCCGCCGGTCAATGCCCGGTCGGTGGAGGAGTTCGACACAACGACGATAGAGCAGCGTCAGGCCGCGGCGGCGCCATCGTCGGGCGGACGTCTTCTTGGGACGACTGTCGCGTCGCTGGGTGATCCGTCCCGGCCGGGATTCTGGATCGAGACGGAACTGGTTGCGGCCGCGGGCAAGGGGCGGCTGGTCTATCCGGCCAATGGAAAGTCCGTGGAAGTCGACTTGCTGCCAAGCGGTTCGGGGTCGAGCCGCGTGTCGCTGGCGGCGTTCCGGTTGCTTGAGGCGCCCTTGACCGATCTGCCGGTGCTGGAGGTCTATGCGAACTAGTGTCCTGCCAGAGGGCGGTTGGGACGATATCGCCCGGGACTTTCGCTGGGACATCCCGGCGGACTTCACCATCCATCATGTCTGCAACACGCGCTGGGCGGAGGCCGATCCGGATCGCGTGGCTATCATCGATGTACCTGAAGGCGGCCTGCGTCAGGTCTGGACCCACGGGCGGCTGAAGGACGCGTCGGACCGGTTGGCCTCGGCGCTGGCGTGCTGGGGCGTCCGGAAGGGCGACCGGGTGGCGGTCCTGTTGCCGCAGCGCGCCGAAGTGATGATCGCTCATCTGGCGGCGCTGAAACTGGGTGCGATCGTTCTCCCGTTGTTCACCCTGTTCGGAGAGGAGGCACTGGCGTTCCGGCTGTCGGACAGCGGTGCAAAAGTCGTTGTGACCGATGACGACGGCGTGGCGAAGCTTGCCGAACTGGAGTTGCCCGCACTGGAACGGATCGTGACGGTTGGCAGTGCCGAGGATGCGGAGTCGCTGGCGGGGATATTGGCGAGCCAGTCGCCTCTGGAGGCGACCGCCGAGCTTGGGTCGGAGGACCCGGCCGTGCTGATCTATACCTCGGGCACAACCGGCCCGCCCAAGGGAGCGCTGCATGCGCATCGGTTCCTGATCGGGCACCTGCCTTGCGTGGAATTGTCTCTGGGCGGTCTGCCGCAGGAGGGTGATGTCGGCTGGTCGCCGGCAGACTGGGCGTGGATCGGGGCGCTGATGGACCTGGCGATGCCCTGTCTTTATTTCGGGATTCCGCTGGTGGCCCAGCGGATGCGAAAGTTCGATGCGGTGGCGGCATGGGACCTGATGGTCGAGGAGCGGGTGAGCGTGGCGTTTCTGCCGCCGACGGCGCTGAAGCTGATGCGCCAGGTGCCGGTGCCGGAGGGGCACCGGTTGCGGGCGGTGAATACCGGCGGCGAGAGCCTGGCCCCCGACCTTCTGGACTGGGGCGACCGGGTTGTCGGCGCGGCGTTCAACGAGCTTTACGGGCAGACCGAGTGCAATCTCGTGGTCTGTTCGGCGGCAAACAAGGGCGTCCGGCGGCATGGAGCGATCGGGCGGGCCGTCCCGGGGCATCGTGTGGCGGTGCTGTCGCCGGAAGGGCGCGTCATGGCGCCGGGCGAGGTGGGTGAGATCTGCGTGAAGGCCCCCGATCCGGTGATGTTCCTTGGCTACTGGAACCGGCCCGACAAGACGGCGGAGAAGTTCCTGGGCGACTGGCTGCGGACGGGTGACCTTGGGCAGATGGATGCCGATGGCTATGTCACCTTCGTGTCGCGGGACGACGACGTGATCAACAGCGCGGGGTACCGGATTGGACCGACCGAGATAGAGAACTGCCTGACGGGCGATCCGGACGTGGTGATGGCAGCGGCCGTGGGCGTGCCCGACCCGGAGCGGACCGAGGTGGTGAAGGCCTTTGTCGTCTTGCGGGTAGGGGCGGAGCGGGACGGTGTCGAGGCGCGGTTGATCGCGCGGGTGCGGGATCGGGTGTCTCCGCATGTCGCGCCGCGCATCGTCGAGGTGGTCGACAGTCTGCCGATGACGGCGACGGGCAAGATCATGCGGCGGGCGCTGAGGAAGGGCGAGTAGGGGGCGCTGCCCCCGTCCCGGACGTCGTCCGGGACTCCCCCGGAGTATTTCGGAAAAGAAGAAGCGTCCGGGTGGGGCATTGAGCTTGGCGGGGCGCGCCCGGGCCGGCGCTCCCCGTTGTATTTCAGGCGGCGATCATGACCGCGTCGTGGAGGAAGATCTCGATCTGGCCGATCTCGACATCGGGGGCGCCGTCGACAGCGTAGGCCTGACCCACGGTTTTCGAGAGTTCGGTCTCGCGGAAGGCGGCGAGGGCTTCGGCGCTTTCCCAGACCATGAAGCCGGCATAGGTATTGGGTTCATTCATCTCGACGTAGAATTTCTGCAGCAGCCCCGGGACCTTGCGGTATTCCGGTTCGCGCTCCCGGGCGACTTTCCAGAGGGTTTCACGGTCGAGGTTGGAACGGAACTTGACGCGGTGCATGATCATTTTCTGTCTCCTTTGATCCTGGTGTGGCCGGGTCATGTGACCCTGTGAGACGACTATGACCTGTTTGGTTTCGCAAAAATATTTGCTATTATGGCAAAGATGATTTGCAAAAACGGACAGGATCATGACAGCTTTTCCGGCGCGGGATCTGGAGTGGAATGATCTGAAACTGATCCTGGCGATCTGCCGGCACGAGAGCCTGTCGGGTGCTGCGCGTGAACTCGGGCAGACCCATTCGACGATCTTCCGGCGGATCAACTCGGTGGAGGAGAAGACCGGGGTGCGGTTCTTCGAGCGGTTTCCGACGGGGTATGTGATGACGGATGCGGGGCGCACCGCCTTGGCTTATGGCCAGCGGGTCGAGGCGGAGTTCAACGCGCTGGGGCTGGAGGTGCTGGGGGCGGACGGGAAGCTGACGGGCCGGGTGCGGTTGACCTGTCCGGAGGCGTTCGCGGAGGATCTTGCACCCGGGATCGTCCGGCGGTTCCGGGCGGAGCATCCGGAGATCAGGATCGACCTGTCGCCGGGTCACGCGGCCGTCGACATGGCGCGGCGGGAAGCGGAGGTGGCGATCCGTGCGACGCGGACGCCGCCCGAGGCGAGCTTCGGAAAGAAGATCGGAGATTTCCGGTTTGCTCTCTATGCTGCGTCTTCGTACCTGGAGCGCGCCGGCACGCGGACGCTCGATGCCCATGACTGGTGCATGATCGAGGGGACGCTGCCCTGGCTGGTGCCGTTGGTCTGGCCCACGGCGGAAGCAGGGTTGCCGCAGGTGGTTTTCATGAGCCGGGCCTCGCGGGCGGTGCTGAACGCGGTGGCCGAGGGTATGGGGATCGCGCTGTTGCCGTGCTATTTCGCGGATCGATACGAAGAGGTGGAGCGCGTCTCGGATACGGTTGCCGCTCTCGACCTGACGCTGTGGGTTCTGACCCATCCCGATCTGAGGGGTACCGCGCGGGTGCGCGCCTTGATGGCACATCTTTATGAAGAACTGGGCCGCGAGGCCAAGCTCTACGCCGGGAACACCCGGTCTCCCGGGGGCGTGAACCTGTTGCCGCGAACGGACAGAGGTTCAGGCCGCAGGTGAACGCGTTTCCTTGCCAATAGGCAAATTTGAGGCGCCTACTCGACCGTCACCGATTTGGCGAGGTTCCGGGGCTGGTCGACGTCGGTGCCCTTGGCGACGGCTGTGTGATAGGCCAGAAGCTGGGCCGGGACCGCGTAGAGGATGGGCGCGATCAGGTCGGGAACCTCGGGCATCTCGATCACGGCGGTCGTTCCGTCTCCGGCGATCTTCGCGCCCTTGCGGTCGGACACGAGGTAGATCTGGCCGCCGCGGGCCATGACTTCCTGCATGTTCGAGACGGTCTTGTCGAAGAGCGCGTCCTGAGGCGCCATGACAATGACCGGCACGTTGCGGTCGATGAGCGCGATGGGGCCGTGCTTGAGTTCGCCCGAGGCGTATCCCTCGGCGTGGATGTAGCTGATTTCCTTGAGCTTCAGAGCGCCTTCGAGGGCCAGCGGGTACATCTGGCCGCGCCCGAGGAAGAGGATGTCCTGTGCTTCGGCAAGGCGGCGCGCGGTGTCACGGATCGCCTCGGAGGTGGTGAGCGCCTGGCTCATCAGGCCGGGGAGCGCGCGGAGAGTGGCGATATGCTCCCTGAGTTCGCCGGGCGTGATACGGCCCCGGTCCGAGGCGGCGCGGAGCGCGAGCGTCAGAAGAACGAAGAGCTGGCAGGAGAAGGCCTTGGTGGAGGCGACCCCGATCTCGGCGCCTGCGAGGATCGGCAGCGCCACGTCGCTTTCCCGGGCGATGGAGCTTTCGGGCGCGTTCACGACCGAGACGATACGCGCCTTGTCGGCGGCGTAGCGCAGCGCGGCGAGCGTGTCGGCGGTCTCGCCCGACTGAGAGACGAAGACTGCGAGCGTGTTTGGACCGATGGGAGGTGTGCGGTAGCGGTACTCGGAGGCGATGTCGACCTCGACCGGGATGCCGGCGAGGCGTTCGATCCAGTATTTCGCGGTCAGGCAGGCGTAGAAGGCCGTGCCGCATGCGACCATCACCATGCGGTCGACCTGCGCGAAATCGGGCAGTGTGCCGGGCAGGTTCAGGGTATCGCCTGCGAGATAGTGGTTGGCAGCATCCGCCAGAACCGTGGGCTGCTCGGCGATTTCCTTGGCCATGAAGTGCTTGTGACCGCCTTTCTCGACAGCGGCGGTGTCGATCTGGATCGTGCGGATCTCGCGGTTCGCGCGGTTGCCCTTTGCATCGATGATCTCGACGCCCGCGCGTGTCAGGACGGCGAAATCGCCCTCTTCCAGATAGGTGATGCGGTCGGTGAGCGGCGCGAGGGCTATGGCGTCGGAGCCGAGGAACATCTCGCCGTCACCATGACCAACGGCAAGCGGAGATCCCTTGCGGGCTGCGATGATCAGGTCTTCCTCGCCATCGAAGAGGAAGGCCAGCGCATAGGCGCCTTCCAGCCGCGCGACGGTTTGTTCGGCGGCGTCGCGGGGGGCGAGACCTTGATCGAGAAAGGACTGGCAGAGAAGCGAGACGGTTTCCGTATCGGTTTCGGTTTCGGTGGTGTAGCCTTTTCCTGCGAGGTCTTCGCGGAGTGTCTTGAAGTTCTCGATGATCCCGTTGTGGACCACGGCCACGGGTCCGGACCGATGCGGGTGCGCGTTCAGTTCGGAAGGTGCGCCGTGGGTGGCCCAGCGAGTGTGGCCGATGCCAGCCTTTCCTGGAAGCGGATTGTGAACGAGAAGATCGGACAGGTTCACGAGTTTGCCGACGGCGCGGCGGCGGTCGAGCGTGCCGTTGTGAACGGTGGCAATCCCTGCGCTGTCGTAGCCGCGGTATTCGAGCCGTTTCAGCGCCTCGACCAGCGTGGGGGCCGCTTCGTGATCTCCGAGAATTCCGACGATGCCGCACATGGGGCTTATCCTTTCTGTTTCGCGGCCTTGGCGGCGCGGAGTCTCGAAAATAGCTTTCGGGCGTAGCCCGGCCTGTTTTCCTGTTTGCCGCGCGCGACGGCCAGATCGCCTGCCGGGACGTCCCTGTTGATTACGGAGCCCGTGGCGGTCATCGCTTCGTCGCCGATCGTGCGCGGAGCCACGATGAGGGTGTTCGAGCCGATGAACGCGTTCTTTCCGATCACCGTCCGGTGCTTGAAGACGCCGTCGTAGTTGCAGGTGATAGTGCCCGCGCCGATGTTGGTGCCGTCGCCAATCTCGGCGTCGCCAATATAGGTCAGGTGGTTGACCTTGGCACCTTCGCCGATCTGGGCGTTCTTCACCTCAACGAAGTTGCCGACGCGGGAGTTGTTGCCGAGTTCCGCGCCCGGGCGGAGGCGGGCATAGGGCCCGACCACGGCACCTGCGGAGACATGGCAGCCTTCGAGGTGGGAGAAAGCACGGATCGTGGCGCCGGATTCGATCGTGACGCCGGGGCCGAACACAACGTTCGGTTCGATGACCGCATCCCGTCCGATATGCGTGTCGAAGGACAGGTGCACCGTCTCGGGGGCCTGCATGGTGACGTCGTTCGCGAGTAGGTCGGCACGGGCGCGAGCCTGGAAGACTGCCTCGGCGGCTGCCAGATCGGCGCGGGTGTTGATACCGAGCGTTTCGGCCTCGTCGCAGGTCACCACCTTGACCGACATGCCTTCGGCCCGGCCCAGTGCGGCGATGTCGGTCAGGTAGTACTCGCCGGCCACGTTGTCGTTGCCAGTTGCTGCGGCAAGGCGCAGGAGCGTGTCGGTTGCCGCCATCACCACGCCCGAGTTGCAGAGCGTGATCGCCCGCTCGTCCTCGGTGGCGTCTTTCCACTCGACGATCCTGATGAGCGTGTCGCCGTCGGTGATCATGCGGCCATAACGCGCCGGGTCGGCTGCCTCGAATCCAAGAAAGACGATGTCGGCCCCTGCGGCACGGGCAGCGGACATTGCTTGAAGAGTCTCGGGACGGATGAAGGGCGTATCGCCGAAGAGCATCACGGTATCGCCGCCCGCGTCCTTCAGCGTGTCGGCCGCCATGGTGACGGCGTGCGCCGTGCCCTTTTGTTCGGCCTGTTCGACGCAGGTGAGCGTTTCGTCCAGTTCAAGCGCCGCCTTGCGCACCGAAGCCCCTTCATGGCCGGTGACAATCACCTTCCTTCCATCAAGGTCCGTTGCCGAGGCCAGCGCATGGGCAAAAAGAGGCGCGCCCGCAATCTCGTGGAGCACCTTCGCGCGATCCGACATCATTCTAGTTCCCGCGCCGGCGGCGAGGAGAATGAGATGAGTGGGCATACTGCTCTTTCCCTTTTTCCTGCGGTGTTTTAGCCGCTAGGTGTGGTCCTGCAAGACAGGCCGGCATCAACACTTGTTGCCGAAGATTACAGAAGAAGCGGGCTTTTGCCGAGGGTTGAGATATGAACACCGTGATTTTCGATTTGGATGGAACACTTGCGGACACAAGTGGAGATCTGATCGCAGCGGCGAATGCGTGTTTCGTCGGGCAGGGGCATGGGCCGCTTCTTGATCCTGTGGCGGACAGGTTGACGGCGTTTCACGGCGGTCGCGCGATGCTGCGTCTTGGCTTTTCCCGCCTTGAGGGCAGTTTCGGCGAAGACGAGGTGGACCGGTTTTACCCGGAATTTCTTGAGCGCTACGCAGAGAATATCGACCGTGAAACCCGGCTCTATCCCGGAGCGGAGGCGGCTGTAGAGTCGCTTCTGGCTGTCGGGATCAGGGTCGGGATCTGCACGAACAAGCCCGAGGGGCTGGCCGAGGCGCTGATGCAGAAGCTGGGAGTGCGCGGCTTGTTCGGGTCTCTTGTCGGGGCGGACACGTTTCCGGTCCGAAAGCCAGATCCCTTGCCATATCGGGAGTCGGTGCTGCGGGCGGGTGGCGATCCGGCGCGGTCGGTCCTTATCGGGGATACGGACACGGATGTGAAAACCGCGCGGGCAGTGGGGGTTCCGGTTGTGCTGGTTGCGTTTGGACCTGAAGGCCCGGGTATCGCTCGGCTGGAACCCGATGCGCTATTGCCCAGTTATCCAGACCTGCCGGAGGTCCTTTCGGCACTGTTGTCCTGACCGTTCTTTTCTTTCTGTTGCCGGACATTGCTTTCGTCTTCATGCTGCACTCAAAAAGGGCGGAGGCGTTCTGATGGCGGAGTTCTGGGGCGACGAAGCGGCGGTCGAACGGCAGAAGCGATTGCTGGCAAGGAAGGACGTCTTCGCCCGGTCGCCCTGGCTGGCTTACGGGAGCAGGTTGTTGGTCGTGGTGGACCCGGCTACCGGGGTCTGGCCTGAAATCAGCGAGATGGTCGAGCAAGACGGTATTGTAGCGCTCGTGCTGATGAGCGAAGCCGAGGTTGACGCTTGGGCGGCCCGGCATTTGGGAGCATCGTGGGAGGTTCATTCCTGGGATGCATTCATGGGGGATGCCGAGTGCATCGTTGCCGCTTCGGAAGCCGTGGTTGCGGCACGCAGTCTGCCGAAGGGTTGGACGGCGCGTGCGGTCATGGTGCCGGATGCTGAGGAAGTCGCGAAGATGCAGGCGCTGAATGCGGTTTGCGGTGTCTCGTCCAGTCCGGGGTTCGCGTTCAGGGGCGAGAATGTACCGGCGCTGAACGTCCTGATCGAGGACGGGGAACAGCGGCTGATGGCCATGGCCCATGCCACGATGATGTTTCACCCCGAGGGTCCCTTCGCCGATACTGCGTTCATCGGCCTTGTTTCGGTCGACCCCGGAGCGCGGGGGCTGGGACTTGGGGTCTATGCGAATGCGCTGTGCATCGTCGAGAGCCGCAAGGCGCTGGGCTTGGGGCGGGTGACCGAGTTCGTGGCGCGGGACAATCCGGCCTCGCGGGCAATGGTCGGGCGGTGCGGGCTGCATCTGGACGACGCGCTGGTGGCCGCGATCGCCACCCGGGGAGGCGGGCGATTCACGCGCTGAGGGAATTGACCGGTACCGGAAGATATGTCTTAATTGAACGGTCGTTCAATAATCGGGGGTGGCATTGATGTTCGTGGGCTCGATGCGGTTCGATCTGGGGGAAGACGTCGAGGCGCTGCGCGACATGGTGCACCGTTGGGCGCAGGAACGCGTGGCGCCGATGGCGGCCGAGATTGACCGGACCAACGCTTTTCCAGCGGAGCTCTGGCGCGAGATGGGTGATCTGGGGCTATTGGGAATAACCGTGCCCGAGGAATATGGCGGCGCGGGGATGGGCTATCTGGCCCATGCGGTTGCCGTCGAGGAACTGGCACGGGCCTCGGCCTCGGTCAGCCTGTCCTACGGGGCGCATTCGAACCTTTGCGTCAACCAGATCAAGCTGAACGGGACGGAAGCGCAGAAGGCGAAGTACCTGCCGCGGCTTATTTCGGGCGAGCATGTGGGTGCTCTGGCTATGAGCGAGGCAGGGGCCGGCAGCGACGTGGTCTCGATGAAGCTGAGGGCTGAGAAGCGGAACGATCACTACCGGCTGAACGGCACGAAGTACTGGATCACCAACGGGCCGGATGCGGATACGCTGGTTGTCTATGCCAAGACTGATCCCGAGGCGGGGTCGAAGGGGATCACGGCGTTTCTGATCGAGAAGGAGATGGCAGGATTCTCGACCTCACCGCATTTCGACAAGCTGGGGATGCGGGGCTCGAACACGGCCGAGTTGATCTTCGAGGATGTGGAAGTGCCGTTCGAGAACGTGTTGGGCGAAGAAGGGCGTGGCGTGGCCGTGCTGATGAGCGGGCTCGACTATGAGCGCGTTGTGCTGGCGGCTATCGGGCCCGGGATCATGGCGGCCTGCATGGATGCGATCATGCCCTACATGGCGGAAAGAAAACAGTTCGGGCAGCCGATCGGGTCGTTCCAGCTGATGCAGGGCAAGATCGCGGACATGTACACCGCGATGAACTCGGCGCGCGCCTATGTCTACGAGGTGGCCAAGGCCTGCGACCGGGGCGACGTGACGCGCCAGGACGCGGCGGCCTGCTGTCTTTATGCCTCCGAGGTGGCGATGACACAGGCGCACCAGGCGGTGCAGGCGATGGGCGGAGCGGGCTTTCTCTCGGATTCTCCTGTTGCGCGTCTGTTCCGCGATGCGAAACTGATGGAGATCGGGGCTGGAACGTCCGAAATTCGGCGCATGCTGATCGGACGCGAGTTGATGGGAGCAATGGGATGAAACTCTGGTTGCCGCAGAAACGGGGTCAGCATGGGCGCGATCCCAAGCTGGCGATAGGTGTGATCGTTGCCGCATTGGGGCTTCTGGCGATGGCCTTCTGGCTGGGATCGCAGGTCTGAGGCGGATGCCGAGGCCGGTTCTTGCCGTGACGTTCATGCTCTGCTGCGTGGCTGCGGTCCTGGGCGTCTGGGCGGGCATCCGCCCGGCGATCACGGAGACGCAGGTCATCGAAGCGGGCGCTGGGCTTTATGCCGAGGAAACCGGTGGTTCGCGGGCGGATTGCGTGGGAATTCCGGGGGAAGGTCGGGTCTGGATTGTCGTTCGCTGTGGTGCAAGCGGGAAGGTGCGTACCTATCTCTTTGACCGGGGAGGCACTTTGATCGTGCCGGAGGACGTGCGGACATGATTTACTCGAGTCCTGATAAATACCTTCTGTTAAGTGTCTTGCCTCGCGATGTTTCTGTTCTTGGAGCGGTGGTTGGGGCGGGGCGAACGGCGGGTCGTCCGGGCATGACTGATTGCATCCGTCGAAGGGAGGCAAACGATGCCCATGCCGACGACCGAACTGCAATGACGGCGGAGCGCGCACTCGAACTCAGGCGCACACGGGAGATACTCGGATGAGGACCAAGGGCGATATCGTGACCGTGCCGTATGTCGAGCAGGTATTGCGGGAGCAGGACAGCTTTCGCGCCGCAGGTCCGTCTCTGTTGCCCCGTGCCGTACGTTCGATCGCCAAGCCGGTTGCGCTCTTGACCAACCGGCTCATCCCTTCGGAGGTGATCGAGGCTGCGATCCGCGGAGCGGACTGGGCAGCGTCAAACACGATCCGTAAGGCCGCGATAGATCACGATTTTTCTGATCTGCAGGCCTGCGACGAAGCCGCTGCGGACGTGCGGCGCTGGGCGCTTGGCTATGCGGTGACCGGCGGTGGCGCGGCGGGTGCCTTTGGCGCGCTGGGACTGGCTATCGACGTGCCGGCGACGGTGGCTCTGGCGCTTCGGACCGCGCGTCTTACCGGGCTTTGCTATGGGTTCGGGGCCGATACCGAGGCGGAGCGGGTGTATATCCTCGATATTCTTCAACTGGCCGGGGCGAACTCGAAGGACGAGCGGGACAAGGTTATGGTTCGGATGGCGAAGGAGCGGAGCGAATTCGGGCGCGAGGATTGGCAGAAGATCGTGCGTCTGACGGGGCAGACCACGGGATCGGTCGCGGCGACGCAGCGGGTGGCGGCGACGCTGGGGATCAACCTATCGACGCGCAAGATGGCTCAGCTTGCGCCGGTGATCGGCGCGGCGGTCGGCGCGGGCGTGAACGCGGCGTTCCAGAACGACGTTGCGGCGGCCGCGCGGTTTTCCTATCGGGCGAGATGGTTGGAGGTGAACGAAGGGATCATCGAGGGGCATGTCATCGACGCGCGGGAGGATACGGCGTGAGATCATTGATATGTCTGGTATTTCTTGCTTCGCCGGTGATGGCGCAGGAACTGCCGTTCTCACCCGATGCCACTGAGGCATGTCTTGCGCAGGCCGAGGACCGGGGCGCGCGGGAGGCCTGCATCGGGCGGTCGGCCGAGGCCTGTTACTCGCGGGAGGGCGTATATTCGAATTATGCGATAGGGATCTGTTTCGGGGCCGAGGCGGACTATTGGGACGTGCGGCTCAACACGGTCTACACGGAGTTGATCAAAGCCGAGACCGCGATGCTGAAAGAGATGAATGACATCGGCGCCACGGTGCCGGACACGGTGACGGCTCTGCGCGAAATGCAGCGGGCCTGGATTCCGTATCGGGATGCAGCCTGCTGGTATGAATACACGACATGGGGCGGCGGTTCGGGCGGAGGACCTGCGAATGCCGCATGCCTGATGCATGAAACCGGTCGTCAGGCGCTTGAACTGGAAATGCGGCTGGGGGAGCGCGCACAATGAAGCTGGGCTCTTCTGTTTCGCGGTCTTCGGAGCAGTTCCGGGCCAACGAGTCGGCAAATCGCGCCCTTCTGGAGACGGTGCGCGATGCGGCTGCGCTGGCGGCGGCCGGGGGCGGCGAGAGGGCGCGGGAGCGGCATGTAAGCCGTGGCAAGATGCTGCCGCGCGACCGTGTGGCCGGTGTTCTGGATCCCGGCGCGCCGTTCCTGGAGATCGGTGCGACTGCCGCGCACGGGATGTACGGGGGCGATGCGCCCTGTGCCGGTGTCATCGCGGGCGTTGGCCGCGTTCACGGGCGTGACGTGATGGTGGTGGCCAACGATGCGACCGTGAAGGGCGGGACCTACTACCCGATGTCGGTCAAGAAGCACCTGAGGGCGCAGGAGATCGCTGCCGAGTGTCATCTGCCGTGCATTTACCTTGTTGATTCCGGCGGGGCGAACCTGCCGAACCAGGACGAAGTGTTCCCGGACCGGGATCATTTCGGGCGGATCTTCTATAACCAGGCGCAGATGAGCGCGAAGGGCATCCCGCAAATCGCGGCGGTGATGGGGTCATGCACGGCAGGCGGTGCCTATGTGCCGGCCATGTCGGATGTCTCGATCATCGTGAAGGAACAGGGAACGATCTTTCTGGCGGGGCCGCCACTGGTGAGGGCGGCGACGGGCGAAGTTGTCTCGGCCGAGGAATTGGGCGGCGGTGATGTGCACACCCGGCTGTCGGGTGTGGCGGACTACCTTGCCGAGGACGACGCACATGCCCTGGCGCTGGTCAGAGAGGCGGTGCGGCATCTGAACCGGGTGAAGCCTGCGACGGTGGACTGGCAGTCGCCGGAGCCGCCTGCCTATGACCCGGATGAGATGCTGGGCGTGGTGCCTTCGGACCTGCGCACGCCCTATGACATCCGCGAGGTGATCGCCCGGGTCGTGGACGGTTCACGGCTGGACGAGTTCAAGGTGCGCTATGGCGAGACGCTGGTGACCGGCTTCGCGCATATCGAGGGCTGCCCGGTGGGGATCGTGGCGAACAATGGTGTGCTGTTCGGGGAAAGTGCCGAGAAGGGGGCGCACTTCGTGGAATTATGCTCGCAGCGGGGGATTCCGCTGGTCTTCCTGCAGAACATCACCGGGTTCATGGTGGGCCGGAAGGCCGAGAACGAGGGGATCGCGCGCGCCGGGGCAAAGATGGTGACCGCGGTGGCGACGACAGCGGTGCCGAAGGTGACGATGGTTGTCGGCGGTTCGTTCGGAGCCGGGAACTACGGGATGGCGGGGCGGGCCTATTCGCCGCGCTTCATGTGGTCCTGGCCAAACAGCCGGATCAGCGTGATGGGGGGCGAGCAGGCGGCCGGCGTGCTTGCGACGGTGAAGCGCGATGCGATGGAACGCGCCGGGCAGGACTGGTCCGTCGAAGAGCAGGCCGAGTTCAAGCGTCCCACGATCGAGATGTTCGAGCGGCAGTCGCATCCGCTCTATGCCAGTGCACGGCTTTGGGACGACGGGGTCGTGGACCCGCGCCGTGCGAGAGAGGTGCTGGCGTTGTCGCTGGGGGCGGCGCTGAACGCCCCGATTGAAGAGACGCGCTTCGGCGTGTTCCGGATGTAGGCCATGTTGGTCGATTTGGTTCTGGGCAAATACTTCGAGTGCGGTGAGGTTCCCATGAAGCGGAGGCGGGATGTCATTTGACAAACTCCTGATTGCCAATCGTGGCGAAATCGCCTGTCGGGTGATCGAGACGGCGCGGAAGATGGGGCTGGGAACGGTGGCCGTCTATTCGGACGCCGACCGGGAAGCGCGGCATGTTGCACTGGCGGATGAAGCCGTGTGGATCGGGAGCGCTTCGCCTGCGGAGAGCTATCTTAGGGGGGACGCTATCATCGTCGCGGCGCAGGCGACCGGTGCGGGGGCAATCCATCCGGGATACGGGTTCCTGTCCGAGAACCCGGATTTCGTGGAGGCCGTCGAGGCGGCGGGACTGGTGTTCGTCGGTCCCTCTGCCAAGGCAATCCGGGCGATGGGATTGAAGGACGCGGCCAAGGCCCTGATGGAAAACGCCGGTGTGCCGGTCGTGCCGGGATATCTGGGCGCCGACCAGGAGCCGGGGCATCTGGAGGTCGAGGCGGCGGAAGTCGGCTATCCCGTGCTGATCAAGGCCGTCGCGGGCGGCGGCGGCAAGGGGATGCGGAAGGTCTTGCGACCGGAGGATTTCATCGACGCGCTGGAGAGCGCCAAGGCCGAGGCGCGGACGGCCTTCGGCAATGATGCGGTGCTGATCGAGAAATTCGTCGAGAAGCCACGGCATATCGAGGTGCAGGTTTTCGGCGACGGAACGCGAGCGGTGCATCTCTTCGAACGGGATTGCTCGCTGCAGCGGCGGCATCAGAAAGTGATCGAGGAGGCGCCTGCGCCGGGGATGACGTCCGAGATGCGGGAGGCGATGGGCCTGGCCGCGGTGCGCGCCGCCGAGGCGGTGGGCTATTCCGGGGCCGGGACGGTGGAGTTCATCGTGGATGCCTCGGACGGGCTCAGGCCGGACCGGTTCTGGTTCATGGAGATGAACACGCGGCTACAGGTGGAGCATCCGGTGACGGAGGCGATCACCGGGGTCGATCTGGTTGAATGGCAGTTGCGGGTGGCGGCAGGAGAGCCGCTGCCGGCACGGCAGGAAGATCTGTCGATCCGAGGGCATGCGATCGAGGCACGGCTTTATGCCGAGGATGCGGCGGCAGGCTTTCTGCCAGCGATCGGTCGTCTGGAACATCTGGTCTTTCCTACAAACGCGCGGATCGACACTGGCGTCCGGCAGGGTGACCGGATCACGCCGCATTATGATCCGATGATCGCGAAGATCACCGTGCATGGCGCTGACCGGGCGGCGGCGCTGCGGTCGATGGCGGTGGCGCTCGATGGGACGGACGTTGCGGGAACCGTGACGAATGTCGGCTTTCTCCGCCGGCTGGTGGACCATCCGGGATTCGTGGCGGGCGATCTGGATACGGGGATCATCGACAGGGATCTGGCCGGGCTGATCGCCGCCGAAGCGCCGTCGGAAAACGCCGTTGTCCTGGCGGCGTTGACGGCGCTGGGGGCCGACACTGGTCCGTTCGCCGGGTTCACGCTTTGGGGACCCCTTCGGCACGAGATTGCGCTAGGGGATCTTAGGGTCCAGGTGATACCGACGCGGGACGGTGCGGACGTGCGGATTGGCGGTCGCGATGCCCGCGTCGCGCGCGTTGATGGCGGGTGGATGATCGACGGTCAAAAGCTGACGCTGCGCGCGGTCAGGCTGCGCGAACAGGTCGTCGTGTTCGGTCAGGATGGCGGTGTGTTCCCGCTGGCCGACCCGCTGGACCGCGGGCAGTCCTCAGGGTCGAAGGGGGCGGTAGAGGCGCCGATGCCGGGCAAGGTGACGGCGGTCTACGTTTCCGCTGGAGATACCGTGTCGGAGGGCCAGCGCCTTGCGGTTCTGGAAGCGATGAAGATGGAACATGCGCTGGTTTCGCCCCGAGACGGTGTCGTGGCCGAGGTGATGGTGCGCGAGGGCGACCAAGTCGATTCCGGCGTGTCACTTGTGCGGCTCGAGGACGCGGAGGCATGATCACTCTGCATCACTGTCACCAGAGCCGATCGATGCGGGTGCTCTGGCTCCTGAACGAGCTGGGCGTCGACTTCGAGCTCCGGATACACCCGTTCGACAAGTCTCTGCGTGCGCCGGAATACCTGACCGTGTCGCCGGCGGGCCGGGTGCCTGCATTGGAGATGGACGGTGAGGTCCTTTTCGAGTCGGGGGCGATCCTTCAGGTCCTGTGCGCCAGGTTCCCGGAGGCGGGGCTGGGACGGTCCCCTGAGGACCCGGATTGGCCCGAGTGGCTGGTCTGGCTGCATTTTGCCGAGACCCTGTCGCAGCACCTCGCCGCGCTGACCCAGCAGCATATCGTGATCTACGAAGATCACATGCGATCGTCGGTGGTCATGAAGCTGGAGGCCGCGCGGGCGGCGAAGTGTTTAGATACTATCGAAGGAAGGCTCTCGACGCCGATCGAGAACCGGGACAATCTGCTGACCAGCGGGTTTTCGGCGGCGGATATAGCGGTGGGGCAGGCAGTTTACATGGCGCGGCATTTCGTGCGGCTGGATCCCTGGCCCGAAGTGTCGAAATGGTACGAGCGGATCACGGCGCGCCCGGCCTTTCAGGCGTCCTTGCCGCCCGATGGAGCCGAAATCTTGTATGCGCGGGATTTCTACGAGGCGTGGAATGGGTGAGTTCGTCGAAATCGTTGAAGTGGGTCCGAGGGACGGGTTGCAGAACGAGCCTCGACCGATACCGGTGGCGGAGAAGGTTGCGCTGATCAACCGCTTGTCCCGGGTCGGCTTTCGCCGAATCGAGGCGGCGAGTTTCGTCTCGCCGCGCTGGGTGCCCCAAATGGCGGGCTCTGCCGATGTGATGGCCCGGATCGAACGGTTTCCCGGAGTGATCTATTCGGCGCTGACGCCGAACCTTCGGGGTTTCGAGGATGCGCTGGAAGCGGGCGTGGACGAAGTGGCGGTCTTCGCTTCGGCTTCGGAAGGATTCAGCCGGGCGAATATCAACGCGTCGATCGCCGAAAGCCTGGCGCGGTTCCGTTCCGTAACGGATGCCGCCGGCGCGGCCAACATGCCGGTCCGGGGTTACGTGTCCTGCGTTGTGGATTGTCCCTATGACGGGCCTGTGGCCCCTGAAGCCGTTGCGGATGTTACGGCCGAGCTTCTGGCGATGGGATGCCACGAGGTTTCGCTTGGAGACACGCTCGGGCGCGCGACACCCGAAAGGGTGGATGCCATGCTTGGCGCCGTGCTGGAGGTTGCCGAGGCCTCAGACCTTGCCGGCCACTTCCACGATACCGCGGGGCATGCAGTGGAAAACGTGATGGTGGCCATCGGGCGGGGTTTGCGCGTGTTCGATGCCGCGGTCGGCGGCCTTGGCGGATGTCCTTATGCCCCGGGGGCCGCAGGCAACGTGGCGACCGGCGTGTTGGCCGAGGCGCTGGAGGCGCGGGGGTTCGAGCACGGGCTTGACCTTGCTCTTCTGTCGGATGCTGCCGGGATGGCCGCATCGATGCGGGTGGGCGGCTGATGGAGACTGTCCGGATCGAGTCGGATGAGCGCGGCGTTGCAACGCTCTGGCTGGCGCGACCGGAGAAGCGCAATGCGATGTCGGCGCGCATGATCGCAGAACTGACCGAGGCTGCTGCGCGGCTGGCCGAGGACAATGCGATACGCGCTGTGGTTCTGGCCGCCGAGGGGAGCGTCTTCTGCGCGGGAGGCGATCTGGGCTGGATGCAGGATCAGATGGCGGCGGATGGCGAGACGCGGCGGCGTGAGGCGATGGCCCTTGCGACGATGCTGAAGGCGTTGAACGAATTGCCGAAGCCGCTGATCGGGCGCGTGCACGGCAATGCGTTCGGCGGCGGTGTGGGGCTGATCTCGGTCTGCGATGTGGCTGTCGCTGTCGAGACCGCCCGCTTCGGGCTGACGGAGACGCGCCTGGGACTGATCCCGGCGACGATCGGTCCGTATGTCGTGGCGCGCATGGGAGAGGGCATGGCGCGGCGGGTGTTCATGTCGGCGCGGGTCTTCGATGCCGAAGAGGCTGTCGCACTTGGGCTGATACGTCGACTGGTTCCCGAAGAAGATTTGGATCAGGCCCTGGAGGATGAAGTTTCGCCCTACCTGGACTGCGCACCGGGAGCCGTGGCCGAGGCCAAGGCGCTGGCTTTGCGTCTGGGTGCCAGTCCGGGTGAGGCCGAGATCGCGGCCAGCATCGATGCGCTGGTGACGCGCTGGGAAACCGCAGAGGCTCGGGAGGGGACCGAGGCATTCTTCGCCAAGCGCAAGGCCACTTGGATGGCTGGCACTTAGGTTTTGTTCATCTCCTGCCGCTAGAAGGCCCTAGGACGGGACTTGGACAGAAAGGCAGGCGAATGATCGGAGCAGTTGGAAATCAGGCCATGGCCGTTAGGCAGGCAGAGGCGGGTGGACCGGGCAAGAGCATGCAAGGTGTCGGCCAGCAAGCCAAGCTGGCGGTGGCGGGGGCTCGCGAGGCAGGGCTGGAAGTGCCGGCCAACGCTCAGGGACGGATGGCTTCGGCCGTGGCGCGGGGAATCGATCCCGGAAGCTTTTTCAGCGCACGCGTGAGCGAACCCCTGCTGTCCGGCGTCGCGCCGGAAACGGAGGATGTTCCCGTTGTCGAAGTGCCGGAGTTCGAGGCTGCTGCGGGTGCGACAGAGGCGGGAACGGAGGCAGTGGAAACCGGTGTTTCGACATCCTTGATCCAAACGCAGGGGGTGGTTTCCGAAAATCTGACTGTTGGCCCTCCAATCGAATTGGAAACTCTGTCCACGGCTGTCTGATCAGGAACGGGACAGGCAACGGCACGGTTTGAACCGATCTGTCTGAAGCACCAATGGTAGGATAAGTCCTCGTGGCGGTGTGGGCCGCAGCAATCATCTGCGCCGGGTCCGGCTGGCTGGAAAAGGAAGTGTTCGCTGGCGAAAAGGGGCGCGCGAACGCGGTCCCGTCCGCCTCGCGGCTTGGTTGCCGACCTTGTCTGCGCCTTGCCATTGCGCTTCATGTCGAATTTGGGGCTGGCTGCGCCGCGCAGGAAGCGACCAGAACCGGCTGCTTAGCTCAGGGATCGAGTTGCTGGAGTTTCGTTGATTGCCTTGTTGGAGCTTTTTTCGGACCGTCTGCTACATTTTTGCCTGTGTCAAAAAGCGCCTCGGAGGCGCCTGACCGGCGTTGACCCTTCAGGAACACGGCAGTAGGTAGGGGCAAGACAAGCCCGCGCGACTAAAAGAAGTGGGCGTTGACGGAGCGTTCACGTGGAAGACATCCTTAGAGAATACCTGCCCATCCTTGTATTCCTTGGCCTTGCGGTCGGATTGGGGCTGGTGCTTATCCTCGCTGCTCTGGTGGTGGCACCTAGGGATGCCGACCCGGAAAAGCTCTCTGCCTACGAATGCGGTTTCAACGCGTTCGACGACGCCCGGATGAAGTTCGATGTCCGCTTTTACCTGGTGTCGATCCTGTTCATCATCTTCGATCTTGAAATTGCGTTTCTTTTCCCCTGGGCCGTGGCCTTTGGCGGGCTGAGCGATATCGCTTTCTGGTCGATGATGGTCTTCCTCGCGGTGCTGACCGTCGGGTTTGCCTATGAGTGGAAGAAGGGAGCGCTGGAATGGCAGTAAGCACCGCGCTGAACGATGCCGGCGCTGACCGTGAGGTCGCGACCCGGGCATTGAACCGGGAACTTCAGGACAAGGGTTTTCTTGTCACCTCGACAGATGACATCATCAACTGGGCCCGTACCGGGAGCCTGCACTGGATGACATTCGGCCTTGCATGCTGCGCGGTCGAGATGATGCACACGTCCATGCCCCGCTATGACCTGGAGCGTTTCGGCACCGCGCCGCGTGCGTCTCCGCGCCAGTCGGATCTGATGATCGTGGCGGGAACGCTGACCAACAAGATGGCGCCGGCGCTGCGCAAGGTGTACGACCAGATGCCGGAGCCGCGTTATGTGATCAGCATGGGCTCCTGCGCCAATGGCGGCGGATATTATCATTACAGTTATAGCGTGGTGCGCGGCTGTGACCGGATCGTTCCCGTGGACGTCTACGTGCCCGGCTGTCCGCCGACGGCGGAGGCTCTGCTTTACGGCATCCTTCAGTTGCAACGCAAAATTCGCCGGACCGGCACGATCACTCGCTAAGCTCCCAAGGAGACGGATATGTCCGAGGCATTGAAAGAACTCGCCCAGGGGATCGAGGCAAAGCGGCCCGACTGCGTGGTGTCGTGGGACGTCGCCTTCGGTGAGCTGACGGTCAACGTGGCGCTGTCCTCCCTGGTCAGTTTCGTCGAATTCCTCAAGTCGGACGGCGCCTGCCGCTTTTCGACGCTTGTCGACATCACGGCGGTCGACCACCCCGACCGTGAAGAGCGCTTCGACGTCGTTTATCATTTCCTGTCGATGTACCAGAACCAGCGCATCCGGCTGAAGGTGCCCGTTCGCGAAGATGGTATGGTGCCTTCGCTGACCGAGGTGCATCCGAGCGCGAACTGGTTCGAGCGGGAAGTGTTCGACATGTTCGGCATTCTCTTCTCCGGGCACCCGGACCTGCGCAGGATCCTCACGGACTATGGCTTCCGCGGCTATCCGCTTCGGAAGGATTTCCCCACTACGGGTTACACCGAGGTCCGGTACGACGAGGAACAGAAGCGCGTGGTCTATGAACCGGTCAAGCTGGTACAGGAATATCGCCAGTTCGACTTCATGAGCCCCTGGGAAGGCGCGGAATACATCCTTCCCGGCGACGACAAGAGCGAAGCGAAGGGCTGAACGATCATGGGCGGCGGCGGTCTGATCTGGTTCCTTGTGGTGGCGGTCCTGCTGATCGTCCCCTTCTGGAAGATTTTGCCGCGCTACGGGATCTCGAAGTATTTCGCGATCCTCACAATCATCCCGGCGATCGCGCTTGTGCTGTTGTGGATCATCGCCTTCAAGGACGATGTCGAGGGGGGCAGGGCGTGAGTGTTGTGTTCCTCTGCGTCGGTGCCGCCAAGGCGGGAACGAGCTGGCTGCACAGCCAGTTGGCGGTGCATCCGGGGTGTCATTTCCGGTCGATCAAGGAACTGCATTACTTCGACGCTTTGGACGAAGGTACGATGTCGCGCAACCTGCAGAGGATGCGCGCACGGCAGGTTGCACTTCTGGAGCGCACCAACGGCGGTCTGAATGCGACGCCGGAACAGGCCGCCCGTATCGCCGACGGCGGTGATTGGATGGACGTGCTGGAGCGCGGCGGCGAGGATATCGGAGCCTATCTGGGGTATCTTTCGGAGGGCGCCACTTCTGGACAGGTCGTGGGTGAAACCACACCCGCCTATGCGCTTCTTTCGGCTGACCGATTGGCCAGGATGGCGCGTATGGCGCAGGACGTGCGGTTTCTTTACCTGATGCGCGACCCGGTCGACCGGTTGTGGAGCCATGTGCGGATGATCGCCGGGCGGCGGGATGCGGACGGCGTCGTATCGGCGCGCCGGTGTGAGCGGATTCTGTCGAGGACGATTTCGGGCGAAGAGAGCCAGATCGTCCGGCGGAGCGACTATGCGGGCGCTTTGAAGCGACTGGCGGCAGCGGTGCCGGGAGGCAAGTTGCTGATCGAGGTGTTCGAAGAGATGGTGTCGGGCGAAGGCCTTGCGCGCATCTGTGATTTCCTGGGAATCGGACGGGTTGCACCCAGCCCGGCTCCCGTTCACGCGGGGCAGGCTCTGGCAATGTCGCCGGACCAGCGACGCAGGGCGGCGCATTGGCTGGCCCCGCAATACGAGGCAGCCCATGCCGCTCTCGGGCGGATGCCCGAGGCTTGGGGTCGGAAGGTGTGAGATGATGGACGGCAATTTCGAAGACGCTCTGACGGGCGAGCAGAAGATCCGGAACTTCAACATCAACTTCGGTCCGCAACACCCTGCGGCACATGGAGTTCTTCGGCTGGTGCTGGAGCTGGACGGCGAGATCGTGGAACGGTGCGACCCGCATATCGGTCTCCTGCACCGCGGCACGGAGAAGCTGATGGAGAGCCGGACCTATCTCCAGAACCTGCCGTATTTCGACCGGCTGGATTACGTGGCGCCGATGAACCAGGAGCACGCCTGGTGCCTTGCCATCGAGAAGCTGACCGGGGTCGAAGTTCCGCGCCGTGCCAGCCTGATCCGGGTCCTGTATTCGGAGATCGGACGCATTCTGAACCATCTTCTGAACGTGACGACCCAGGCGATGGACGTTGGCGCGCTGACGCCGCCGCTCTGGGGCTTCGAAGAGCGCGAGAAGCTGATGGTCTTTTACGAGCGCGCCTGCGGCGCGCGCCTTCACGCGGCCTATTTCCGGCCTGGCGGCGTCCATCAGGATCTGCCGCCCGATCTGATCGAGGACATCGACCAGTGGGCCAAGGAGTTCCCCAGGGTTCTGGACGACATCGACGGGCTTCTGACCGAGAACCGGATCTTCAAGCAGCGGAACGTGGATATCTGCGTCGTCTCTGAAGAGGAGGCGTTGGACTGGGGCTTCTCAGGCGTGATGGTGAGGGGATCGGGCATGGCCTGGGACCTGCGCCGGGCGCAGCCCTATGAATGCTACGACGAGTTCGAGTTCCAGATTCCCGTCGGCACCAACGGCGACTGCTATGACCGGTATCTCTGCCGCATGGCCGAGATGCGCGAGAGCCTGAAGATCATTCACCAGGCTTGTGAGAAATTGCGCAACGAACCGGGCGACGTCCTGGCGCGCGGCAAGATCACTCCGCCGTCTCGGGGCGACATGAAGACTTCGATGGAAGCGCTGATCCACCATTTCAAGCTGTACACCGAGGGTTTCCATGTTCCTGCGGGCGAGGTCTACGCTGCCGTCGAAGCGCCGAAAGGTGAGTTTGGCGTTTATCTGGTGGCTGACGGAACCAACAAGCCGTATCGGGCGAAACTGCGTGCGCCGGGATACCTGCATCTTCAGGCGATCGACCATGTGTCGAAAGGCCATCAGCTTGCGGACGTCAGCGCGATCATCGGAACGATGGATATCGTGTTCGGAGAAGTCGACCGCTGATCCGAGCGCAATCTTGTTCGAACAAATTTGCAGATCTCTTGAAGGGGATTTGCCACGAAGACCGAGGGAACCGAAATGCTTCGCCGCCTAGCCCACGAACAACCCGATAGCTTCGCCTTCACTCCCGCCAACCAGGCTTGGGCAGAGGCGCAGATCTCGAAATATCCCGAGGGCCGGCAGGCAAGCGCGATCATCCCGCTTCTGTGGCGCGCCCAGGAGCAGGAGGGTTGGCTCTCGCGTCCGGCGATCGAGCATGTCGCGGCGCTGCTGAACATGGCCTATATCCGGGCACTGGAAGTCGCGACGTTCTATTTCATGTTCCAATTGCACCCGACGGGCAGCATCGCCCATGTGCAGGTGTGCGGAACGACCTCCTGTATGATCTGCGGGGCCGAAGACCTGATCCAGGTCTGCAAGGACAAGATCGCGAACAGCGCGCACAAGCTGTCTGCCGATGGCAAGTTTACCTGGGAAGAGGTCGAGTGCCTTGGTTCGTGCTCGAATGCGCCGATGGCTCAGATCGGCAAGGACTATTATGAAGACCTGACCGCCGAACGTTTTGCCGAGATCCTGGACGAACTTGCCGAGGGCAAGGTTCCTGTGCCCGGACCGCAGAATGGCCGTTATGCCGCAGAGCCCCTCAGCGGCCTGACAAGCCTGAAAGAGTTCGACAGCGGCAAGCAGCGGTATAATGCGAGCGTGCAGTTGGCTGTTGAAATCGGCGACACCGTCAAGCGCATCGATGGCACCGAGGTGCCGCTGCGCGCGCCGTGGCGCGGAGCGTCGGGGACGATTTCGCCGTCCGAGGAGCGCGCGGCGACGAAGGCGGCGCGCAGCGCACCCAAGGCGCCTGCCGCACCTGCTGCAGAGGCACCGTCTTCGCCGGGCCGCAAACCCGAGGGGCTGAGCGAAGCGAGGGCAGGGCAACCCGATGATCTGAAGAAGATCAAGGGGGTCGGCCCGAAGCTGGAAAAACTGCTTCACAGCCTTGGCTTTTTCCATTTCGACCAGGTGGCCGCCTGGACCGAGGAGGAGATCGCCTGGGTCGACGAAAACCTTGAAGGCTTCAAGGGCAGGGTCACTCGTGACAACTGGGTTGCTCAGGCCAAGGAGCTTGCGGATCAGGGAAATTAAGCGGGTTTCGCGATTTTCCCTTCGGTATGAGCATCTCGAAGTCAGAAAATTTCCCCGACGCCAGATTTTTGCTATACGCAGTCTGAAGGATAACGTTAGGGAGGCGCTCCATGTCACGACACACCCAGGGCTCGCTTACAATCGTTGGCGCGATTGCGGCGGGTATTTTCCTTGTCGCCTTCGTGGCGCTCATGGTGCTGGGGGAATACGGCTTCTCCGCCGCAGCGTTCCTTGCCATTTTGATCGCGCTTCTGGCCGCGATCGTTCTTTATTTGGGATTCGGCGGCTCCGATCGGATCGCCATGCCTGCCAAGCCTGCTCCGGCACCGAAGGCCGCTCCTGCGCCGGTCGCCGCTAAGCCTGCTCCGGCTCCGGAACCTGCCGCTGTCGCAGCGACACCCGGTGGAGAGGACTTCGATGGCGACGGTGTCTTGGAGGGAGAAAACGAGGGTATTCGGCCTGCCGGACTGGACGCGCCTCGTGACGGGAAGGCCGATGACCTGAAGCAGATCAAGGGCATTGGTCCGAAACTTGAAAAACTCTGCAATTCATTGGGCTTCTGGCATTTCGACCAGATCGCGGGCTGGACGCCTGACGAGGTGGCTTGGGTCGATGCGAACCTGCAGGGTTTCAAGGGGCGTGTGAGCCGGGATTCGTGGATTGACCAGGCCAGGATACTTGCCGGTGGCGGAGAGACGGAATTCTCGAAAAGGGTCGAAGACGGCGACGTTTACTGACGCGACGCTTCGATTTTGACAAGAGCGGATCAACCGCTCCGGGGATCTGAAAGAAATACCGTTGCGCCTTGTTGGTGTGCAACGGTATACGCGCGGTGAAGCGCGCGACAGCGATGTGGAACGCAATGAGCGACGGAACCGACCCTGACAAAATTCTGGCGCGCCAGGCGCGGCTTGTGTCCATCGTGATCGCCGCGACCATGGTGGGCTGGATGGCTGCGCAATGGATAGGCGGACGTCTTGGTCTTCCGGACAGATATGTATTTCTTGTCGATCTTTTCGCACTTGCGGGTTTCCTCTGGGCGCTGTTCGTGACATGGCAAATCTGGCGGAAACGCCGGGACAATTGACGATGCGCGGCCGTGGTATCCCAGGCCGCGATGGACGAGGTGAGCATGCTCGAAGACAAGGATCGTATATTCACCAACCTGTACGGGATGCATGACCGGACACTGGCGGGCGCCAAGGCGCGCGGCCACTGGGACGGAACGGCCGGCATCATCCAGAAGGGTCGTGACTGGATCATCGACCAGATGAAGGCGTCCGGCCTTCGCGGTCGCGGCGGTGCCGGATTCCCGACTGGCCTGAAATGGTCTTTCATGCCGAAGGAATCGGATGGCCGTCCATCCTACCTTGTTGTGAACGCGGATGAATCCGAGCCGGGTACCTGCAAGGACCGCGAAATCATGCGTCACGATCCGCACACGCTGATCGAGGGCTGCTTGATCGCGTCGTTCGCAATGCAGGCGCATGCCTGTTACATCTACATCCGCGGTGAATACATCCGCGAGAAGGAAGCTCTGCAGAACGCCATCGACGAGGCGTATGATGCGGGCCTGCTTGGAAAAAATGCCGCTGGGTCGGGCTGGGATTTCGATCTCTACCTGCACCATGGCGCCGGCGCCTATATCTGCGGCGAGGAAACCGCGCTTCTGGAAAGCCTCGAAGGCAAGAAGGGGATGCCGCGGATGAAGCCGCCGTTCCCTGCGGGCGCGGGGCTGTACGGGTGCCCGACCACGGTAAACAACGTCGAATCGATTGCCGTCGTGCCGACGATCCTTCGGCGCGGCCCCGAGTGGTTCGCCGGATTTGGCCGTCCGAACAATTCAGGTACCAAGCTGTTTGCGATCAGCGGCCATGTGAACAATCCCTGTGTGGTTGAAGAAGCCATGTCGATCACCTTCGAAGAACTGATCGAAAAGCATTGCGGCGGGATTCGCGGCGGCTGGGACAACCTGAAAGCCGTCATTCCGGGTGGCTCTTCGGTGCCGTGTATCCGGGGCGAGAACATGCGCGAAGCGATCATGGATTTCGACTACCTTCGGGAGCAGAGGTCGGGTCTGGGAACCGCGGCCGTGATCGTGATGGATCAGTCTACGGACATCATCAAAGCTATCTGGCGGCTGTCCAAGTTCTACAAGCATGAGAGCTGCGGGCAGTGCACGCCTTGCCGCGAAGGCACAGGCTGGATGATGCGGGTGATGGATCGCCTTGTGCGCGGCGAGGCCGAGGTCGAGGAGATCGACATGCTGTTCGACGTGACCAAGCAGGTCGAAGGACACACGATCTGCGCCCTTGGCGATGCGGCTGCCTGGCCGATCCAAGGACTGATCCGCAACTTCCGTGACGAAATCGAGGACCGGATCAAGGCACAGAAAACCGGGCGTGTGAGCGCCGTCGCGGCGGAGTGACAGCCGTGAGGCGTTTGATCATCGGCGTTGCCTTGCTGTCGCTGAGCGGCTGTAGCCTGATCCGTCCCCAGGATGGAGAGGGCGTTGCGGCCGCTGCCCTGCCTTTTCGGGCGGAAATTCAGCGCGGCGAGGATCGCCGGGATGTCGCGGTAACTGTCCGGGCCGCGGAAGCGTCGGTTGAGGATGTGCGAGAATCGGCCCGTTTCCCGGTGACACGGTATTGCCTGTCTACCTTTGGCAGTTCGGCTGCCGACTGGACGGTCGACCCAGCAACCGGCGACTGGGCTTTCGTTCGCGAGGGCGAGAACATGGTGTTCACCGCTCGTTGCACCAATCGTTAACCTGCGATGATCCGTTTCTGGGACGGTTTCCTGAGCGCGTTGTGTGCGCTTGCGACCCTCGCAATCATTGGTCTGCCGCTATGGGCCGCCGTCCGGGCGACGGGGTCGAATCTGGTTCCGGTCTGGTACTGGGTCCCGATCGTTCTTCTGGGTCTTGTAGGTTTCGTCATGGCAGCGGCCTTCGGCAGAAAGGCAGTGCGCGGGGTGCATCCACTGCGCGACCGCCGGCGATAGGCGGCGAATCCTTGCCGGTTTCAAAGATGTTATCGCATAGCGGTCAGCTTTCGCTGCAATCTTTGCTCAAGACCACTATATTTGCGAACAAGGTCAGAGCAGAAGCCGAGTATGTTGATGCGTAGATTTGCAGCGATCCTTTTGAGCGCAGGCCTCAGCAGCGGCCCTGTCGCCGCCTTGCAGCCCCTCCATGAGAACCCGACCGTGGTGAACGGATTCTATGCAATCGGGCTTGCCGACGAGGTCCGAAAGAACTGTTCCAGCATCTCTCCACGCTGGCTAGCGGCATATAATTATCTGCGCGCGCTTGAAAAATACGCGCGAGATGAGGGTTACAGCGAAGCTCAAATAGAAGAACTTGTTGAAAACAAAAAAGAAAAAGAGGAATTGAGAGGTCGCATAAGGGCCGACCTGGCCGAAAGGGGTGCGACACCTGAAAATCCGGAAGGCTATTGCACTGTGGGCCGTGAAGAAATAGCCAAGGGCAGCGTTGCGGGGAAGCTTCTTCGCGCGAAATGACGGCCGCCGATGGAAGGCGGCGGAACCCAAGGGGACCAAAGCCTTATGTCCGACCTTCGGAAGCTGATTATCGACGACATCGAGATCGAGGTCGATCCGGCCCTTACGCTTATTCAGGCGTGCGAAGTGGCCGGAATAGAAATTCCGCGTTTCTGCTATCACGAACGGCTGTCGATCGCCGGGAACTGCCGGATGTGCCTTGTCGAAGTGGTTGGCGGCCCGCCGAAACCTGCAGCCAGTTGTGCGATGCAGGTGCGCGACCTGAGACCGGGTCCCGAGGGCCAGCCTCCTGTGGTGAAGACGAATTCTCCCATGGTGAAAAAGGCCCGCGAGGGCGTCATGGAATTCCTGCTGATTAACCATCCGCTGGATTGTCCGATCTGCGACCAGGGCGGCGAGTGCGACCTGCAGGACCAGGCCATGGCATATGGCGTGGACTTCAGCCGTTTCCGCGAACCGAAGCGCGCGGTAGACAACCTCGAGCTTGGCCCGCTGGTCAAGACCGAGATGACGCGCTGCATTTCCTGCACCCGATGCGTGCGGTTCATCACCGAGGTGGCCGGCATGCCCGAGCTTGGGCAAACCGGTCGCGGTGAGGATGCCGAGATCACGTCCTATCTGGGACAGACGCTGGACAGTGAGATGCAGGGCAATATCGTCGATCTTTGCCCGGTCGGTGCTTTGACCAGCAAGCCCTATGCGTTCACCGCGCGCCCGTGGGAACTGACCAAGACCGAGTCGATCGATGTGATGGACGCGCTTGGCTCCAGCATTCGCGTGGATACCAAGGGACGCGAAGTGATGCGGATCATGCCGCGGAACCATGACGGTGTGAACGAGGAGTGGCTGTCGGACAAGTCGCGTTTCGCGTGGGACGGACTGCGTCGCCAGCGTCTGGACAAGCCGTATATCCGTGAGAACGGAAAGCTGCGTGCCGCAAGCTGGCCCGAGGCTTTGGCTGCTGCGGCCGGTGCGATGAAAGGCGGAAGGGTGGCCGGGATCATCGGAGACCTTGCTCCTGTTGAAGCGGTTTTTGCCCTGAAGGAGCTGGTCGAAGGCCTGGGCGGTTCGGTCGAATGCCGCACGGATGGTGTGAAGTTGCCGGTCGGGAACCGGTCGGCCTATGTCGGAACGGCTTCGGTTGAAGACATCGACGCGGCGAAGGCGATCATGCTGATCGGTACGAACCCCCGGGCCGAAGCGCCGGTCCTGAACGCGCGTATTCGCAAAGCTTGGCTGAAGGGCGCGACGATCGGGCTGGTCGGGCAACCGGTCGACCTGACTTATGATTATGCCCATCTAGGCACCAGCCATGATGCCCTGAAGGGGCTGTTCGGGATGAACCCTGAAAACGCCCATGGCAAGGACACACTGGTCATTGTCGGCCAGGGCGTGTTGACGGGCGAGAATGGCGCGGCGGTTCTTGCCGATGCCATGCGCTATGCTGAGGCCACGCAGTCGAAGTTCATGGTTCTGCATACGGCTGCCAGTCGCGTGGGCGCTATGGACGTGGGCGCTGTATCCGACGGCGGGGTGGAGGATGCGGACGTCATCTTCAACCTTGGCGCCGACGAGGTTGAGATTCCCGCTGGCCCGACGGTGATCTACCAGGGCAGCCACGGCGATCGGGGCGCGCATCGGGCGGACATCATCCTGCCAGCCGCGGCATGGACCGAAGAGAACGGGTTGTTCGTCAACACCGAGGGCCGTCCGCAACTGGCGATGCGCGCAAGCTTCCCGCCGGGAGACGCCAAGGAAAACTGGGCGATCCTGAGGGCGCTTTCCGCGGAAATGGGGGCGACCCTGTCTTATGACAGCCTTGCGCAGTTGCGTGCGAAGCTGGTCGCCGAAGTGCCGCATCTGAAGGCAATCGACGAGGTGCCGGCGAATGAATGGCAGCCGGTCGAGGCGAGTGGAGATGCCGGGGAATTCGGATTGGCGGTCAGGGATCATTACCTGACGAACCCCGTTTTGCGGGCAGCCCCGCTGATGGCGGAATTGCAGAGTGCGGCCAGAGAGCGAAAAGCCGGAAAACTGGCAGCGCAATAGGCCATTCAGGTCTGGATTGTCAGGCCAAGATAAGGTTTAGAAGGGGCGGCGAAAATCGCCCCAAGGGAACGAAAAAACGTGGGGACACATGGCTGAGTTTCTGACGACACCCCTCGGCATTCTGGTGACCGTTGCGGCCCAGACACTTCTGGTCATCGGTTTCGTGATGGTCAGCCTGTTGTTCCTGGTCTACGGCGACCGGAAAATCTGGGCTGCAGTCCAGCTTCGGCGCGGACCGAACGTGGTCGGTCCCTGGGGCCTGCTGCAAACCGTCGCCGACGCTCTGAAATACGTGGTGAAGGAAGTCGTGATCCCGGCGGGCGCCGATCGCACTGTCTTCATGCTTGCACCGCTGATTTCGTTCGTGCTTGCCATGATCGCCTGGGCGGTCATCCCGTTCAACGACACCTGGGTACTGGCCGATATCAACGTGGCCATCCTTTATGTGTTCGCTGTGTCCTCGCTGGAGGTCTACGGCGTGATCATGGGAGGCTGGGCGTCGAACTCGAAGTATCCGTTCCTGGGTTCGCTTCGTTCCGCGGCGCAGATGATTTCCTACGAGGTCTCGATCGGTCTGATCATTATCGGGGTGATCCTTTCGACCGGGTCGATGAACTTCGGTGACATCGTGCGCGCCCAGGATGGTGACTGGGGCTTTTTCAGCTGGTACTGGCTGCCCCATTTCCCGATGGTGTTCCTGTTCTTCATCAGCGCGCTGGCCGAGACCAACCGTCCGCCATTCGATCTGCCGGAGGCGGAGTCTGAACTCGTCGCGGGCTACCAGGTGGAATACTCCTCGACGCCGTTCCTGCTGTTCATGGCGGGCGAATACATTGCGATCTTCCTGATGTGCGCGCTGACAACGCTGCTGTTCTTCGGCGGCTGGCTGTCGCCGGTGCCGTTCCTGCCGGACGGGCCGCTCTGGATGGTCGCGAAGATGGCGTTCTTCTTCTTCCTGTTCGCGATGGTGAAGGCCATCGTACCCCGCTACCGCTATGACCAGCTGATGCGTCTGGGCTGGAAATGGTTCCTTCCGTTCAGCCTGATCTGGGTCGTTCTGGTGGCGTTTTTCGCGAAATTCGAGATGTTCGGCGGCGCTTATGCCCGCTGGGCCGTGGGAGGCTGAGATATGGCATCCATAGACTGGAACCGCGCGGGCCGTTATTTCCTGCTGTTTGACATGCTGGGCGGCTTCAAGCTGGGTCTGAAGTACTTCTTCGGCCCCAAGGCCACCGTGAACTACCCGCACGAGAAGGGGCCGCTTTCTCCGCGCTTCCGGGGCGAGCATGCGCTGCGCCGTTATCCGAACGGCGAGGAGCGGTGCATCGCATGCAAGCTGTGCGAGGCAATCTGCCCGGCGCAGGCGATCACCATCGACGCGGAACCCCGCGAGGACGGGTCGCGCCGAACGACGCGGTACGACATCGACATGACGAAGTGCATTTATTGCGGCTTCTGCCAAGAAGCCTGTCCGGTGGACGCCATCGTCGAGGGACCGAATTTCGAGTTTTCGACTGAGACGCGGGAAGAGCTGTACTACACGAAGGAAAAGCTTCTGGAGAACGGCGAGCGCTGGGAAGCCGAGATCGCCCGGAACCTGGAAATGGATGCGCCGTACAGATGACGGACCAGAACAACCCTTTTGCGGCGATGATGGCCTTGGGCCAGGAGTGGGCGAAAGCGCTCAATCCGGCGCTTGAGTCGTTCACGCCGAAAGGGTTCGAGGCGCTGATCCCGACGATGCCCAAGGACATGATGGAAACCATGATGGGCAAGACGTTCAATCCAGAGGGTCTGGACGCGAAGACGAAGCTGCTTCTGACGCTGGGCGGGTTGACCATTCTGGGCGCGCAGGCGGAGGCACAGATCAGGATGACGGTGCGCCATGCTCTCGAGGCTGGTGCGACGAAACAGGAAATCGCCGAGACCATCGCGCTTGTCGGCGTTTTCGGGGGCATCCCCGCGATGACCAAGGCGATGGAACTGGCAAGCTCGGTGATGGACGCCGGGTCGGAGGATGACGCATGACGGCACAGGTTTTCGCTTTCTACCTTTTCGCCATCACCTGTATCGCGGGCGGGCTGTTCACCGTGATCGCCCGTAACCCGGTGCATTCGGTCCTGTGGCTGATCCTGACGTTCCTGTCAGCGGCCGGGCTGTTCGTTCTTTTGGGTGCGGAGTTCGTGGCGATGCTGCTGGTCATCGTCTACGTCGGCGCCGTGGCCGTGCTGTTCCTGTTCGTCGTGATGATGCTGGATGTGGATTTCGCCGAGCTGAAAGCCGAGATGGCCAAGTACATGCCTCTGGCCTTGCTGATCGGCGTGGTGATCCTGATGCAGCTCGCGCTGGCCTTCGGTGTCTGGACGACCGCCGAGGGCGTGGTGATGGCCGACCGGCCTGACGCGATTGCCGGAGGCGGTTCGCACAACACCGAGGCTTTGGGCCTGATCCTCTACGACAAGTACTTCCTTCTGTTCCAACTGGCGGGACTGATCCTGCTGGTTGCCATGATCGGCGCGATCGTTCTGACGCTGCGCCACCGCCAGGACATCAAGCGGCAGGACATCCTGCAGCAGATGTATCGCGATCCGGGCAAGGCGCTTGTCATGAAGGACGTAAAATCGGGGCAGGGGCTGTAAGCCATGGCGAAAGGCGGCGTATTTCAGGCCTTGGGCAACCTCTGGCGCTGGACCATCTGGGGTCTGGCGGCGATTCTGGTTGTCGCTCTTTGGCTCGGCTGGTCGAACCGGGATGCGGAAGTCGTTGCCGAATCCGAAGCGCCTGCGGAGCAGGAGGTCGCCGAACTGCCAGTGAGCATCGATGAGAGTGCTGAAGCGGCGTCGGAAGATGCGGCCGGGGCTGCGCCGGAAACCGCGCTCGAAGCCGTAACAGAAGAGGCTCAGGACGCCGCCGGCGAGGTGGCTGCCGCCGTCGAAACGGCGGCAGGGAAAATGGAAGAGGCCGCGTCCGAAGCGGTTGAGAGCACGGTAAATGAAGTTCAGTCGGCAATCGAAGGCGCTTTGGGGGCCGCGGGCGAGGCTGCAGAAAAAGCCGAGAGCGGACTGGCATCCATCGTCGAGAAAGCGGAAGCGGCGGTTGAACAGGTCGAAGGAGCGCTGGAGGGCGCCGATCCGGACATGGTTCCCGCGACAGAACTCGAGGAAGCTTCGGTTCCTGGAGGGGCGATCGCCGAGGAGCAGGCGAATCTGAACATCCTTTCACCGGAAATGGGCAATATCACTGTTCCCGGCGATACGGCGACCTATGCGCTGGTCAGTATTTTCCAGCGTGATGACGGCATGATCGAAGTCGTCTCGGACCGGACGGAGAACGGAGAGACGACACAAACCATCCGGCTGGTGACCTGCGCGCCACTGGCCGTGGGCGTGATTTCCGAGGGTGGAAGCCCCCGGAACGACGCGCCGGAACTCGAAAGAATACCGTTGGGCAGCGCCGCCGCGACTATCGCGGGGCTTGCCTGCGGAGCAATGAACTGAACGGACGATTGGCATGATCGGACTTGAACACTACCTCACCGTCGCGGCGACGCTGTTCGTCATCGGCATTTTCGGGATCTTCCTGAACAGGAAGAACGTCATCATCCTTTTGATGTCGATCGAATTGATGCTTCTGGCGGTGAACATCAACCTGGTCGCCTTTTCGGCCTATTTGCAGGACCTCACCGGACAGGTCTTTACCTTGTTCGTTTTGACCGTGGCCGCCGCCGAGGCTGCCATCGGTCTTGCAATCCTGGTCTGCTTCTTCCGGAACCGCGGCACCATCGATGTCGAAGACGTCAACGTGATGAAAGGCTGAGAGAGACATGGAAACCATCATCCTCTTCGCCCCGCTCGTCGGCGCGCTGATCTGCGGGTTCGGCTGGCGGATCATCGGCGAGAAAGCCGCGCAATGGGTGGCGACTGGCTTCTTGTTCCTGGTCTGCCTGCTGAGCTGGATCATCTTCCTGACCTTCGATCCCTTCGCGCACGAGGGCGGGCATTACACGGTTCAGGTTCTGCGCTGGATCGAGTCAGGCAGTCTTGCGACCGACTGGGCGATCCGCATGGACCGGCTGACGGCGATCATGCTTGTGGTGATCACCTCGGTCTCGGCGCTCGTCCACCTGTATTCGTTCGGTTATATGGCGCATGACGACAATTTTGACGACGAGAAGGAAAGCTATCGCCCGCGCTTCTTCGCCTATCTGTCGTTCTTCACCTTCGCGATGCTGATGCTGGTGACGGCGGACAATCTGGTCCAGATGTTCTTCGGCTGGGAGGGCGTGGGCCTGGCGTCGTACCTGCTGATTGGGTTCTATTTCCGGAAGCCATCGGCGAATGCCGCCGCAATCAAGGCTTTCGTGGTCAACCGTGTGGGTGACTTCGGCTTTGCGCTTGGCATCTTCGCGATCTTCTTCCTGGTCGACTCGATCAATTTCTCGGACATCTTCGCGGCCGCGCCCAAATTGGCCGAGACGGAACTGCACTTCCTCTGGACGACATGGAACGCGGCGGAACTGATCGCCTTCCTCCTGTTCATCGGGGCGATGGGCAAGTCGGCGCAATTGTTCCTGCACACATGGCTGCCGGACGCGATGGAAGGCCCGACACCCGTGTCTGCGCTGATCCATGCTGCCACGATGGTCACGGCCGGCGTGTTCCTGGTGTGCCGAATGTCGCCGCTGATGGAATTCGCGCCCGGCACAACGACTTTCATCGTCGTCATCGGGGCCTGCACGGCGTTCTTCGCCGCGACCGTGGGCCTGGTGCAGAACGACATCAAGCGTGTGATCGCCTACTCGACCTGCTCGCAGCTGGGCTACATGTTCGTGGCTGCCGGTGTCGGCGTCTATTCGGTCGCCATGTTCCACCTTTTCACGCACGCCTTCTTCAAGGCCATGCTGTTCCTCGGCGCTGGCTCGGTCATCCACGGGATGCACCACGAGCAGGACATGCGGAACTATGGCGGTCTTCGTCACAAGCTGCCCAAGACCTTCTGGGCGATGATGATCGGCACGCTGGCCATTACCGGCGTCGGTATTCCGCTTCTCTATATAGGGTTCCCTGTCGGTTTTGCCGGTTTCGTGTCGAAGGACGCCATCATCGAGAGCGCCTTCGCGGGCGGAACCGGAGCGTCGCTCTTTGCGTTCTGGGCGCTGGTCATCGCGGCGCTGTTTACCAGCTTCTATTCGTGGCGGCTGATGTTCCTGACCTTCTATGGCGAGCCTCGTGGCGACAAGCATACGCATGAGCATGCGCATGAAAGCCCGACGGTGATGCTGGTCCCGCTTGGCGTTCTTGCAGTGGGTGCGATCCTTGCCGGTATGGTCTGGTACAAGCCGTTCTTCGGTGATCACCATGCCGTCGAGAACTGGTTCGGGATCGCAAAGCACGAAAAGGAAGCGGTTCTTGTTCTGCCGGGTGCCGCGTTTGCCGCAACCGAAGCGGCCAAGGATGAAGGGCACGGAGACGAGAAGGCCGATCACGGCGAGGGTCCGACCCCTGGCCAGGGAGCGATCTTCATGGCCGCCGACAACCATGTGCTGGACGACGCGCATCATGTGCCGGTCTGGGTCAAGCTGATGCCGTTCCTTGCGATGCTCGTCGGGTTCCTGACGGCGTTCCAGTTCTATATCCGGCGCCCGGACCTGCCAGGCAAACTGGCCGCGAACCAAGCGCCTCTGTACAACTTCCTGCTGAACAAGTGGTATTTCGACGAAATCTACGATTTCGTGTTTGTCCGCCCTGCCAAGGCCATCGGCCATTTCCTCTGGAAGAAGGGCGACGGAGCGACCATCGACGGCTTCCTGAACGGGCTGGCCATGGGCGTAATACCGTTTTTCACTCGGCTCGCGGGCCGTGCGCAGTCGGGTTACATCTTCACTTACGCATTTGCCATGGTGCTGGGCATTCTTGTCCTGGTCACCTGGATGACGCTTTCGGGGGGCAACTGAGACCATGGATAACCTGATCTCCATCGTCACTTTCATCCCCGCCATCGGTGCCGCGATCATGGCGCTGTTCCTGCGTGGCGATGACGAGGCCGCTCAGCGGAACGCCAAGTGGCTGGCACTTGCCGCCACAAGCGCATCGCTTCTGGCCTCGCTGTTCCTTCTGGCCGGCTTCGATCCTCAAGACACCGGTTTCCAGTTCGTCGAAGAGGGCGAATGGATCATGGGTCTGACCTATCGGATGGGTGTGGATGGCATCTCGATCCTGTTCGTCATGCTGACCACCTTCCTGATGCCGATCACGATCCTGGCCTGCTGGGATGTGACCCACCGGGTCAAGGAATACATGATCGCCTTCCTGGTTCTCGAGACCCTGATGCTGGGCGTCTTCACGGCGCTGGACCTGGTCCTGTTCTACCTGTTCTTCGAGGGGGGGCTGATCCCGATGTTCCTGATCATCGGGATCTGGGGCGGAAAGGAGCGGATCTACGCTTCCTTCAAGTTCTTCCTCTACACCTTCTTTGGCTCAGTGCTGATGCTGGTGGCGATGATCGCGATGTATGTCGATGCCGGCACCACCTGCATCGGTGGCTGTGAAGGCACGTCGCTTCTGACCCACACCTTCGCCTCGGGCACCCTGGACATTGCGGGCGTGCAGGTGATCGGCGGGCTTCAGACGCTCCTGTGGCTGGCCTTCTTCGCCTCATTCGCGGTGAAGATGCCGATGTGGCCGGTGCACACCTGGTTGCCTGACGCGCACGTTCAGGCCCCGACGGCTGGGTCTGTCGTGCTGGCGGCGATCCTTCTGAAGATGGGCGGTTACGGTTTCCTGCGGTTCAGCCTGCCCATGTTCCCGGTAGCGTCGGACCTCCTGGCCGATTTTGTGCTGTGGCTCTCGGCCATCGCGATCGTCTACACCTCGCTGGTGGCGCTGATGCAGGAGGACATGAAAAAGCTGATCGCGTATTCTTCCGTCGCTCACATGGGCTATGTCACGGCGGGCATCTTCGCGGCGAACCAGCAGGGCGTTGATGGCGCGATCTTCCAGATGTTGTCGCACGGCTTCATCTCGGGCGCGCTCTTCCTCTGTGTGGGTGTCATTTATGACCGGATGCATACCCGCGAGATCGACGCTTATGGCGGACTTGTGAACCGGATGCCCGCATATGCGGCGGTGTTCATGTTGTTCACGATGGCAAACGTCGGGCTTCCGGGCACATCCGGTTTCGTCGGCGAATTCCTGACACTCATGGGCATGTTCCAGGCAAACACCTGGGTTGCAGCCGTCGCGGCGACGGGCGTGATCCTGTCGGCGGCCTATGCGCTCTGGCTGTACCGCCGGGTCGTCATGGGCGACCTGATCAAGGAAAGCCTGAAATCCATTACCGACATGACGACGCGAGAGCGGGCCATCTTTGCACCGCTCATCGTCATGACCATCCTGCTGGGTGTCTATCCCAGCCTTGTCACCGATATCATCGGCCCCTCCGTCGAGGCCCTTCTGGGCAGCTATGACACGGCGGTAGCCGAGCACGCCGCCACATCGATGGTCGCGTCGAACGGAGGAAGCCACTGATGCAACCCGGCGATCTTTCGATCATCCTTCCGGAGATCATTCTCTCGATCTATGCGATGGGCGCCCTTCTGATCGGCGTTTATGGCGGCAAGGACAAGCTGGCCCCGGCCCTTGTCTGGGGGACCTCCGCGCTGTTCGTTGTCGTTGGCGCCTGGATCGGGCTGCAGGGAACGGGCACGACTTCTGCCTTTGGCGGCATGTTCGTGGACGATGCCTTCGCGCGGTTCGCGAAGGTGACGATCCTGCTTTCGGCTGCCGCCGTTCTGGTGATGAGCGAAGGCTACATGGCTCGGCGCAACCTTCTGCGCTTCGAGTACCCGCTTCTGATCGCGCTGGCCGCGGTCGGCATGATGATGATGGTCTCGGCAGGAGACCTGATCGCGCTTTACATGGGGCTGGAGCTGCAGTCGCTTGCGCTTTATGTCGTGGCGTCGCTACGCCGTGACAGCGTGAAGTCGACCGAGGCCGGTCTGAAATACTTCGTGCTGGGCGCTCTTTCCTCGGGCCTGCTTCTGTACGGCGCGTCGCTGGTTTACGGCTTCGCTGGTACGACCGAATTCTCGGGGATCATCGCTGCGGCTCAGGGAGAAACGCCCCTGGGTCTGCTCTTCGGGTTGTCTTTCATCGCCGCGGGGCTTGCGTTCAAGGTTTCGGCGGCGCCGTTCCACATGTGGACGCCGGATGTCTACGAGGGCTCGCCCACGCCGGTCACGGCGTTTTTCGCGACCGCGCCCAAGATGGCGGCAATGGGATTGTTCGCCCGGGTCGTTCACGACGCCTTCGGCGGCGTCGTCGGCGACTGGCAGCAGATCCTTGCCTTCCTGTCGGTTGTGTCGATGTTCCTTGGCGCTGTCGCCGCGATCGGACAGACAAACATCAAGCGCCTGATGGCCTATTCGTCAATCGCGCACATGGGCTATGCGCTGATGGGCCTGGCTTCTGGTACCGCGGCAGGCGTCGAAGCGATGCTGGTCTACATGGCGATCTACGTGACGATGAACATCGGAACATTCGCCTTCATCCTTTCGATGGAAAAGGATGGCCAGCCCGTGGTCGAGATCGCGGCGCTGAGCCAGTACTCGCGCCGTGATCCTCTGAAGGCGTTGGCGATGCTGGTTCTGCTCTTCAGCCTTGCGGGCGTTCCGCCTCTGGTCGGGTTCTTCGCGAAGTACTCGGTTCTTCTGGCGGCGGTCGATGCTGGGCTTGCCTGGCTGGCAGTCGCTGGTGTGATCGCCAGCGTGATCGGCGCGTTCTACTATCTGCGCATCGTCTACCTGATGTATTTCGGGGCGGATGAGAGCGAATTGGAGGCGGGCGGCTCTCCGGTCCTGTCCGGTTTTCTCGTCGCCAGTGCCTTGATCATGGTGCTGGGTGTCGTGAACCTCTTCGGAATCGAAGGGGTGGCCGAGGCTGCCGCGGCGACGCTTGTCAACTGAGACCGAAGGTTTCGCGCCTGAGGCGCGACCCGCCGGGGGGCTCTGCCCCCCGGACGCCCCGCCGTATTTGAACCAGGAAGATGGGAGGGGCCACCATGGGGCTTGAGCCGCTTCCCTGGCCGGAGGGTGTCGGTCGTGTCATCCTGGACGAGGTTGACAGCACCATGGCAGAGGCGGCGCGACGCGCGCCGGCTCTGGATCGTCCGACCTGGATCATGGCCTACCGACAGACCGCGGCGAGAGGCCGGCGGGGGCGAGAGTGGGAAAACCCGCCGGGAAATTTTTCCGCGACCTTCGTATACCGGCCTGGCGGCACTCCGGCGAGTGCGGCGCTGCGCTCGTTCATGGCCTCGAACGCCTTGTTCGAGGCTTTGGCCATGAAGATCGACCGGGACCGTTTGGCATTGAAATGGCCCAACGACGTCCTTCTGAACGGCGGGAAGGTGGCGGGTATCCTGCTGGAATCGACGGGCAGCGCCGGGCAGGTGGACTGGCTGTCGATCGGGATCGGCGTGAACCTCGTTACTGCTCCCACCGGCGTGGAAGGGGCGAGCTTTCCGCCAGTCAGTCTGGAACAGGAGGGCGGGCAGCCCTGCGATCCACATGAGTTGCTGTCGATGCTTGCGTCGAACATGGCTACCGAGGAGCGGATTTTCACCGAACTTGGATTTGGTCCCATTCGCGAGAACTGGCTGAAAAAGGCCGCGCGACTGGGGGAAGTCATTACGGCGCGCACGGCGCGGGATGAGATCACCGGCAGGTTCGAGACGGTCGACGAGGCCGGACAGCTTGTGCTTGAGACGCCGAAGGGTAGGGTGACCATACCTGCGGCAGACGTCTATTTCTGAGGAGGCTGACGTGCTTCTCTGCATCGATACCGGAAACACCAACACGGTCTTTTCTGTCTGGGACGGGAAGCGCTTCATTGCCACCTTCCGGGCCTCGACCGAGCACCAGCGGACGGCAGATCAGTATTACGTCTGGCTGTCGACGCTAATGGCGCACAAGGGCTTCGACATGTCGATCGACGAGGTGATCATTTCCTCGACGGTTCCGCGTGTCGTGTTCAATCTCCGCGTCCTTGCCGATCGGTACTTCAAGACGCGTCCGATCGTCGTGGGCAAGCCGGATTGTCTTTTGCCGGTGCCGCCCAGGGTCGATGAAGGCGTGAAGCCGGGGCCTGACCGGTTGGCCAATGCCGCCGGTGCGTTCGACCGGCACGGAGGGAATGTGATCGTCGTAGATTTCGGGACGGCGACGAATTTCGACGTTGTGGCCGAGGATGGCGCCTATGTGGGCGGAGTGATCTCGCCGGGGGTGAACCTGTCGCTCGAGGCGCTGCACGCGGGTGCCGCAGCGCTACCGCATGTGGATATCAGCCAGCCGGCCAAGATCATCGGGACCAACACGGTGGAATGTATCCAGGCGGGTGTGTTCTGGGGCTATATCGGGCTGGTGAGAGAGATCACCGGACGTATCAAGGCCGAATATGGCAAGCCGATGAAAGTTATCGGAACCGGTGGGTTGGCCCCGTTGTTCAGCCAGGGCGATGTCCTATTTGATACAATTGAAGATGACCTGACGATTCACGGTCTGACCGTGATCCATCGGTTCAACAAGGAAAACGCATGAGTCGTGAGAGATTGATCTACCTGCCCCTTGGCGGGGCCGGGGAAATTGGCATGAACGCCTATGTCTATGGGTGGGGAAAACCGGGAGAGGAACGACTGATCGTCGTCGATCTGGGCGTCACCTTTCCGGACATGGACGGCTCGCCCGGCGTCGACCTGATCTTCCCCGATATCTCCTGGCTTGAGGAACGCCGAGACCGGATCGATGCGATCTTCATCACCCATGCCCATGAAGACCATGTGGGCGCGGTCGGGCATCTCTGGTCACGCCTTCGGGCGCCGGTTCATGCCCGGAAGTTCACCGCCTACCATGCCCAGAGGAAGCTGGAGGAGCAGGGTCAGGACCCGGAAGCGGTTACGATCGCCGAACCCTGGCCGGCGACGGTGACGGCGGGACCGTTCACAGTCGGGTTCGCGCCGATCAGCCATTCGATCCCCGAGTCCGCTGCCTTGATCATCGATACCCCCGCGGGACGCCTGGTGCATTCGGCCGATTTCAAGCTGGACGCTACGCCCTTGGTGGGGGAGCCATTCGATCCTGAGCTATGGGCGTCGATCGGGGAGACCGGGGTCAAGGTTTTGGTCTGCGACTCAACAAATGTTTTCGCGCCTCATCCCGGCCGCTCGGAAGCGTCGCTGCGCGATCCAATCACCAAACTGGTACAGAACGCCGGAGGCATGTTCGTTGCGACGACCTTCGCGTCGAACGTGGCCCGGGTGAAGACTCTGGCCGAGGCCGGGCAGGCCGCAGGGCGCTCGGTTTGTCTCATGGGGCGCGCGATGCGCCGGATGATCGAGGCTGCGGTCGAAACCGGGGTTCTGACCGATTTTCCAAAAACCATTGCTCCGGAGGACGCGGTCGACATTCCGCGTTCGAACCTGATGCTGATCGTGACCGGGAGCCAGGGCGAGCGGAGGGCGGCGTCGGCGGCCTTGAGCCGAGGCAAGTACCTCGGCCTGACTCTGGCTGAAGGCGATACGTTTCTCTTCTCGTCGAAGACCATTCCGGGGAACGAGCGGGGCGTGCTGCAGATCGTGAACGCGTTCTCCGAGCTTGGGGTGGACGTGGTCGATGACAGTTCTTCCGCGTACCACGTCTCCGGGCACGCGAACCGGCCGGACCTGATCGAGATGCATCGGTTGGTAAACCCGCGGATCGTGGTGCCGATGCATGGCGAGCATCGGCATTTGCGGGAACATGCGAAGTTGGCCGACGAGCATGGGCGAAAGGGTGTATTGGCGCCGAACGGGACGATGGTGGACCTGACCGGGGATACGCCGGAGGTGGTGGAATACGTCGAGACGGGAAGGACCTATCTTGACGGGTCCGTTCAGATCGGTGCGCTTGACGGGGTTGTGCGGAACCGGATCCGGATGGCGCTGAACGGGCACGCGATCGTGAGCCTGATACTTGAGGATGACGAACCCGTGGGGGACCCCTGGGTCGATCTGGTGGGATTGCCGGAAACCGGACAATCCAACGCGCCTCTCAGCGAGGTGATCGAGGAAGACCTGAGCCAGTTCGTTGGACGTGCGGGCCGAAGGACGTTGGCCGACGACGACGATCTTGAGAAAGAACTGAAACGCATCGTCCGGCAGACGGCATCGAACGAAATCGGCAAGAAGCCGGAAGTAACCATTGTCATCAGCAGGTTGTCATGACACCGGTAATCTTCGACCTTGATGGTACCCTGATCGACAGTCTTCCGTCGCTGACGAAGGCGGCGAATGAGCTTCTTGACCGAAGGGGATTGCCGGCGCTGGACATCAAGACCGTTGAGGGCTTTGTCGGGCGCGGCGAACGGGTTTTCGTGGAGCGAATGATCGCGGCGACCGCTCTTCGGCCGGAAGACTTCGAAGAGTTGCTGGCAGAGTACATGCCGATCTACAAGACGGCGGCGCTTGAGACCATCTTGATGCCCGGCGTTGTGGAGGCGCTGACCTCGCTCCGAGCGGAGGGCGTTCCGTTGGGGGTGGTCACGAACAAGCCTCGGGCTCCATTGATACCGACGCTTGAAACGGTAGCGCTGACGCCTTTTTTCGACGTGATCCTTGCTGGTGACGATCTCGAGCGGCGCAAGCCCGATCCCGAGCCGTTGTTTCACGCGATGCGGGTTCTTGGGGCGGAGAGCTGCATCTATGTGGGCGATAGCGACGTGGATGCCGAAACCGCGAAGCGGGCTGGGCAAGTGTTTGTTTTATATACAGAAGGCATTCGCACCACGCCGATGGAAGAAATTCCGCACAGCGTGGCGTTCAACGATTTCGGGATGCTTCCGGGGATCGTGCGGAAGTTAACGGAAGGTTAACTGGCCTTCCGCTCCTCGAAGCTCATCGCGATGAAGCTGGGCATGTGATCGCCCATACCCATCACCTTGTTCTCCTTGCCACGCCCACGATCGCGGCGATCGCGAGACCGGTCACGGCTTTCTACGGGTTCGGCTGCGGATTCGGAAATCTCTTCGCTGGCGACGACCGGGGCTTCTTCCACCGGCGTTTCCGGCGCCGCTTCAGCGGGTTTCTCCGTCTTGCGGCGGCGTTCGCGCTTCGGGCGTTCGGCGCGGGGCTCCGATTCTTCCGCCACCGGCATTTCCAGAGACGGAATTTTCTTGTCGATCAGTTTTTCGATCGCATCGAGCAGCTTCTCGTCGGCTGGTGCGCAGATCATGATCGCCTTACCGTCGCGTCCCGCCCGGCCGGTTCGTCCGATGCGATGGACGTAGTCTTCGGAGTGGCTGGGCACGTCGTAGTTGAACACGTGACTGACCGACGGAACGTCCAGGCCGCGCGCGGCGACATCCGAAGCGACGAGGAACCGCAGTTTGCCTTCTCGGAACGAGTCGAGTGTCCTGGTGCGCTGTGACTGATCGAGGTCGCCGTGAATTGGGGCCGCGTCAAATCCGTGCTTCTTCAGGGATTTCGCCACGATGTCCACATCCGTCTTGCGGTTGCAGAAGACGATGGCGTTGGTGCATTTGTCGCCTTCGCGGAGGATCAGCGAGCGCAGAAGATCGCGCTTCTCCTTGGCGGTGCGGTCACGCCGTGACGGTTTGATCCTTACAACTTCCTGATCGATCGTTTCGGACGCGGTGGCCTGGCGGGCCACCTCGATCCGGGCAGGATTTGACAGGAATGTATTTGTGATCCGTTCGATCTCGGGGGCCATGGTGGCCGAGAAGAACAGCGTCTGGCGGGTGAACGGCGTCAGGTTGAAGATGCGTTCGATGTCCGGAATGAAGCCCATGTCGAGCATCCGGTCAGCCTCGTCCACAACCATGATCTCGATGCCGGTCAGCAGAAGCTTGCCACGCTCGAAATGGTCGAGGAGGCGGCCGGGCGTTGCGATGAGCACGTCGACGCCGCGGTCGATCAACTGATCCTGTTCCTTGAAGGACACGCCACCAATCAGCAGCGCCTTGGTGAGTTTCACGTTCTGGGCGTAGGTGTCGAAATTCTCGGCCACCTGCGCGGCCAGTTCCCGTGTCGGGCAGAGAACCAGAGACCGGGGCATGCGCGCACGTGCGCGGCCCCGGGCCAGCATGTGGATCATCGGTAGGGTAAAACTTGCGGTCTTGCCCGTGCCCGTTTGCGCGATGCCGAGGACGTCGCGGCCTGCGAGCGCATGGGGAATCGCGCCTTCCTGGATGGGGGTGGGTGTTTCGTAGCCGGCCGCCTCAACGGCCTTGAGAATCTTGGGCGAAAGCGCCAGATCGGAAAATTTCGTCATGTTGGTCCATAGTTACGGACCAATCTTGGGCCCGTCGGATTACGCGGCATCGGTCCGGATGACCTCGAGCTTATCCACAAGCTGCCACAACTGGAGAGACACGTAGTGTATGGGCCTCTGGGCGTCAATGACCTGCGACGAAAGGTGATCAATAGGCCTTCTGAGGGTCGATTGTTTCCATTATTGCTTTAATTTTGAGCGAGATGTGAATCTTGCCTTTTCTTCAGCTATTCGCGGGCAAGTGATGCACAAGAGAAATGGCGTCGTACATCACGCGATGACTTGCCTGATCTGACCATGACGTCGAACACCGGATACCACGCGGTGTTTTCCACAAAGAACGCCACGGATACCACTGACAATGCGGGAAAATACCTCAACAGACTTATCCACAGGGGGCTGACGACCTGTTGTCAACTTCCGGCATCTGAGAGGCGCGAAATCTCGGCCAAAGCCGCCGCAACTTTCAATTCGATCATGCGTTCCCCGATCCGCGCCGAAGCTTCGGCAGGTGCGCCGTTGTAGCCGGGATCAAACCCGGGTCTGGTATCAACCGGATGGTCGCGCACGCCTTCCGGATGAACGGCCATCAATTCGGAGGTGTCGCGTATGCCGGCATGTTCACCGATCTGGTCGAAATTGAAGCCGTCTGCTTCGAGCGCGGCCCGCTGACGATTCGAAGAATAGTAGGCGCCAATCTGGAGAACGTTAACGCCGCGGCCGGACCACTCGCGCGAGAGCGCAGCGGCGACCTGTTCCTGGGCGGCCTGGTTGCCGCCGCTATCGCCGATGAAGATGATCCGCCTGAAGCCATGCGTCTCGAGGCTGCGCGCGGTGTGTTCTAGCAGGCTGGCGAAGACCTCTTCCGGCAGGCTGATGGTGCCGGCCCATTGCATGTGGCCCGTGGGATCGTCACCCGTCCGACCCTCGGGGACATGGGCGATCACGGGCGCGACCAGAGTCTTGCCGAGGCGGCCGGCGATGCGCTCGGCCGTGGCCTTCACGATGTAGTTGTGTTTGCCGAGGATGACGTGCGGCCCGTTCTGTTCGGTTCCACCCGTCGGGACGATCACGGTATCGAACCCGTCTTGCAGGGCGCGGTCGACCTCGGTCCAGGTCAGGTCTTGCAGGTGAAGGGACGGGAGGGATCGGCTGGACGCGGCAACATCGCCGCTGTTGCGGAGCGTGACCGCGCCAAAGGTTATGGCGCCGATCAGCGCGACGATGCCGAGACGTTTCGCGAGGCCGGGTTTGCCCTTTGTCGCCTCGACCCAGGCCATCCGGAAGGGTTTCAGATAGATCTCGATCACCGAACCGAAGGGGTTCGGCTCCTCGCGGCTGATGCCGAATTCCAGTTTCTCATAGCCCTTGGGCACGTAGAGCGTACCGAAGGCCCAGTCCCAGACCGCGAAGATCAGGCCCATGTTCCTGTCCCAGTGCTTGCGGTCGATGGAGTGGTGGACCTGGTGCATCGCCGGGCTGATCAGGATGTGGGAGAGCCACCGGGGATAGCCCAGCCAGATGTGCGAATGGCGCAGGTTGTAGCCGACGAGGTAGAAGGCAAAGATCAGCACGTTAACGTTCATCACCGAGATCTCGGTCGGCTCGGTCAGTGTGAGATAGGTGAAGCCGGCGAAGGCGAGGCCAACGAGCGCGGCGGTGACGATGCCGGTGAAGAACAGGTCGACCGGGTGCATCCTGTAGACGGTTGCGGGTGTCAAAACTTCTGCCGAGTGATGAACCTGGTGGAACTGCCAGAGCACGACGACCTTGTGCTGGAGGTAGTGCGTGGTCCAGACCGCGAGATCGATCGCAAGCACGACCACAAGCGTGTAGGCGGCAGCGGTGAGGGGAGATGGTGCGAAGATCGCGCTGTCGCGCGCGCCGAAGAGGGTTTCCAGAAATCCACCGAAAGCGTTGAAGAAAACATGTCCTGAAACAAGGAGTTGCGCGATGATCCCGTAGTAGATCAGCGCATTCAGGACGAAATACATGTAGTCCTGCTTCGCCGAGCGGTGGAACCAGATCTTTGGGTCGAAGACCCAGGCCAGAAAGCCCTTTTCAACACCGTCGGGGCGCGCGCTTTCCTCGCGGTGGGAGAAGTAGAGCCAGGAGCCGCCGGCGATGACGAGGGCGCAGAGGAGGTAGAGGTAGAAGGCTTTCTGCGACGGCAGAAGCGGGGCCATCCATGCCGCCAGCGTGCTTCCCAATGCGGTATCTACAAACATGTCGTGCCTCGTTGCCAGAAGAGCGGCAGCGATGGTGTGCCCCCATCGTTGGGCTCCGTTAGATCAGGGCAATGTGGCGGTATTTGGGCGGGGTTAACGGAGGATTGCCAGAGCGGGCGCGAAACCCGCCTTTTCGATTTTTCGCAACATGATTTTCGGGGGTTAACAGGCTGTGTTTATGGGAGAAGCGTTCTGTCGGAAAAGCGTATGCAAAGCGTCGGCAAAGTGTATGGCAGCCGGGTTCGGTGCTTGCGGGACGGGTGCTTCGTCAACACAGGGGACGGTGCTGTGGGGGAGCTCCGGA
>NZ_JBLBVK010000049.1:0-123337 GCF_047314965.1 Silicimonas lutimaris | reverse complement strand
AAGCTCAGATCGTCATCAATCACTGGCTCAGGCAGTACAATCACACCCGGCCGCATCAGGCACTCAACATGCGCCCGCCCGTTCCTGAAACCCTATTAGAGAAACCCCTGATCAGTGGCCCATACACAGGGGGCTAGACATGCTGAACATCGAGTTTCATGATCTGCTCATGAACGGTGCGGGCAATCCGAAGGCGATGGTGATCTACGAGAACCTGGTCAAGGGGATGCATCTGTTCCGCCAGAAGGGCTTGTCCATCTCCACCAACATCGCGCGCTCGATCGACGAGCACGAGGCAATCTGCGACGCCGTGGCGGCCGCCGATCCCGAAGCCGCCTGGAAAGCGGCGAATGCTCACATCGTGGCCGGCTTCGGGCGTTACATGAAGATAGTCGACCAGAAGGAGCAGGCGGCGCTCTGACCCGTTGCCGCCGATCCGAACAAGATACGAAGGCCAAGTCGCATGACCAATCCGCTCTATGATCGTCTCTTCGCGCCGCACGAGGGGAAGGAAGCCGTCTTCCTTCGCCTGTCCGACGGAAACACCATCTCGTATGCGTCGTTCCTCGAGAATGCGGGGCGAATTGCCAACACGCTCGTATCCGAGGGCGCCGGGCCGGGCGACCGCGTCGCGGTCCACGTCAACAAGTCGCCCGACGCTCTTGCGCTCTACGCCGCCTGCATCATGGCGGGCATCGTCTTTCTTCCGCTGAACACGGCCTACACTCCCGCGGAACTCGACTATTTTGTCAAGGACAGCCAGGCCGCGATCTTCGTCTGCGATCCCGGCGAGGCCGAAGAGCTTGAGCCCATCGCGCGGGCGGCCGGCGCCCGGCTTCTCACGCTTGCATCCGACGGCAGCGGAACGCTTACCGAACGCGCCGCCGGGCAACCGGCAGAGTTCCAGAAGGTGGATCGGGGCGATGACGATCTCGCGGCGCTTCTCTACACCTCGGGAACCACGGGTCGCTCCAAAGGGGCGATGCTGACCCAGCGCAATCTTCTCTCGAATGCCGAGGCTCTGATCGACGCGTGGCGTTTCACGTCCGATGACGTGCTGCTTCACGCGCTGCCGATCTTCCACAGCCACGGGCTGTTCGTGGCGACGAACGTGATGCTTCTTGCCGGGGGCTCGATGATCTTCCTGCCGAAGTTCGACGCCGAAACGGTGCTGGCCCAGCTTCCGAACGCCACCGCGATGATGGGTGTGCCGACGTTCTATACCCGGCTTCTGGATGAGCCGCGCTTCAGCCGCGATCTCGTGGCGCACATACGGGTCTTCATCTCCGGTTCGGCGCCGCTTCTGGCCGAAACCCACGACCGTTTCGCCGAGCGTACCGGGCACCGGATCCTCGAGCGCTACGGAATGACGGAAACCAGCATGAATACCTCTAACCCCTACGACGGTGACCGTCGCGCGGGCACGGTGGGTTTCCCGCTTCCTGGTGTCGAGGTGAAGGTCTGCGATCCGGAAACCGGGAGCGAACTTGCGCCGGGCGAAATCGGGGTTCTCTGGGTGCGCGGCCCCAACGTCTTCAAGGGGTACTGGCGGATGCCCGAGAAGACGCGCGAGGAACTTCGCGAAGACGGCTTCTTCATCACCGGCGATCTGTCCCTGATTGATGACCGGGGCTACGTCCATATCGTGGGCCGCGGCAAGGACCTGATCATCTCGGGCGGCTACAACATCTACCCCAAGGAAATCGAACTCTTCCTCGACCGGCAGCCCGGCGTGAAGGAAAGCGCCGTCGTCGGCGCCCCGCATCCGGATTTCGGCGAGAGCGTTGTCGCAGTCCTTGTGCCCGAAGCCGGCGAAACGATCGACCTCGATGCAATAGAAACCGTGGCGCGCCGGGAACTGGCCGGCTTCAAGCGCCCTCGTCGTTTCGAGATCGTCGCAGAGCTGCCGAGAAACACGATGGGCAAGGTGCAGAAGAACACGCTTCGCGAGCGCTTCGCGGGCGCGTTCCTCGTCACCCAAAGCTGAGGCCAAAGCCATGGGGATGCGGCGCTGGCAGGAACCGGCGCCGGAACGGGCAGGAAAGCCCCGCTCCTTGGCGGGCTGGCCCTGAAACCGATAGCCCCGGGGTGGTGTCAGACACGTTCGAACTAGTCTCCACATGGACAGATACACTGTCCCTTATTCAGCGCAGAGACCCCGCCATTCGGCGAGGGCGGCGGCGCGGTTGTGCTTGAAGAGTGGTCGGCTGGAGAGGCTGCGTTCCTGATTAAAGTGGTTGGTGACGGAGGCGTGGACGGCGGCGAACTTTTGAAGACTTCGCATACGCCGAAATCGGAGCATGGCCCGCTCGCGTCGTCGGAACGGCAGGTGTGAGTTCTCCGCGCGATTGTTGAGCCAGCGGCCGGTTTCCTGTCGGCCCGCCGCATCAAGTTCCTGCAAGGCAGCGCCGTAGGAACGAAGTCGATCCGTGACGATGACCTCAGGCTGACCATGCCGCTTCATCGATTTTCGCAAGAATTTCAATGCAGCTCTCTTGTCACGGGTCTTCGTGACGAAGCTTTCCAGCACCTCACCTTCGTGATCCACAGCGCGCCAGAGGTAATGCCGCTCACCGTTGATCTTCACGAACATCTCGTCGAGGTGCCACTGCCAGCGGCTCGACTTCATACCCGCCACACGCCGCTTGCGGATCTCAGCAGCGAACATCGGACCGAACCTTTGCCACCAGAAACGTACGGTCTCATGGCAGACATCGACACCCCGCTCATGAAGCAGGTCCTCGACGTTGCGAAGCGAAAGCGGGAACCGGACGTACATCATGACGGCCAGGCGGATAATTTCGGGGCTGCTGCGAAAGCCCTTGAACGGGTTGGGTCTGCTCATCCTCGGACGCTACGAACCCGACCTCCCATTCTCAAGGCCAATCCGTCTGACAGAACCAGGCGCGACGCATGGGCGGGCTCTCGAAACAGACCACCGCCGCGCTCACACGGTCTAACAGCAAAGCCAAGCCAAAGGCAGTGTCGTCGGCCCTCAAGCCCGGCGCGCGGCTGCTCCGGGAGTGGAACGGCGTCACCCATGTCGTCGACGTGGTCGAGGGCGGCTTAGTCTGGAAGGGCGAGACCTGGCGGTCTCTCTCGGTCATCGCGCGCGAGATTACAGGCGCGCATTGGTCTGGGCCCAGGTTCTTCGGGCTCAACGGTAAGGGCGGATCATGAGCACGCCCACGATCCGCTGCGCGATCTACACGCGGAAATCCTCGGATGAAGGTCTCGACCAGGAGTTCAACTCGCTGGATGCCCAGCACGAGGCATGTGCGGCCTACATCGCGAGCCAGAAGCACGAGGGCTGGAAGATGCTGCCCGCCCGCTTCGACGATGGCGGGGTCTCCGGCGGGACGCTGGAGCGGCCATCGCTTCAGCGTCTTCTCTCGGATATCGATGCCGGCCGGGTCGACATGGTTGTCGTCTACAAGATCGACCGTCTGACCCGCTCGCTGGCGGATTTCGCGAAGCTGGTCGAGCGATTTGAAGCGCGGCACTGTTCCTTTGTCTCCGTCACGCAGGCCTTCAACACGTCGTCCTCGATGGGGCGGCTGACCCTGAACGTACTCCTGTCCTTCGCCCAGTTCGAACGCGAGGTCACCGCCGAGCGCATCCGGGACAAGATCGCCGCTTCCAAGAAGAAGGGGCTCTGGATGGGCGGACTGGTTCCGCTTGGCTACGATCCGCATCCTGATCCCACCCGGCGGGAACTCGTTGTCAACGCGGCCGAGACCGAGACAGTGCGCCAGCTGTTCGCTCTCTATCTCGAGCATGGCTGTCTCAACGCAACGGCCAAGGCCGCCGAACTGGCCGGCCTGCGCTCGAAGCGTCGGACCTTTGACAACGGACGGACCCAGGGCGGGACCGTGTTCAGCCGTGGGCAGATTCACCGGCTCCTCACGAACCCGGTCTATCGCGGCCTGATCCGGCACAAGGACAAGACCTGGCCCGGTGCCCATGACGCGATCATCGCGGACGATCTCTGGGAGAAGGTACAGGACCGGCTGCAAACGGCCAGCGCCCGCCGACGCGGAACGCGGACCTCTGCACGCGCGTCACAGCACATCAACCCGGCCGCACCGCTCCTTGGCAAGTTCCGCGACGAGACCGGTGACCTGATGACGCCAACCCATACCCAGCGTCATGGGCGGCGCCTTCGCTACTACGTCTCGAACCGTCTCATCTCGGGCGGTCGCGATCCCTCGGGATGGCGCCTGCCCGCTCCCGCCTTCGAACACGCCGTGGCAACGGCCATTGCGGACCATCTCGAAGCAAGCGCCAAGTGCCACGCGATCCTTCGGCACGTCGACATGTCCAATGCGACCAACATTGCACAAGTGGTGATCGGCTTTGCCGAGACCATCCGTAAACGCGGCGCCTCAGCCGTGGCCCCGCTCATTGTCTCAGGCACGGTCAGTGCAGGGCAGTTGCATATCTCACTGGACGACGATGCTTTGCGCCGAGAACTGGGACTTCCGCAGGAGGAACTGGACGCGGCCGTGCTCGCCTTCTCCACCCGGTTCGACTGTCGGCGCCGAGGATCAGAGACAAAGATTGTTGCTGGAGACAGGCATCCGATGCCCGATGCGACTCTGATCCGCGCGCTTCGGAACGCGCACCGATGGGCAGACATCCTGAAGAGAGGGGGCTCGATAAGGCAGATTGCGCTCCGCGATCGGGTGTCCGACAGTTATGTCGCAAGGATTATCCCGTTATCGACCCTGTCGCCGCGCATCCAGGACGCAATCATCACGGGAACGCAGCCCGTAGAGCTCAGTCTCGAAACACTTGTTCGGACAAGGCTGCCGATGGCATGGACTGATCAGGAATCACGCTTTCGGTTCTGACCTCGCAGGCTCCCTGTTTCGCGCTGCAACTTCCCTGAACTCCAGAAACGAATTCCCTGTTCTGTCGGAGAGATTTCCCTGTTCCTGAGAGCAGGGAAATCCCACCTAAGCCTCTGTTTTATGGACCCTTATCCGAAGACAGAAGCCGAGATTCGGCCTGAAATTTGAAAAATTCCCTGTAAATTCCCTGTTAACGCAGGAAGCCACCAAAAGCGCACCGGCTAAATGGGCCCACTGAGACGAAGCCGAAATGAGGGCGGGGATCACGGTGATCGGTCGGTCTCTGCTCATGGAACAAGTCCGTAACTGGCGGAAATGACGGGCAGATTCAGACCAAGTTCTGAATGCGATAAGGAGACTGGGGTCGGTGGCGGAGAGACAGGGATTCGAACCCTGGAGACGGTTTCCCGCCTACACACTTTCCAGGCGTGCGCCTTCGACCACTCGGCCACCTCTCCGTGGAGGGCGTCATAGCCGCTTGGGGCCGGCGGATGCAAGAGGCGAGTGTAGCTAATCCTCGAGATGCAGATAGACCCTGCGGTTTTGCGCGCCCTTCTTTTCGATCTTGCCGATCCTCAGGCGACCGATCTCTCCGGTGCGCGCAACATGGGTTCCGCCACAGGGCTGCAGGTCGACCTGCCGTTCCGCGTCGCCGATACGGATGAGCCGGATGCGGCCGGCGCCGCGGGGTGGCTGAACCGACATCGTTTTCACAAGGCCCGGGTTGGCGTCCAGTTCCTCTTCGGTGATCCAGCTCTCGGTCACCGGCAGGTCGTCGGCCACCAGCCGGTTCAGCGCCTCGCTCAGCGCCTCCTTGTCCTCGGGCGGGGTCTCCATGTCGAAATCCAGCCGTCCCTTGGACTCCGAGATCGATCCGCCGGTGACGGACAGGGGGATGACGACCGAAAGCAGGTGCAGGGCGGTATGCACGCGCATGTGCCCCAACCGCCGTTCCCAGTCGATGTCCTGCGTCACCTCGGCGCCCACGCCCGGCAATGTCTCCCCCTCGGCGGGGACCAGAACGATCGCGCCATTCTCGTCCTTGACCGTCGTGGCGATGGCCGTCTCGCCGCCGTCCCAGATCAGGCGTCCTGTGTCGCCGGGCTGTCCGCCGCTCGTGGCATAGAACAGGCTCTGGTCCAGCACGATCCCGCCCTGCGCGCCGATCTCGGTCACGCGCGCCGGGGCCGTGCGGCGGTAGGCATCTTCGAGGAAAAGCGGTGAGGTCATTCGGGCTCGCTTCCTTCCGGGTCAGTCAGCGACGGGTCGATCGGCCCGGTGGGCGGGCGCGGTTCTGATGGCGCGACCGCCGCTTGCCGCAGGGCTTCGGGATTGCGCAGCCAGATATCGCGCTGGGCAAAGGGTATCTCGATTCCTTCTTCCGCAAACCTGCGGGCGATCTCGTGGTTCATGTCGGAATGCACGCTCAGCAGGAAATTCACGTCCTTCAGGATCGCGCGAATTTCGAAGTCGAGGCTATCCGCGCCGAAGCGCATGAAAAAGACGTTGGGCGGCGGGACAGAGACCACCATGGGATGCGCTTCGGCAATCTCTTTCAGGATGGTCTCGACCTTCTTCGTATCGGTCCCATAGGCAACACCCACGGGAACGATCACGCGGCCGATCGAGTTGCCGCGCGTCCAGTTGGTGACCGTCCCCGAGATCAGGTCGCCGTTGGGAACGATGACATCGGTCCGGTCGAAGGTCTCGATCCGGGTCGAACGCACCGAGATGGCCTTCACGATGCCCATCTGCCCGTTGACCTGAACCCAGTCGCCTTCACTGATGGGGCGCTCGATCAGAAGGATGATGCCCGACACGAAGTTGTTGACGATGTTCTGCAGGCCGAAGCCGATACCGACACCAAGCGCACCGACGATGATCGCGAGGTTCGACAGGTCTATGCCCGCCGAGGTGATCCCGGCGATTGCAGCAAGGGTCACACCCACATAGCCCAATCCCGAAATGACAGCGTTCTGCCCGCCCTTGTCCATGCTGGTGCGGGGCAGCACGCTGGATTTCAGCGTTCCCTGCACAAGTCGGGTCAAAAGGAAGCCCAGCGCGAAGACGACGGCGAATGTCAGGAACGCACCGGGCGAGATCGTCGTGTCGCCCACCCGGACACCTGTCTGGAAGCGGGCCCAAAGCTCGCCGATGTCTGTTGTGCGCGCGCCCCAGATCAGCGCCAGAATCGGAATGGCGCAAATCCAGAAGACGAAGCTGATCAGGACCGGGGTCAGCGCCTGTGCGGCCTGCTTGCTGCTCAACCCGCGGGCCAGGCCAAAGGCGGCGCGGATGAACACATGCAGTATCGACAGGAGCCCCAACATCGAAATGGTCGATGCGGTGGGCAGCATCAGCGACTGTGCCATCTGGTAATAGCCGATCGCCGCAGCGAGAGGGCCAAGGATGGCGACGGCCTGAAGACCCCGGCCCAGGAGGTGTACGACCGTTGCGGGGAAATTCGGACCTGCTGCCTCGTTCTTCCCCGATCCGACATGTGTCAGAAGCCGACCCAGCCGGAACAGGGTCAGACCCAGGACCACGAACAGCGGCAGGCTAATGACGCTGGCGACCTCAGACGAAAAGATGTCGCCCTCTCCAAGCACCTCCACCAGCAGCAGAAGACCTGTCCCAAGCCCCAGCATCTGCGCAAGGAAACGGCCTTCGGTCCTTGCGGGGTCGCTCAGTGCCAGCGGTGAGGACTCCCCGCCTGCCACCGGGAACAACCGGCCTCCCAGCCAACGTGCGATGGCATAGGCAAAGATCGCGACGTTGATCCCCAGCGCAAGGCTGCGGCCCGTCGGGCCAAGAAGCTCGGTCGAGATCAGCGCCGCATTGATCAGCGAAATCCCCAGAACCGGCGCCGCGATGGCGCCCAGCGAGACAAGGAACCCATAGACGATCCGGGCCTGCTCGCCCGAACGGGCCTCGATCCTGCGGATCAGGTGCTCGATCCAGCGCGGCCCGCGCGAAATCAGGATAATCGCCGAAATCAGCAACAGCACGACCACCGGCAGGCCATCCCATAGCGTGCCACGCTCGATGCGGGCAGCGATGTTGCGGCTCAGCTCGCCGCGAAGATCGGATACCGCGCTTCCAAGGCTCGCTATCGCCTGCGACCACAATGCCGGGTCCAGAGGCGTACGCTGCAGCCGGAAGATCTCGTCGGCCTGCCTGTCCCGCAGAGTGGCATCGATACGGCCGATCAGCGTGTTCGCCCGCGCATAGGACTCTTCCGCCTGAAGCCGTGGCTCCCGCGCCGTGGCAAGCTGCTGGTTCAGCGCGGCGCGCCGTGCGGCGATATCCTCGGGTTCGGTGGTGCCCTCTGCAGGGGCGGCGCCAAGCGCATCGATCTGCGCGGTCAGCGCTTCGATTTGAACTTCGTTGATATCCTGAGCCGCAAGAAGCGTCCCGCGCCACTCCACAAGTTTCGCGCGCAGGTTCTCGAAGGCCTCGTCCGACAACCTGTCTTCCTGCAAGTCGGTTTCGACCGAATTGGCAAGCGACTGGAAGGCCCCGAAATCCGGCGCGTCCTGAGCCACGACCGCGCCTCCGGTGCTCAGCATTCCCAGAGCGAGGATCAGGCGCAGATATGTCAGAAGCACGCGCATCCGGGTCAGTCCATGAACACCGTCGGAAGGATGCGCTCCGGGCCGTCCATCCAGCGTGGAACGGGCAGGCCCTTGCCGCGCAGGAACTCTGGATTGAACAGCTTGGACTGGTAGCGGTTGCCATAATCGCAGAGGATCGTCACGATCGTGTGCCCGGGGCCCATTTCGCGCGCCAGCCGCATGGCGCCGGCCACGTTGATGCCCGATGACCCCCCAAGGCACAGGCCCTCGTTCTCCAACAGATCGAAAACGATGGGCAACGCCTCGTCATCTAGGATCTTGTAGACGAAATCGGGTGTGAAACCCTCGAGGTTCGCCGTGATGCGCCCCTGGCCGATGCCTTCGGTGATCGAGTCGCCCGCAGGCGGGTCCTGATCGGTGTAAAGCTTGTAAAGCCCCGAGCCACCGGGATCGGACAGTCCGACCTTTACGCCCTTCGGCTGCAAAACCTGCGCCACGCCCGCAAGCGTGCCGCCCGATCCGACCGCACAGGTGAACCCGTCAACCTTGCCTTCGGTCTGTTCCCAGATCTCGGGCGCGGTGCCCTCCACATGGGCCTGACGGTTGGCCACGTTGTCGAACTGGTTCGCCCAGATCGCGCCGTTGGGCTCCGACTGCGCAAGGCGCTCGGCCAGCCGCTGCGAATATTTCACGTAGTTGTTCGGGTTCTTGTAGGGAACCGCCGGAACCTGGACCAGCTCCGCGCCGCACAGGCGCAACATGTCCTTCTTTTCCTGGCTCTGGGTCTCCGGGATGACGATCACCGTCCGAAATCCCATCGACGCGCCCACCAGCGCCAGGCCGATGCCGGTATTGCCGGCCGTGCCTTCCACGATCGTCCCGCCGGGGCGCAGCGTGCCCTTGGCGATCGCATCGCGGATGATGAACAGCGCCGCGCGGTCCTTGACCGACTGGCCGGGGTTCAGGAACTCGGCCTTGCCGAGGATCTCGCACCCGGTCGCCTCCGATGGCCCTTTCAGGCGGATAAGCGGGGTGTTTCCGACAGCATCGGCAAGATCGGCGCGGACGTGCATGGGATGTTCCTCTCAGGTCGTCCCCCAGTCCTAGTGCGCGGAAGGGCGGGTTTCAATCCGCGCGACGTAAGGTCTCGCGCCGGCTGGCCAGCCAGAGTGCGCTGAGAACCAGTGGCGCGGTGTTGGCTGCGCCGGTTTCCAGAAACTCCATAAGCCGCTCGAACGGGATCACATGCGACATGATATCTTCGTTTTCGCTTTCCAGTCCTGCGGTTCGTCCGTCCTGCTCCGACAGGTCCGCAAGCGCGACGAAACTGTAAATGAACTCGCTGAAGGCGCTGGGCGAGGGGTAGTACTCCGCAACGCGGAACAGCTTGGTCGCAACCGCGCCGGTTTCTTCACGCAACTCCCGCAGCGCGGTCTCTTCCGGTGTTTCGCCCGGATCGATGCGCCCTGCGGCCGGTTCGATGGTCCAGGGGTTGCTGTCGCCCCGGACATAGACCCCGTGCCGGAACTGGCGGATAAGCAGGACGCAGTCCAGCTTGGGATCGTAGGGCAATATGGTTACCGCGTCGCCGCCAAGGAAGGTTGCACGGTTGACCATCTCCGAAAGACCGCCTCCGAAGGTAGGGAATTGCAGGTCATCCTCTCTCAGCGCGAAAAACTTGGTGTAGGGCTGGCGCGAGACGCTCAGGTTCACGTCCTCGACACGCATTTCCGGGCCGGCGGCATGAGGCGTCGGATTCGCTCCGGCCCGCAGCCGGCTGGCCGCACGCATGCGGATCTGGGGAAAGGCCGCCGCCGCCGCCTCGGGACTATGGGTCGCGATAAGGCTCATGTATTCCGTCGCGGCTTCGCGCGCATGCGTGCCGAAAACGTGCTGCCACTCGGGCAGGGACCACGGCTGGCCCTCGGCCCATTTTCCGGCGTCGGGGAAATAGACCAGAGACTCCAGTGCAACGCCGCCCGCGTTCACCGTCACCGGTTCCAGCGTGTAGTGAAAGCCAAGCTCGTAGAAATCCAGACGCGCTTTCGCGGCGTCGCCGACCTCGACGATCGCTCCCTCCGTGCGTGCGCCAGGGCGCCGGACGATCAGGGGAAAGCTCTCGTCCCTGGCCCAGACCGAGGCATGGTCGTCCAGAAGGGCAGGGCGCGGATTGAACGGCTCGCCGGCCACGATTGCGAACAATTCGGGGTCGCAGAGTGTGCCGTACAGGAATATCCGGTGGTTCACGACCAGCGTCGCGCGAAGAACTCGGTCAGCCATGCCACGAACAGCGCGCCGACCAGCGCGGGAACGACCACTTCGTCCACCGCGATCAGCTTCGCATAGGCAAGGAACAGCTCCGCCATGCCCTGCAGCGCATGCATCGCGCCGTCATAGCGCTGCGCCATCGACCGCAGGATCATCTTGTAGCCCGACCAGAACACAAGGCACCAGAACACGGTCGCGGCCAGGGTGGTCAGCCCGTAGCCGAAGGACTGGCGATAGGTATTGCCTGCGCCGCGGCCCATGATCGTCCATCCCATGACCAGCCCGATCAGGGCGTTGACAGGCGACAGCCAGCCGACGCGCGAGCCTTCGGTCTCCACCAGAAGCGGCTTTATGAGATCGCCAATGAAATAGGCCAATGCCGCGAAAACGATCGCGCCTATCAATTTTCCAGCAGTGGGCATCTGCTCTCTATCCCGGTTTTGTGACCGTTATTTGTGTCACATCGATAGATCCGGCATGAAAGCCCGCCGCGCAAGACGTTAGGTAAAAGTTCCACATTCTTTTGAAGCGATCGTCGAATCCAAGCAACGATATCTCGCTCCAGCGCTCGTTGAAGGTGTCGTGCCAGCGGCGCAGCGTCTGGGAATAGCTTTCCCCGAACTCGATGGATTTCATCACGTTCAGCCCCGCTTTCTCGATTTCGCTGCGCAAAACCGAGGGCGAAGGCAACATTCCACCGGGGAAAATGTACTTCTGAATGAAATCCACGCTTTTCCGGTAGGTCTCGAACCGGTGATCCTCGACCGTGATGATCTGCAGCGTGGCGCGTCGGCCGGGTTTCAGCCGCGCGCGCACCGTCTCGAAATAGACGGGCCAGTATTTCTCGCCTACCGCCTCGAACATCTCGATCGAGGCGATTCCGTCGTAAAGACCTTTCTCGTCGCGATAGTCCTGCAGCTTGATGTCGACCTTGTCCGACAACCCGGCCCTTTCCATGCGCTCGACCGCATAGTCATGCTGCTCCTGGCTGATGGTCAGGCCCGTAACCTTCAGGCCGCGCTCCTTTGCGGCATATTCGGCGAAGCCGCCCCAGCCGCAGCCGATCTCCAGAACGTGATCGCCCGGCTGGACGCCCATCTGGTCGACCATGCTCTTGTATTTCTGCGTCTGCGCCTTCTCCAGGCTTTCCTGCCCGGTTTCGAAGATGGCGGACGAATAGGTCATCGTGTCGTCCAGCCAGAGGCTATAGAAATCGTTGCCCAGGTCGTAGTGGTAGGAGATGTTTTTCTTCGCCTGGTCCTTGGTGTTGCGGTTCATCCAGTGCCGCAGCCGTTCCCAGAGCCGCACGATCTGCATGCCGCCGAACTCGTAGTACATCTCGTCATTGTCGGCGTGGATCACGTCCATGAAGGCCTGCAGGTCGGGGGTGGACCACCAGCCCTCCAGGTAGGCGTCGGCGAAGCCCAGGTCGCCCTCGCGGATCAGGCGGGCAAAGGTGTCGGGGTTGTGGATCTCGATCTCGGCAACGGGGCCGGGATTGGGGCCATCGACGCGGAAAACGCGCCCGTCCGGCAGCCGGAAATCGACCCGGCCGTTCTTCAGGCCCTTCGCAAGATTGAACACCGCCGAGAAATAGCGCGGCAGATCTGTCTGGCCGTCCAGCGTCGTGATCGGGCTCATGTCCCCTCGTCCCCCCGGTCCCTCTTGTCCGGATGAGACTAACGCAACCGTCCCGACCTTCAACCTTTTCGTAAGGATAGTTGCGTCGCCCCGCTTTGCGGGCCGACCCGCGCCGCGCGTGCCGCGCGGCGCAGAAGGGGGCGCCGCCCCCCTTGGCCTGACGGCCAATTCCCCCCGGAGTATTTCCGAAAAGAAGAAGCTCAGAGCCCGAGTTGCCGGAAGACCCGGGGCAGTTCCTCGGGCAGATCCTCGGCGATCAGTCCGGGCCCGAAGGACAGCGCGCATTCCGTGTGAAGCCAGGCGGCGGTCTCGGCCGCCTGCATGGGCGGGAAGCCACGGGCGAGAAGGCCGGTGATGAAGCCCGCCAGCACGTCGCCCGAGCCAGCGGTGGCGAGCCATGGCGCGGCGCGGTCATAGGCGCTGGAGTTGATGGCGCAACGCCCGGTCTGGTCGGCGATGACGGTGTCGGGGCCCTTGAAGAGCACGGTGCAGCCTGCCCGCGCCGCGGCCTCGCGCGTGGCGTCGACCTTGGAATAGGCGGGGCCGGCGGTGGCGGGGGCGTCGAGTTTCGCGGCTATATCCGGGAATATGCGGCGGAACTCGCCCGCGTGGGGCGTCAGCACGCAGTTTTCATGCAGCGCGTCGAACAACACTTCGGGGTTCCGCTCGAAGCGGGTGAGGGCGTCGGCATCGAGAACGGTGGCGCGGCTCGCCTTCAGCGCGGCAAGGACAAGCAGCTGCGTGTCGGCGCCGAGGCCCATGCCAGGGCCGAGGCAGAGCGCGTTGAGGCGGGTGTCTTCCAGAAGCTCCACCAGCCCCGGCGCACCGTCGAGCGTCTGGCACATGATCGCGGTGATGCTGGTCGCGACTTCCCAGAGCGCCTGTTGCGGGCAGGCCAGAGTGACAAGCCCCGCGCCGATGCGGAGCGCGCCACGCGCGGCGAGGCGGGCGGCGCCGGTCTTGCCGGGGCCGCCGGTGAGGATCAGGGCGTGGCCGTGGCTGTATTTGTGGTCGCCCAGTTTTGCGACGTTGAGATCTTCGCGTTCGATAAGCCGGACCGTTTGGCCCGGCGGCACGCCGGGCAGCCCCCGACCGCCCCCCCGGGCGGGGGCTTCACTCCCACCCGGCGGTCGAGGGCTGCCCTTGAGGCCTATTCCCTTGACGACAAGCTTTGCTGCCGCCCGCGGCCCATGCTCCAGGTAATGGCCGAGTTTGCACGCGTGAAAGGTAACAGTGAGCATAACCGGGAAGGGGCGCCCGAGGTCTTGTCCGGTATCTGAACTTAGCCCGGTAGGCATATCGACCGCGACGATAGGAGCGCCCCAGTCTTCGCCAATGTAGTAACCAGTTGCGGCATCCTTCACAGCGTCAGCCAAGAGATGCGGAAGATTTTCCAGTGGCCGGGACAGGCCGGTGCCAAAGAGCGCGTCGATAACCAAATCGGGATTGCTCATCAGCTTGTAGAATTGGTTTTCGTCAAGGTGAGTGGCCCCCAACTCCCTCCACCGCTCATAATTCACCCGTGCATCCGGCGGGAGCTTTTCGGGGTCGCCGTAGAGAAACACCTCCACCTCCCAGCCCCACTCTTTCAATAGCCGCGCAACAACGAACCCGTCGCCGCCGTTGTTGCCGGGACCGCAAAGCACTACCGCACGGTGCGACGTCGCCCGCAACTCCGGCCATTCCTCGAAGATCGCCTCGACCACGCCGCGCCCGGCGCGTTCCATCAGTTCCAGTCCCGTCACCTCGCCACTTTCAATGGCGGCTTGTTCGATGGCGCGCATCTGGGCGGCTGTCAGCAATTCGGTCATGGGCGCATCCTCCGACATCACTATTGAGAAATCCCTGACGCCGCCGCAAGCCGATGCAACCTGATTCATTTTTCGATGCATTTGACAGCGAGATGCACAAAATTTAAGCAGCACATGTCGAAAGACGCGAGCGATCGGGGGAGTCGGGGGCAGCATTGATTGTGGCCCCGCGCCGCCCGTGGTCTCACGCCTGAAAACCCAAGGGAGTCGGAGCCATGAAGAAAGTCGAGGCCATCATCAAACCGTTCAAGTTGGACGAGGTGAAGGAAGCTCTTCAGGAAATCGGCGTTCAGGGCCTGAGCGTCCTGGAGGTCAAGGGCTTCGGCCGTCAGAAGGGTCATACGGAACTGTATCGCGGCGCGGAGTACGTGGTCGACTTCCTGCCGAAGGTGAAGATCGAAGTCGTCCTGGGCGACGACCAGGTCGACGCCGCTATCGAGGCCATCATCGCGGCGGCCAAGACCGACAAGATCGGCGACGGCAAGATCTTCGTCTCGGACGTCAGCCAGGCCATCCGCATCCGCACAGGCGAGTCCGGCGAGGACGCGCTGTAATTCATCAATCGTAAGATTAACGGAACACTCGAAAGGGAAGAGGGTTATTCCATGAGCAAGAAGGACGTCTTGAAGACGATCAAGGACGAGGACGTCGAATACGTCGACATCCGTTTCACCGACCCGCGCGGCAAACTGCAGCACGTGACCGTTGTGGCGGACCTCGTGGACGAGGATTTCCTCGACGAAGGCTTCATGTTCGATGGTTCGTCCATCGCGGGCTGGAAGTCGATCGACCAGTCCGACATGAAACTGATGCCGGACACGACGTCGGTCTACATGGACCCGTTCTTCGCCGAGAAGACGATGGCGATCCACTGCAACGTGGTCGAGCCCGACACGGGCGAGCCCTATGAGCGCGACCCGCGCGGCACCGCGCTGAAGGCCGAGGCCTATCTCAAGTCCTCCGGCATCGGCGACGCGGCCTACATGGGTCCCGAGGCCGAGTTCTTCCTGTTCGACAACGTCAAGTACTCGATCTCGATGAACAAGGTGTCCTACGAAGTCGACGCGATCGACGGCGCCTGGAACACCGACACCGACTACGAGATGGGCAACATGGGCCACCGCCCGGGCGTCAAGGGCGGCTACTTCCCGCTCCCGCCGGTCGATGACGCGCAGGACATCCGCGCCGAGATGCTCTCGACCATGAAGCGCATGGGCATGAAGGTCGACAAGCACCACCACGAAGTGGCGTCCTGCCAGCACGAGCTGGGCCTCATCTTCTCGACGCTGACCGACCAGGCCGACCAGATCCTCAAGTACAAGTACGTCATCCACCAGGTCGCCCACGCCTATGGCAAGACCGCGACCTTCATGCCCAAGCCCATCGCGGGCGACAACGGCACCGGCATGCACGTCAACATGTCGATCTGGAAGGACGGCAAGCCACTCTTCGCGGGCGACAAGTACGCCGACCTCTCGCAAGAGGCTCTGTGGTACATCGGCGGCATCCTCAAGCACGCCAAGGCGCTCAACGCCTTCACCAACCCGGGCACCAACAGCTACAAGCGCCTGATCCCCGGCTTCGAGGCCCCGGTTCTGCGCGCCTATTCCGCCCGCAACCGCTCCGGCTGCGTCCGTATTCCGTGGACCGAAAGCCCGAAGGCCAAGCGCGTCGAGGCCCGCTTCCCCGATCCGTCCGCGAACCCCTACCTGGCGTTCTCGGCGCTCCTGATGGCCGGCATCGACGGCATCAAGAACAAGATCGATCCGGGCGAAGCCATGGACAAGGACCTCTACGATCTGCCGCCCGAAGAGCTGGCAGGCATCCCCACCGTCTGCGCGTCGCTGCGCGAGGCGATGGAGGAACTGGAGAAGGACATGGACTTCCTCCTGGCCGGCGACGTCTTCACCCGCGACCAGATCGAGGGCTACATGGATCTCAAGTGGGAAGAGATCTACGCCTTCGAACACACGCCGCACCCGGTGGAATTCAAGATGTACTACAGCTGCTGAGCTCTCCCTCTCGGCAGAGGTGCGATTGGGCGTCCCTTCGGGGGCGCCTTTTTTGTTGGGGGATCAGCGCTGTTTGCGAAGCGCAACGAGGCGCGGAATCAAGGCCGAAGGTCGCCGCTTTGGAGGCCCCGCGCTGACCTCCGACAGAAGAGGGACGTGGCCGGGACAAAGCGAACTGCTCAGGTGTCGCAGCGATCAGTTGGGCAGATTCTCTAGCTTTCCTTGACGTCTTGAGGCAAGGCTGTTGCATTAATTGCAACGATTTCTGCGGCGTTTCGGAACATCTTACTAACAACCCGTTGACTCGCCGCATATGTTGTTTAGCTATAGCTTAACTGAAAGTCGGGTACTCTGATTTGTTAGATGGATTCGTTAAGGTTGCTGAGGGAGCTTACTGTGAGGTTTGGTTTTCGCCCAAGACGTTGAAAACGTTCAAATCTGCGCCAGCCAATGACAGGGCGCGCATGGAGCGAATCTTGGACGAACTGAGTGAAGTCGGCTTTCGTGACTTGAATGAAAAGCAGTTCAAGACGGAGGGTCGGTTCCCGAGCGGGAATGGAGCCAACATTTTGATATACGCTGCAAAATCCTATCAGCTTCGCATTTATGGCGGTTTCACGAGCGGCACACCAAGGAAGTTTGTGTGCCCCGAAGGGGCGATTAAGAAAGACAACAAAGCAGACCAAAAGCAGCTCAAGAGAGTTGCTAAGAAAGTGGGAGAATAAAATGGCCATCAATAGTGAGTTTCTTGGGCCGCAAAAAGGAGAAGAGGAAGTCTATGCGATTGAAGCTTTGGTCTTCTCTACGCAGGTAGCGCTTCAAAGGGCGATGAACCGTAAAGGAGTAAGCAACAAAGAGCTGGCAGAACGCTTGGGAATGACTCCTGCGCGTGTATCGCAGATCTTCTCGACCAATGGCCCGAATTTGACCTTGAAGACGATCGCGCGGATCGCTCAAGCGCTTGGTGAAGATTTCGAGTTCGTACGTAAGCAGGAATTGAGAACTTCGCTTCCTGAGGAGAAGGCTAAAGGCTTTCGGTCGGTTGTGTTGCACATCAATCGTGGACTCACCCCTGCTATTTGGCAGGAACGCGCTGCCAACGCACCTGGCAACCGTGGACGGAAGATGGCGGCGTGATGGTCGATTCGAAAGAAAACGAACTGGTCTCGGCGGAGGAATCCGCCGAGTTCGACAATGGTGTCTACGCGGAAATCACAATAGCTGCCCGTCTACGGGACATCAGGCTGATTTCCTCGGAGTACTCGATTAAGCCTGAAGTATATGAAGCGCTGGAAGACCTCGAGAATATGGGGTTCTTCGGAGAACCTAGTGGCTATCATTTTGACATCGAAGCGGGGGTGATGATCGGCCATTATCAGTGGACCGCAGAGGTGAAGCTGGGACGAAAAAAGGTCCTCAAATTCACTTCCGAGTACCTTATTGCGTATTCGGGTTTGGCCGGCTTTGATGAGGATTATGTGAGGTTCTTTTTTCAAAAGGTGGGTCGGTTCGCGACCTACCCGTACTTCAGATCCGATTTTAGCCATCACATCTCGTCTTCCGGGATCATGCTCCCACCGCTCCCATCCCTGAACGAACGAGTGAACTGAAAATCGCCAAACAACAAATCTGGTGTGCGGCAGGCAGTTTTGCCTGCCGCTTTTTTCTTGTTCGCTCTAGCTTACGTTCTGTTCTCCAAATTCTCTCTCTCTCTCTGAAGGCGTCAAGCTCGCGCGTTGAGGCACAACGCAAGTCGTTGCACCTCGCCTAGTCTTTGGGGCGCCTATTGCCTCCCAAGCTGCTTTCAACGAGCGCTTGCCCCAAAAATCCCATTCACCCCCCATTAACCTTCCCTAACGCCAAACCACATCTGGTACCTGGCTCCGGCTCTGCCATACGGGTGCCATACGTCTTGCCGACGGTTTGCCGACGCTTTGCCGACCGGGGTTTGTGTCTGTTCCCCAATGAAACAAGGCCGATAACCCTTTGACCGTTCCCCGGAGTCCCCGCCCGCCGGACGTTGCCTGCGAACGCCCGGTTTTCCCTGCCTCTCAAGAATTAATGGGCAATGGACCAAACAGGAGGCCAGGTGTCGGGAAACGGTTCGGAGGGAAGTCCACGGCGCTTTCTTTCAGCGCGTCGCGCATTCCGGTTTACCCATCAGAAGAGATCGATGACGAGAGCGCAGGTTTCCATTTCTTGGCTCGATCAGATGTTGGAGCCGGAAGTTGAATCCGACCGACGTTAGGGGATGCATCACGCCATCCATTGTCACGCTCTTGAACGGTTCCATGAATTGCTCTATCCACCGAAATAGTAACGGGTTTTTCGGTATTTCCAGGATTGTTGGGCAGGGTCAGCTCCCGGGCAAAACGGTATGGAAACCGAGTAGAAGGAGGCGCACTTTTGGAACGCGAGACAGTTCTTGTGGAGCGCTTCTTCTGGGTCGATGCACTTCGCGGTCTCGCGGCGGTAGCCATCGTTGTCTTTCACTACCACCATTTCTACCTCGCCGATGCGTTTGGCCGGGGAGACCTGCCGCCGGTCGAGAGCTTTCCCTATGCCACCCTGCTCAAACCGCTTTACGGCCCCTGGGCCGCCAACGCGGTCGAGCTGTTCTGGCTGATCTCGGGCTTCGTCTTCGCGCATGTCTACACGCGCCGGGCGGCCACGGCCTGGGAGTTCGGCGTGGCGCGGTTCGCCCGGCTCTACCCGCTGCACCTTGCGACCCTGTTGTACGTCACAGGCCTGCAATGGGTCAGCCTTGCGCAGGCCGGACATTGGCAGGTTTACGGCAACAACGACCCCTGGCACTTCATTTTGCAGCTTTTCATGGCCTCGAACTGGCCGACCTTTTCCTGGGGGTTGAGCTTCAACGGGCCGATCTGGTCGGTCTCGCTGGAGGTGCTGGTCTATTGCGGGTTCTTCCTGTGCCTCGGGCTGCTGCGGCAGGCCCCGCTTCTGGCTTCTGCGGTTCTTTGTGCCCTTTGCTGGTGCTGGTTCTGGTGGCAGACCGAGCCGACCTTCTACCTCTCGCGCGGGGTCTTTCGCTGTGCCGGGTATTTCTTCCTCGGTGCGACGCTTTACGCGCTACGGCCCCATGCAGGGCTCGCCCGGGCCGGACTGCTGGCGGCGGTGGGGGCCGCAGCTGCAGTGGTAGGGAGTGTCTACGCGGCCGAGCAATGGATTATCGTCGGGGTCTCTGTGGCGGTGCTGTCGCTCTTTGCGGCGATGGACAGGGTTGCGCCAATGGCCGGGGAGCGGCTGAGCGCTTTGGGCGACATCAGCTACAGCCTCTACCTCGTCCATGTGCCGCTTCAGATGACGGTCCTGTTGCTGGCCGACCTCGCGTTCTCGGGGACTCGCGCCTTCTCGGACAGCCCGCTGACCTTGCCGCTCTACCTTCTCGCCTCTATCCTCACGGCACATGCTGCATATCGCTGGTTCGAGCGCCCGGTCGGCACGCAGATCCGCAGGCGGCTGTTGCGCGTTTCTTGACGCCCTTGTGAAGGCGACCGGTAAACTGCATCAGACCACGGGTCTGTCGACAACCTTCATTCCCCTTGAACAGCGTGACGATTTTTCCGGCATAGTCCGCTTTCTTCACTTACTGCGCATGCTCTTCAAGTAATGCCGGTGTAGTTCTGCGCGTTGCTTCTGATTGAACGAAGGAATTCTGGTCCGGACAAGAATAGGTCGAAACCGCAACAAGTTTGGGAAACCATCGTCATAACCCATTGATCGTGGCTGACTGCATTCGACGGAACGGAGTGCACCCTTCTCCGAGTTTTGTTGGGGTTTCTGGCCTTTTGGAAGCTTCCTGCGGACTGCCACATTTGCTGAAGCGGACCTGCCCGGCATGGCAACTTTGTCCCGCTGAGCGGTCGCTAGCCTGATTCCAAGGAAGGGCCGCTTCGAGCCCAGTTCACAAATTCCCAATTTGCCGGACCCGCGATATCGATCTAGGCTCCGCGCCATCGAACCAACCGAATGGGATGCACGATGTCCGCCTTTCTGATCGCCGACGAAATCATCACGGACCCCGATGTCTTTGAGGAGTACAAGCGTGCCGTTCTTCCGCTGATCATCAAGTTCGGTGGGCGCTTCGTATCCCGCGGGGGCGATTTGGAAGTACTGGAAGACGGGAAAGACTGGTCTCCGGGGCGTATGGTCATCATCGAGTTTCCGAGCATGGCGGCGCTCAGGGACTGGTATCATTCCGATGAGTACGCTCCGGTTCGGGACATTAGACTTCGCTCCGCCACAAGTACTCTGGTGGCCCTGGATGCAGGCTCTGCCGCGCCAGGGAGCTAAAGGCGGGAGCGTAGCGCCCCAATAAGAAGTGCACCAACACGCGCGCTGTCCACGAACGGGCCATGGTGTTGCCCGCTATCGATGCACTTACGGCTATCGCTCTGCTTCGAGTTCGGAGCCCGAGGAATTTGGATACGTTTCTGTCGCTCTGTATATGACGGAAATCGAGGCCTCTCTGGGATATCCATTAAGCAGCTGACGAAATGGTTTGATGCGCATCAATGTGCCGGGAGACTGCTTGCATTAAAGAGTCCACGTTCGGCGTTGATGCATGAAGCAAGAGCGTCGGTAAGTCTTTGTCGAGCTTGGCTTCTGACATGACGACGGCAGCGTCCCCGGAGTGCGGCGCGGTGCCGTACAGGGGATACTTTGCGGGAGGTTATCATGCCGCAAGTTTCTCAGCACTACTTCAAGGCCTCCGCTCTCTTTCTCCTCGCCAGCATCGCCATCGGCCTGCAAATGTCGATCAGTGGCGAGCACAATGTCGCTGGGGCTCATGCCCATATGAGTCTGCTCGGTTGGGTATCATGCGCGATCTTTGGGGCTTACTTTGCCCTGAACAAGGAAAAAGCAAAGTCTGTTTGGACAGCGGTGCAGTTTTGGATCGTTGTCGTGTCCTGTGCCGTTATGACGGGAGCGCTTTATCTTCTGCTTCTTGGCAATACGGCAATGACACCAGTCGTCGCCGCGGGTTCGATTGCCTACGCCGTAGGGGCGACCTTGTTTGCTTGGATCGTCTTTTCTCGTCAGGAGGGAGATGTGGCAGTAGGCGGTCACGCACACGGCTGACATTCGGCAGTAGACTCAGTGAGCTGCCTTCCTCCTGGATCGGCGGCTCACTTTGTTGTGCAGCAAAATCTCTCGAATTCCTGATGGAGCGAAGTGCTGCTTCGTTCCCCATTGCGGTCTAGCGACTGGAACCATCAAACAACGGCCCTGAGCCCTCGCACAACTTTCTAGATGACCCGCCTGCTAGCGCCGCCAGAAATCGCGATGCGGGCCGAGAAGCTGGTCGTAAATCTCGGGAAAAGGTCCGTGCACCTCGATCTTCTTTTGGCCATGGCTCAGGACGGTGCGCGAGGGTAGGTTTATGGTCGGATTGGCCGGATGATCTCCCGTCAGTTCGAGGAGCTTCACTTCTTCGAAACCAAAGACCAAGCGACCGATGTTGGCCCAATAGAGCTTCCCCGTGCACATGGCGCAAGGTTCACCAGTGGAAACCAATGTGCACGTCCACAGGAAATCGGGAGCGTACTCGGCTGCGGCGCGGCGCGCGAGCTCGGTCTCGGCATGATGGACCGTGTCGATGTTACCCTGCCGCATCAGGATTGCGTCGTCGGGGCCGACCAATACAGCCCCAAACGGGTGGTGGCCATGTGATGCGGCCGATTTTGCAACCTCATTGGCTGCATGAATGTGGATAATCATCTGGTCGCGGGTCAAGTCTAGCCTTCTCTATTGCTACGGAAGAGCCCGAAACGTGACCTCCAGAGGCCAGCGTGACGACACAAAAACTAACGATTGCTGAGATTACCAAAGTGGATGGGATCTCAATATCAGAAAGTTGGTCCTGCACATAGCCAGAATTAAGCTAATCAATCGATTGAAAGAACACAGATTGCCATCGCATAGCGAAAAGTCCGCTTTCCCTAATTCAGCCTCCGCTAACCTTCCCTAACGCCAAACCACATCTGGTACCCGGCTCCGGCTCTGCCATACGGGTGCCATACGTTTTGCCGACGGTTTGCCGACGCCTTGCGGACCGGGGTTTGCGCCTGTTCCCCAACGAAACAAGGCCGTTAACCCTTTGACCGTTCCCCGGAGTCCCCGCCCGCCGGACGTTGCCTGCGAACGCCCGGATTCCTTGACCCAAATCAATGTCCGGGGGGGCGGGACCTGACAGAAAACACTCGCGAACAGAGTCAGGTTTTCATGTCAGTCGATCAGCCCGAAGTCCTTTACGCCGCCCGCGAACCTGTCTTCCCGAGACGGGTAAGTGGCCGTTTTCGAACGCTTAAATGGTGGATCATGGGCATCACGCTCGGCATCTACTACCTGACACCCTGGATCCGCTGGGACCGCGGGCCGAACCTCCCTGATCAGGCCGTGCTGATCGACATGGCCGGGCGCCGCTTCTATTTCTTCTGGATCGAGATCTGGCCCCACGAATTCTACTTCGTCGCCGGTCTTCTGATCATGGCGGGGCTCGGCCTTTTCCTCTTCACCTCCGCCCTGGGCCGCGTCTGGTGCGGCTACGCCTGCCCCCAGACCGTCTGGACCGACCTCTACATTCTCGTCGAGCGTTGGATCGAGGGCGACAGGAACGCCCGCGTCCGACTGTGGAAATCGAAATGGGATCTCCATAAGTGGCGGTTAAGATTGACAAAATGGACAGTCTGGCTGCTGATCGGCCTCGCCACCGGCGGGGCGTGGGTGTTCTACTTCACCGATGCGCCAACGCTCGCCCGCGACCTCGTCACCTTCAACGCGCACCCCATCGCCTACACCACTATCGGCATCCTGACGGCCACCACGTTCCTCTTCGGCGGCCTCGCCCGCGAACAGGTCTGCATCTACATGTGCCCTTGGCCTCGCATCCAGGCGGCGATGATGGACGAGGACACGATCACCGTTGCGTACCGCGACTGGCGCGGCGAGCCGCGCGGCAAGGGCAAGGACCGCGAGAACCTCGGTGACTGCATCGATTGCAACGCCTGCGTGAACGTCTGCCCCATGGGCATCGACATCCGGGACGGCCAGCAGCTTGCCTGCATCACCTGCGCTCTGTGCATCGACGCCTGCGACGACGTCATGGACAAAATCGGCAAACCGCGCGGTCTGATCGACTATATCGCCCTGACCGACGAAACCCGCGAACGCGCGGGCGGGCAGGCCAAGCCTATTTTCCAGCATGTTCTGCGCTTACGCACCTTGGTCTACACTGGCCTCTGGAGTGCCGTCGGTCTTGCCCTTCTGTTCATGCTGTTCGTGCGCGCCGAGATCGACGTTACCGTCGCGCCAATCCGAAACCCGCAATTCGTCACCCTCTCGGACGGCTCGATCCGGAACGCCTATGATATCCGGCTGCGCAACAAGCACGGTGATGACAGGCCCTTCCGTATTCACGTGACAGGCGACCTCGCCTTAAGGGCCGAACTGGAAGGAACGCTTTACGACTCCGTCACGGTCCCGGCGAACGAAACCCTTCTGCAAAGGGTGTATGTGATCGCGCCGGGCGGCTCCGCTCCAGCTACCTCCGAGCGTACCGAATTCCGCTTCTGGGTCGAGGATCTCATCTCGGGCGAGCGGGTGCACAGCGATACTGTCTTCAACGGAGCAACTCAATGACAACGCGCGAAATCACTGGAAAGCACGTCTTGATCGGGATGGTCGCCGCGTTCGGCGTCATAATCGCCGTGAATATGACACTTGCCTTCAAAGCCGTCGGAACTTTTCCCGGCCTGGAGGTCAAGAACTCCTATGTGGCAAGCCAAAGTTTCGACGCCCGCCGTGCGGCACAGGATGCCCTTGGCTGGGACGTCGCTGCGGAAATCGATGAAGACATGCTGACGATCAAGATCGTTGATTCCGACGGTGCACCCGTCGAGCCACAGACGATCTCGGCCATGCTGGGACGTCCGACGATCGCAAGGGACGACCAGGTTCTCGACCTGCAGGGCGCGCGTGGCGTTTTCCTTGCAGAGGTTCAGCCCGAACCCGGTGCATGGACAATCAAGCTCAATGCGACAAGCGCATCCGGCGTCGAGTTTTCCAAACGGCTGGAGCTTTGGGTGCGCTGAGATGAGCCTGGCCGAACATCCCTCACTTTCGGCCTGTCCGGCCTGTGCTGCGGCCCCGGCGGCGCAGCAAATGAATGGCTCGATCACGAGCCCGAACATCCAGTTGTCGCTCCCGACGATCCATTGCGCGGGTTGCATTTCGGGGGTCGAGCGTGCACTTTCGTCGGTCGATGGTGTCAGGGAAGTGCGGGTCAATCTGACCCGAAAGCGGGTTCAGGTTGCGGCGAATGCCGATATCAGTGCCGAGGAACTGGTCGGCGTGCTGGCGGATGCCGGATACGAGGCGCATGAGTTGGACGCCGACGCGGTAATGTCCGGTTCCGGAGACGGCGCGGCACGCGACTTGCAGATGCGCCTCGGCGTTGCCGGCTTTGCGATGATGAACGTAATGCTGCTTTCCGTGGCCGTTTGGTCGGGAGCGACAGAGGCCACGCGCGACCTGTTTCACTGGATCTCAGCGCTCATCGCTCTTCCCACAGTCGCGTTTTCCGCCCAGCCATTTTTCAAAAGCGGTTGGGGAGCGCTGCGGGGACGGCGCCTGAATATGGATGTCCCGATTTCGCTGGCTATCCTCCTGGCCTCCGGCATGTCCTTGTACGAGACGGCCTATGGTGGCGAGCACGCCTATTTCGACGCAGCCCTGTCGCTGACCTTCTTCCTGCTTGCCGGTCGCTACCTTGATCAGCGCACCCGGCTTGCCGCACGGTCGGCAGCAGCCGAGCTGACCGCGCTGGAGGTGCCGCGTGCTCTTCGTGCGAACGGCCAGACTGTGGCAGTGTCGGACATCCGGGCCGGAGACGAGATTCGCGTACTTCCTGGGGCGCGCTGTCCGATCGACGGAGTCGTTGTTGAGGGTATAAGCGAGGTTGACCGTTCGCTGATCACGGGAGAAAGCCTGCCCGAACCGGCCGCCCCCGGGCAGTCGATCAACGCGGGCGAGACGAACCTTACAGGACCGCTTGTCGTGCGGGCTACCTCGGCCGGCACCGATACATCGCTCAGGCGCATGGCCGACCTTGTCGCAGTCGCCGAGAATGCGCGCAGCCGATATGTCTCACTGGCGGATCGCGCTGCCCGGATCTATGCCCCCGCAGTTCATCTTCTGGCGCTGATGGCGTTCATCGGTTGGATGACGGCCACGGGCGACCTGCGGCTTTCTCTGAACATCGCCGTTGCCGTGCTGATCATCACCTGTCCCTGCGCCTTGGGCCTTGCCGTGCCGGCGGTATCCACCGCCGCTTCCGGTCGCTTGTTCCGGCACGGGCTTCTCGTCAAGAACGCGACCGCTCTGGAGAGGCTGGCCGAGGTCACCCATGTCGTCTTCGACAAGACCGGCACGCTGACCGAAGGTCACCCGCATCTGGATGACCATGACGCCACCAACGCGCAGGCATCCGTCGCCGTCGCGCTGGCCGAGGCTTCGGCGCACCCGCTTGCGTTAGCCTTGCGCAACGGACTCAGGCTTGCACCAGCCAAAGTCACTCAACTGCGCGAGGTGCCGGGATACGGCGTCGAAGGGCTTTGGCAGGGGCAGCCCGTTCGGCTAGGGCGCGCCGATTGGGTCGGCGCCCAGGCCGGCGGTGGGACTGCAACATGGCTGCGCATCGGCGACACGAGGTCCGTGGCGTTTCGCTTCCGTGACACACCGCGCAAGGGAGCTGCCGAGGCGGTGGCGGCATTGCGGAAAGCGGGCTGTGAGATCGAGCTCTTGTCGGGCGACACGGCCGAAGCGGTCGCCGACTTGGCGGACACGGTTGGAATCGACAACTGGAAGTCCGGTCTGCGGCCGGAGGACAAGGTCGCCCGTGTGCGCGCGCTTGCCGCAGCCGGTGCGCGTGTCCTGATGGTCGGCGACGGGTTGAACGACACGGCCGCTCTGGCCGAAGCTCATGCCTCCATTTCTCCCGCATCCGCCCTGGACGCCAGCCGCACGGTCAGTGACATCGTGCTCTTGGGTAGCGATCTTTCGGGAATCGGAGAAGCGGTTACCACAGCGCGTTCCGCGACGCGGCGGATAATCGAGAACTTCGCGATCGCCGCCATGTACAACCTTGTCGCCATTCCGCTTGCGCTGGCTGGTTTTGCCACCCCGCTTGCTGCCGCATTGGCCATGTCCGGTTCTTCCATTATGGTGACCTTGAACGCGATGAGGTTGCGCTGATGGACGTGCTTGTCTTCCTGATACCCGTTTCTCTCGGTCTTGGCCTGCTGGGCCTTCTCGCGTTCTTCTGGGCGCTCAAGACCCGTCAGTTCGAGGACCCCGAGGGCGACAGGCATCGGGTGCTGCGCAACGATTACGACGATCATCCCAAGCAGTGAACCCGGAGTCAGATGCGCGGTATCCCGCCGTCTGGAGCCGCACACGGGAAGTTCACAGCGAGGTGAAAGTGCGCGATCACTCTTTGGCTTGTGCGTCTTTGCACCTATCTATCTACTCAGACTTCAGAGACGCGCCACGTTGGCGCTCCCGAGCAGACACAGGAGGTTGGAGTGAACGCAATTGCACTCTCTCGTCGCCGGACAGTACAGCATACACAGTACATCTGGCTCTTTATCCTGAGCATGGCCTTCGTCATCGCCCAGGCTTTGACGGCTGCGGCTCAGTCACGGCCGGACACCTTCGCCGATCTGGCCGAAAAGGTCAGCCCGGCGGTCGTGAACATCACCACGTCTACAACGGTTGCGGCCTCGACCGAGCCCGGTCCGATCGTCCCGGAAGGGTCTCCGTTCGAGGACTTTTTCCGCGACTTCATGGACCGTAACGGCCCGAACGGCCAAAGCCCCCGCCGCAGTCAGGCTCTCGGCTCCGGGTTCGTGATTTCCGAAGATGGCTTCATCGTAACCAACAACCACGTCATTCAAGGCGCGGACGAGGTTCTGATCGAGTTCTTCGAAGGGTTCGAGCTCGACGCCAAAATCATCGGCACCGATCCGAACACCGACCTCGCCCTTCTCAAGGTCGACTCCGACAAACCGCTCAAGTTCGTCAGCTGGGGTGACAGCGAGGCGGCCCGCGTCGGCGATTGGGTCATGGCCATGGGCAACCCGCTTGGCCAGGGCTTCTCGGTCTCCGCAGGCATCGTGTCGGCGCGTGGCCGTGCCCTTTCAGGCAGCTATGACGACTACATCCAGACCGACGCCGCTATCAACCGCGGCAACTCCGGCGGCCCGCTGTTCAACCTGAGCGGCGAGGTGATCGGGGTGAACACGGCGATCCTGTCTCCGAACGGTGGCTCGATCGGCATCGGCTTCGCGATGTCCAGCCGTGTGGCCGAGAACGTCATCGCACAGCTTCGCGACTTCGGTGAAACCCGCCGTGGCTGGCTGGGCGTCCGTATTCAGGATGTCACAGATGACCTCGCCGAAGGGCTTGGACTGGCCGAAGTTCGTGGCGCACTGGTCACCGATGTGCCTGAAGGTCCGGCCCTTGAGGCAGGCATGGAGGCGGGCGACGTGATCCTGTCCTTCGACGGTGTCGAGGTCGACGATACCCGCAGTCTCGTGCGTCAGGTGGGCGAGACCACTGTGGGCAAGGAAGTGCGCGTTCTCGTCTTCCGCGACGGCAAGACTGAAACCCTGCGCGTGACCCTCGGCCGCCGTGAAGACGCCGAGCGTCCGATCCCGGCCTCGGTGAACTCGACCGATCCTGTCACGGGAGATATCCTGGGCCTCACGGTCAGCAACATGACTGATGAACTGCGCGAGCAACTGGGGTTGTCCGACGACGCCGAAGGCCTCGTGGTCGCAGATGTCGCGGAAGACAGCGAGGCTTACGAAAAAGGCCTTCGTGCGGGCGATCTCATCACCGAGGCTGGGCAGGAAAAGGTGGCCAGCGTGAAGGATCTTGAAGACCGCATCGAGGAAGCTCGTGAGGCGGGCCGCAAGTCGCTTCTCCTTCTCGTGCGCCGGGACGGTGATCCGCGCTTTGTGGCTCTGTCTCTAGAAGACAGCTGATCGTAGTGCTACATGCTGAAAAGGGCGTCCGTTCGGGCGCCCTTTTCATTTCAGTCTATTGATGCTCGTCAGCGCGCCTGTCATTCGGCGGCGAGCGCAACATCCGCGCGACCAATGTTAGTTATCGATTCGACAACCTTGTCGATGACCGACTTGAAGGCGTCGAAGTTGGCGTTCGGCCGTATCGCCTGTTCGTTCATGTAGAGCGCACGGTCGATCTCGATCTGGATCGCATGCTGTCCTCGGCCTGGGCGTCCGTAATGCTGCGTCACATAAGCGCCGGCAAATGGTGCGTTGCGGGCGACCCGAAGTCCTGCGGCCTCAAACGCGGCTTCCACGCGATCGACAATCTCGGACGATGCCGCAGCGCCAAACCTGTCGCCCAAGACAATATCCGGACGGCGACCTTGCGGGTGACCGATGGACTCGATCGCTTCATGCGGCATCGAATGGCAGTCGATCAGAATAGCCTCGCCAAACATGACCAGGCTGTCTCGGAGCAACTGGTCGATCGCGTCGTGCCATGGCTTCCAGTGGGTGTCGATTCGCGTCTGCGCCTCGCGAAGCGTGATCTTTCCGCGATAAATGGCGCGGCCGTTGGCAACCACGCGCGGCACCACGCCAAGCCCCGAACTGACGCGCGGGTTGTGCGCGGATCGGCTTATGCCTTCGATCAGCGATGGGTCCAACTCGTCGGAGGAGCGATTGACGTCGATCCAGGCGCGCGGTGCGGTCGCCGCGAGAAGTGGTGCACCGCAAAGAGGGGCGCTCTCGAACAGCCTGTCCACGAAAGCATCTTCGGAAGACCGAAGGGTCTTTTCGTCGAGAACCGATTTACGGACGAAATTCCAAGGATAGTCCCTGCCGGAATGCGGAGACGCAAAGACGACACTGGTCGTCCTGATATCCGGCATGGTCAATCGGTAAGCCAAGTCACGCGTCTCCTTTCAGGCTGCAGTATAAGCGACAAAATACGGACGCCAAAAGCCCTTGAAGTGCTTTCTGGTTACGATTATAGAGCCACGAACCGGCGCGGGGCCTGCCCCGCGTCTTGTTCTTTTGAACAGGACGGACGCGACGGACAAGGGCGATTAGCTCAGCGGTAGAGCACTTCGTTGACATCGAAGGGGTCACTGGTTCGATCCCAGTATCGCCCACCATTCACCGCCTTTTCCCCAAGGGGAATAGGCAGAACCGAAACAAAGGCGCAAATCAGCGCCGCGACAGAGGAGAGGACCCATGAAGGTTCGCAACTCGCTCCGCTCGCTGAAGAACCGGCACCGCGACTGCCGCGTCGTGCGCCGCAAGGGCCGTGTCTACGTGATCAACAAGACACAGCGTCGGTTCAAGGCACGTCAGGGCTGATTCGTCCCAGGCATCGGAAAAAAGGCCGCCCAATGGGCGGCCTTTTTTGCTTTTGATCCGTCTTTGGGTACAATCGCTACCGGAGGCCTCGGATGCTGAGATTCGATGATGCGACGACGGCGGTCCTTGAGCGAGCCTATCAGGGTGCCGACTTCCGAAACCGCAGGCAGGCATCCTTTGATGCTCTCGCGCCTGTCGCGGGCGAACGTTTGATAGATATTGGCTGCGGAAACGGTCTTCTTACCCGTGAACTCGCACTGGCCGTAGGACCAGAAGGACAGGTCATCGGCATAGACCCAAGCGCCGAGATGCTGGCGCTGGCCGAGGACCGGATCCGAGACCTCGAAAATGTTCAAATCATCGAAGGCACTGCCGAAACGCTCCCTTTGGAGGATGGTTCGCTTGATGGAGCGCTGTCGCTCCAGGTGTTCGAGTATCTTGAAGATCCTTCGATCAGTCTCCGGGAAACTCACCGCGTGCTCCGCCGCGGCGGTCGCCTTGTGTTGGGAGACATGCATTTTGGCACACTGGCGTGGTACAGTGACGACCCGGAAAGGATGGAGCGGATGTGCAAGTCGTGGGATAGGCACGTCGCAGACAACGCTTTGCCGGCGAAGTTGCCGGGGCTCCTCCGAGAGGCGGGATTCGAGATTGCCTCGGTGGAACCACTCACATTCGTGGACACAACGCTCCGGCCTGACGGTATAGCCCGAATGATGATGATTCTGATGGAGAACTACGCCGTTTCAAACGGCCACGTTCCCGCCGACGAGGCCAGGGCCTGGGTTGAAGAGCAGGAAGACCTCGCCGCTCAAGGGCGGTTCTTTCAGACGCTCACCCACTTTGTCGTTTCCGCGCGCAAGCTCTGATCCGGAAGGTCTGAAGGACACCTGCGCGCCCCTTTCCTCGTCCTTGTCCGCGAACGTGGCCTTTTTCGCTTCGGCGCAGGAGATCGCGCGCCGGTTCGCAAAAAATGTCCTGCAAAGAGAGCTGTGAACGGGAAGAATCCGCTGCGGACAATCTCCTGATGTTCTGCGCGATCGGTCAAAACCCATGAACTTTGAGTGAACACACGTCCACCAACGTTTCGGTAAAGTCTGAAGTTCTGAGGCGTTCTCGGCCATTTTTCCGTCACAATGCTGGCCTAGCCAGCTCTCATGACCAGAAAATTCGAAATCGGCCTTGGGTTGCTCGCGCTTCTTTGTTTCGTCGCCGCGGCGAATGCGCGTCTGGGCTTCTGGGGCTCTGAAACCGGAAGCAGCGGTGGCACGCATGCATCGTTGTTCCTGGCCGCGGGGCTTGCCTTTGCCGGCTTTGCCGTGTCTTCCCTCGAGATCGCTCCGCGCCTCAGGCAGCGTGGCCTTTCACGTCCCGAAGGTCTGGAACGAAGGCGGCTGATCGTGGCCATCGTCTATGTTGCACGGTCCTGCGATGGTGCATCGCCCCGCGACGTTGCCGAAGTCTACAAGTCGGTTACCGGAGAGGAGCTGGAAAAAGGCGAGGTCGCCAAGGCCGTCGCTTTTCTGCGTACAGCAAGGGGGGCGCCGCTTGAGCGGATTCTCTCCAAGATTGCCGACAAGGAAGAGAAAGAGCGCATTCTTGCGGGTGCCTGCCAGCTCTGGTTCCACCATGGCGCCGAGTCCGAAAGAGCGACGCGGGCAATCGAGAGGGTTGCAGGTGCGCTCGGTTTGGAAGGCAACGATATAAACGCGGCGTTGGATGCCCCCTGGTCCACCGATGCGTCGCGCCTGTTCCGGGATATCGAAAGCATCGCTCGTCGTACCGTCAGCCGCGCGACATCCGAGGCGCAGCGCATCACGACGCGTATCCGCGGCATAGGGTAGAATCGAAAAGGCCCGCCGAAGCGGGCCTTTCCGGTGGAGTTGCGGGGGTTATTCCGCGTCTTCCTTTTCTTCTTTCGCGACTTCCTCGCCGGTCGCCTGATCGACGACCTTCATCGACAGACGGACCTTGCCGCGGTCGTCGAAGCCCAGAAGCTTGACCCAGACCTCCTGGCCCTCCTTCAGAACGTCGGAAGGATGGTTCAGGCGCTTGTTCTCGATCTGGCTGACGTGGACCAGCCCGTCGCGCTTGCCGAAGAAGTTCACGAAGGCGCCGAAATCGACGATCTTGACGACCTTGCCCTTGTAGACCTTGCCCTCTTCCGGCTCAGCCACGATCGAATAGATCATGTCATAGGCCTTCTGGATGGCTTCGCCGTTCGGCGAGGCGATCTTGATGACACCGTCGTCGTTGATATCGACCTTGGCGCCGGAGGTCTCGACGATCTCCCGGATCACCTTACCGCCCGAGCCGATCACTTCGCGGATCTTGTCGGTCGGGATAGTCATCGTCTCGATGCGCGGCGCATGCTCGGAGAAACCCTTGGCGCCGGAAAGCGCCTTGTTCATTTCCCCAAGGATGTGCATCCGACCATCTTTCGCCTGCGCGAGAGCGGACTTCATGATCTCGGGCGTGATGCCCGCAACCTTGATGTCCATCTGCAACGAAGTGATGCCGTTCTCGGTGCCCGCGACCTTGAAGTCCATGTCGCCCAGGTGATCCTCGTCGCCCAGGATGTCGGTCAGAACGGCATAGGACCCGTCCTCTTCCAACACCAGTCCCATGGCCACGCCGGCAACCGCCGACTTCAGAGGAACACCGGCATCCATCATCGACAGTGAACCGCCACAGACTGACGCCATCGAGGACGACCCGTTGGATTCGGTGATCTCCGAGACCACGCGGATCGTATAGGGGAAGTCCGTTGCCGGAGGCAGAACGGCCTGCAGTGCGCGCCAGGCCAGCTTGCCATGGCCGATTTCGCGTCGGCCCGGAGGGCCAAAGCGGCCAACCTCGCCGACCGAGTAGGGCGGGAAGTTGTAGTGCAGCAGGAAGTTCGAACGGAAGTTGCCGTGCAGCGCGTCGATGATCTGCTCATCGTCGCCGGTGCCCAGCGTGGTGACCACGAGGCCCTGCGTCTCGCCACGGGTGAACAGCGCCGAACCGTGGGTCCGGGGCAGCAGGCCCGTTTCGGCCACGATCGGGCGAACCTGATCGGTGGCGCGGCCATCGATGCGGCGACCGTTCTTGACCACGTCGCCCCGCAGGATCGACGATTCCAGTTTCTTCAGAGCAGTACCGAGGTTCTTGTCCTCAAGCTGCTCTTCGGTCAGCGCGGCCTTGATCGCTTCCTTGGCGGCGGCGACTGCGGCAACGCGCTCCTGCTTGTCGGTGATCGCATATGCGGCACGCATCTGATCTTCACCGGCTGCCTTCACGGCTTCGTAGATCGCCGAGTAGTCCGGCGGGGTGAAGTCGAACGGCTCTTTCGCTGCGTCCTCGGCCAGATCGATGATCAGGTCGATGACGGGTTGAATCTGCTCGTGTGCGAACGTGACAGCGCCCAGCATCTCGTCTTCCGAAAGCTCATAGGCTTCCGACTCGACCATCATGACGGCGTCCTTGGTACCGGCAACCACCAGGTCCAGACGCTGGTCGGGGGTGTTCCGAAGATCATGCATGTCGTCGACCGTCGGGTTCAGAACGTACTCGCCATCCTCGAAGCCCACGCGGCAGCCCGCGATCGGGCCCATGAATGGTGCGCCCGACAGCGTCAGAGCGGCGGAAGCGGCGATCATGGCGACGATATCGGGATCGTTGACGAGGTCGTGCGACAGCACGGTGCAGATCACGAGGACTTCGTTCTTGAAGCCGTCGACGAACAGCGGACGGATCGGGCGGTCGATCAGGCGAGAGGTCAGCGTCTCTTTTTCGGTCGGACGGGCTTCGCGCTTGAAGAATCCACCGGGGATTTTACCGGCAGCGTAGTATCTCTCGTTGTAGTGGACCGTCAGCGGGAAGAAGTCCTGGTCGGGTCTTGCTTCCTTGGCAAAGGTCACGTTGGCCATAACGGAGGTTTCGCCATAGGTGGCGATGACCGAACCGTCGGCCTGGCGGGCGATCTTGCCCGTTTCCAGTGTCAGCGTTTCTTCGCCCCACTGGATGGATTTCTTAACTTGGTTGAACATCTATCGTTTCCTGTTTGGGCCGGCTCGGCGGTCCGAGTGCCCGTTTGAATGGCGGCCCCATTGCCGCCGACCCCTATCCTTCGCATCACGCCGGGGTCCGTGCGTCACGTCTCAGATAGGCGCGCCATACAGGAGTTTGGTGCGATTGGAAACACAAACACGCACCCTTTTCGCGAAGAGGGCTTGGCATGTGTTGTGCCGGGGTCGGGCTCCGGCTCAGACGTTCAGTTCGTTGTAGCCCGAGCAATCCCTGCCGATGCGGGACAGACCTTCTTCCAGGTAGTCGGCCAGCAGCGGCGTTCCGACAAGATATTGCGCCGTGTGATCGTTGTGTTCGTCGGTCGCAATCTGCTGTGCTTCGGCCCAGTCGTCCGGTCCCTCGTCGCGGCCCAGCCACATGATCGCGACCAGATCGATCTGCGCGCCCTGGTTCAGGTCGGAAATGTAGGAAATCATCTCCGCCTCCGCAGGTCCGGTCCCCACCCCGAACTGATGTGCCTTCGAGATGATGAAGCATACGGTATCCAACGGAACGCGAATCTCCGGCTGTTCGATGTCGGGTGTCTGGTGGCTGAGTGTCATGTGCGCGTCCTCCGATCCTGTCGCAGCATGGCTCAGCTTTATGTCCTGCGGCATGACGCAGGTCAAATTATTGCGGGACCGGGCGCAAGGCGAGGCTCGACATTTTTTCCCAGGTGCCCATCATTATTGAATGCTGCGGTTCCTAATCGTCCTTCTTGGGTTCACATACGCCGCGACCGGTCATGCCGACGCGACCCGTTCACGTGCCGAGGCGTCCGAACGCCCCGTGCTGATCGTGGATCGCAGGCCTCAGTCGATCTCGCTGTATTTCTCGGTGCCGGCCTCTGACCTTGAATCGGTCTTTGGGGCGGGGGCCGAGGGGCTCTTGGGTAGCGATGGCACCGTTGATATCGAAGGTCTCTACGAAGGCACCTTTGTGCTTGCCGATGAGGTCTTTTCTTCCGTTCAGGCCAGCATCGAAGGTACGCCCGTGCCCTTCGAAGGCATCTCCATGATGGTGCACGATCCAGACGCGCTTCCGGCATTCGAGACGCCGTGGGATGGCGAGACATCGATCGCGGTTTGTACCTCTCCCGAGACAGTCGACAAGATGGGGCTCGAAGAGCTTCAGGCCTATCTCGGTTACTTCGCGTGGAAAGTGAACAGCCTCGCGCCGCTCGTTCTGGTCTTCCCGAAACTCGGCTCCGCTGAACGCGAGATCGAGATCCGTGAATTCTGGAACATGCAGCACATCGGTACGCGCGTGGAGACGCATGAGGACGGCGGAACACTGGTGCTGGAGCCGGGGCAGGGCCAAAGCCTTGGGTTCATCACACTCTGGCTTCTTGCCTTCGCCAGCCTGAGTCTCGGATCTCTCTTGCTCGTCATGCACTTCCGGCAACGCGGCAAACAGACCGGCGGAACGGGCGCGACTTGAAGATCGGCTAAAGAGGGTCCGTACGGTACAGTCTGATCTTGGTGCCACCGTGATCGACGACGGGCCCCGTATCCGCCCACTTGAGCCCCGTGGCGCGTGCTAGGCCCGGCTCGGAGGTGATCAGGCCGACACGCCATCCCTTGAACGACTCGCGCATGCGCTGTCCGAATGCGGCATAGAGACCGTGAAGGGGCGCCTTGCTGCCAATCCTGCCGCCGTAAGGGGCATTCACGATCACGAGTCCGGGCAGTCCTTCGGGCGGCGCGGCTTCACTGATGGGGACACAGGCGAACTCCGTTACCAACTCCACGCCGGCACGGGCCGCGTTGGCCTCGCTCATGCGGACCGCACCCTGATCCCTATCGGATCCCTTGAACCGAAGCGGCGTGATCTTCGGGGCTGACGGTACGCGCATGGCTTCCCACGCAACCCGGTCGAACGAAGCGAGCTTCTCAAAAGCAAAGGTTCTCTCACGGCCCGGCAAAAGTCCAAGTGCGATCTCTGCGGCCTCGATCACGAAAGTGCCCGAGCCACACATCGGATCGCAGACGGGTTCCGAACCGTTGTATCCCGCCGATCTCAGAAGCAGCGCTGCAAGCGTTTCCCGCATCGGCGCCTTGTTCACCTGAACCTTCAGGCCGCGCTTGTGGAGGCTCTCTCCCGAACTGTCGACGCTGATGGTGCAAAGATCGTCTTCTATCCGGACTTTCAGGACGATAGAGGCGTCGGCCGAGAGCGGGAGTCCTGCGGCGCGGAGCGCACCCTCGATGCGCTGCGCCGCAGCCTTGTCGTGATAGATCCGGGATTTCCGGCAGGTGGCTTCGACCCGCACGGGCGCGTCAGGGCGCAGCCAATCGCCCCACGGCAGTTTCTTGGCGCGCTTGTCCAACTGTGCCAGGTGCATCGCCCGGAACTCGGCCAACCGCACCAGGACTCGGGTCGCGCCACGGAGTGTCAGGTTCGCCCGCCAGACCTCGGACCAGGCACCGCGCAGGGTAACGCCCCCGGGTACCGCGCCGACGACGGCAAAGTGGGCGTCGCGGGCCTCATCGGCCAGCCAGGGTTCAAGTCCGGGCGCGCACACCAAGAATATGTCGAACTCTTCGCTCATCGGACTCTTATGCCATCCCTGAAATCAAAAAGGCCACGCGCGATGCGTGGCCTTTTCGGAAATCTGTCTTTTTGCCTTAGCGGCGCAGACCCAGACGCTCGATCAGCGACTGATAGCGGGCCTCGTCCTTGGCTTTGACATAGTCGAGCAGCTTCCGGCGCGTGGCGACCATCTTCAGAAGGCCACGGCGTCCGTGGTTGTCTTTCTTGTGGGTCTTGAAGTGCTCGGTTAGCGTCGCGATGCGCGACGACAGGATGGCGACCTGAACCTCTGGCGAACCGGTGTCACCGTCCTTGAGGCCGAAATCCTTGATAAGCTTTGTTTTTTCTTCAGCAGTAATCGACATCGGGGTCCCCTTTCGAAAGAGTGATGGCGCAGGCCGGGATGTCGTCCAGCAGGGCCCTTGGAGTAAGAAGCCGCCTATAGGACAGCTTTGACCGGTTTGAAAGCCTTTTTTTCCTTGGGCTGCGCTTTGGCAATAGCAAGACCGATCGGAACTTCGTGCGAAGCGGAACTTAATCAGAATACCGAACGCAGCCAGCGCCAGTTATAGAGCGCATCACTGAGAGGATGCTTCGGTTCATCCGGCGTCAACCTCCGTGCGGACTTTCTGTACTCCTCGACGACGTCGAGAAGTGCCGTGACTTGCGGAGTGTCAAGAAAGACCAGCCCGTTCTCTGTATCATGCCAGAAAGCGCGATGATCGAGATTGGTGCTGGTTGTGACGGCCAGTCTCCTGTCGATCACCATCATCTTCGTATGCATCATGAGCGGCCTGGGAAAGTATTCCTCGATCTCGAACACTCCGGCGAAGTTCGCCGCATATCGGCGGTTCAGCGCGGTGATGACGAAACCGGCAGGGTCCGTCGATTCAAGCCGCACCACCATCCGCACCGGCACGCCGCGCTGTCGCGCCCTGAGGAGAGCTGCCTGGATCTGCTCGGGCGGGTTCAGATAGGGCGTGACGATCAGTACCTCTTCCGATGCGGCATCTATCGCGTCGGCGAACCAGCGTATCTGGTCGCGTCCGTCGGCCCAGGGGAGCGACAGGTAATGCCGCATCCCGCGAACCCGCTCCGTGCGCCCGGGCCGGAAGGGTCCGACATGCTGCGTTTCAGCGTCGCGGTTCCACAGGGCCAGGTGATGCGCGGCTACGCTGCGTACGGCCTCGTCATCGCGCAGCTCGACCTCAAGGTCCTCGTAGACCGAATAGAACCCGACGTCCTGAAAGCCTTCCTCGTCATAGGTATGAAGGTAGGGCCAGTCCGTCAGATCGAACGGGCTTGAAAAGAAGAACCCGTCATGGAGATTTCGCCCTCCGAAAATGTATCGTGAGCGCCCTTTCTCCGGGGACAGAACAAGGAAGGCACGGGTGTGCTGAACCCGGTGAAACCGGTTGACCAGGTCTCCGGGCCTGGCAAGCCCGGGATTGCGCCACTTGTAGTATTGAATCTGGATATTCGGGTAGCGCGCCGAGAGAGAGTCGTAGAATGCGCGGTCCTTTTCGGTCATGACCAATCTGGTCACAAGGATTCGTACCTGCGCTCCCCGCATCGCGTGGTATGCCAGCATGCGTGCCGTCAGATATCCGACGAAATCTGCCCGCACATGCAGGTAAGACAGCTGGATCACGTCAATCTTGGGTGCACGCGAGAAGTCGAGGGGCAAATCAGGGTTCCCGCTGGCAAGAAGGTCATGGGATACCTTGCTTCCCGTTAAAGCTTCGATCCGCGCATTCAGCGCGTCCAGCGGGTCGCCGTGCAGACTGACGCGACCTGGGGCAATTGGGCAGGTCTGAAGCATCGGGCCTTCGTCGAGAAATACCCGCTGAAGGGGATCCAGCCGAAGCTCCGGGTCTGCCCGGCACCTGAGCGGAGCACGCGTGACATCCGACAACTCAGGCAGAACTTCGCTCTCTGGCCGAAGGGTAATCTTGTACCCATCTCCCCATTCCAAATGGCAGGTCCCGGTTTCCGGTCGCCAGTCAATCGTTGTTGTTCGGGCTCGGCGTGGCGGTACATCGACTTTCCGTGTCCTGCCGGGAAGCAAGTGAAGCCTCGATAAGTTGGCACGGCGTAGCGCTGCGGGCCCTTCGCAGCGCAACTCGACCGAGATTGGCTGGCGCGATAGGGCTTCGAGCCGAACCATGGAGCGGTCCGCATTTGCGTCCGGTATCACGAACTGCGCATCTTGGCGCTTCGGTCCTTCCGGCGACAGGTAGACCGTCCCCTCGCTTGTGCGCCAGGCGCCCCCCGCCTTTGAAGGTACGCCGCCTTCGAGGATTCCATATCCCTCGCGCGGAGAGCATCCCATCACCGACACAAGCAGCACCGCAGCCAGCGTCCCTATCAAATGACGGGGAATCACGGCCGCCGACGTTGCACGCGGTCGCGCTGCAATAACGCGATATCCGGCGTGGCCCGTCTCACCTGTCCAGCCATTGGGAGACCTGCGGCGCAAGAGGCTTTCTCTTCGGGTCAAAAGCTCGTCTCGAACGGCGAGGGGATTGAACCAAACCCGGATCACTGTTCCACAACCTGCTCTACGCCTGGCCACGCCCGCCGCACGTCCCAAGCAAGTTCCTGCGCTGAAAGCACGCGCACGCCGCCCCTCGCCGTCGCCTTCACATAACCGACCATTCCAAAGGCCAGCTCGCCCGAAAGTGCACCCGCAGCGATTGCGTCGATCAATATCGTCTCCCGCCCGATGACCTCCGTTCGGGGAAGATTGATCTCCGGGAACATCAGTTCGATCAACTCCGCACAGAACAGCGCTGAGGGATCGCTCGCATCAAATCGCATATCGAATGGAACACCCATTTGCCCAATGCCCCGGCGCAACGCGTCCTTGCGGTCGATTCCGCGCGGTCTCAGGGCCAAAAGGGCATCGGTATTCAGGACAATGTCCGGTTGTGCAAGGCGGACGCCGCCGTCGACCGCTTCAAGGAAGACCGCCCCACCGGAGATTTCGCCCTTCCAGGGCGCAAGTGCGGGTAGACCCCAAAGTCCCGACGCCCGAAGTTGGTCTTGGGTCCCCAGGTAGATTGCGCCGTGGGTGAACTGACCCGGTATGAGAACCCCGGACATCCGGTTCTTGGAGTTCATGAACACGACGTCCAGCGGCCGGAGATTGTCCAGTATCATTTCCTGCGCCCTGTGATGTCGCTTCAGGCGTCCGGGTCGCAGTTGCAGGCTGCCAAGCCTGCGCATGACCTCTGAATTGTTGTCAGCGGTCCTGATCACCCAATCGGGATAGAAACCGGCCCGGTCGCAGCATCCAGCGACAATCTCCGCAGGGGACTGCGTTGAAGGTTCGGCAACCGGGATACTCCTTGACGCTCCGCACCCCGACAGCAGGATCGCGAGGATCAAGGCAACGGGGCGCATCAGGAAAACCTCGGCCGATGGCTTGCCGAACCGGGCATAGGACCTCTACCGCTGTCGCCCGCAAGAACGAGAGGTCTGGTCTGACCGAAATCATTCCGCCAAGCGCTGGAAACTCGATCCATGATCTTCCCCGGAATTGAACTTCATCTCGAAGTTGCGCGAATGGTGGGGGTATCCAAATGCACTCGTATTTCCCAATTGGCTTGCCTGGGCTGGCACCAGTTTGTTGCCAAAGGGAGCGTTGCCTTGATCAAGCGTCAGCAATCACGCCATCAACCGCTTTGATATGCATAGTTGGCATTTACAAGAAAATTCATTGAATTTCCCGCATATTTTCTTCCGAAGAATAGCTCGGCTCCTTCATCAGGTTTCATTTCTGCGAAATTGTCGGCCAAGAAAACGAATGCGGTCCGGCGCTTCCCGAAAGGTTTTCTACATCTCTTTGGGATAGACAGGGTCTCAGCCGCGTGGGGCGGCCGCTCCAGAAGGGATGCGAAAAACCTTGGAAGGGGCGGCGGACCCGCGATGCGGGATGGCAAAGCCGGTGGTGTCTTGGGCGGCGTGACGCGGAGGGTTTGTCACGTCGTGCCCGGCCACCGGCCCGCCGTAATCGCGTTCCAGTCCACCGGCTGTGCCGAATAGGGCATGTAAAGCGGGTGGCGCGGATGCCCGTCCTTCGTCAGGCCAAGCACCTGAACCCGTTTGGGACAGGCGGCCAGAAGCCCGCCGAACCATTTGTCCTGATCCCGGTGCACACCGTGAACGCCCCAGGCGCAAAGGATGTCGTCCGCCCAATCGAAGCCTTCCCGAAGCTGCGCCTCATTGTCAGGCCCCACTGGCCGGCGCGCGCAACGCAGGCGCGCCGGATTCGTCTCGCGCAGCGCGAACAGATTGCAGACCCGGAACGACCCGTAGCCCAGAAGCCGGGCGCGCCGTTCACAACGTTCGATCGTGGGATCGTTCGCCAACTCGGTGGCCTTCGAAGGGTTCAGCATGACGTAAAGCAGTCGCGATCCCTTGGCATCCCACGCGCGGGTCAGCGAATAACGATACTTTTCGCAAGGAGAATATACCGCTTCGCTTGATGTGCCTCCGGCGGCGTGGGTCCGAAGGATCAGGCTCACAGGTTGAAGACGCGGGACGGATGCAATTCTCCGGCCCTATAGGTGCCGACAGCCACGGGTTGACCCTGGTAGGAAGCCCAGGCCAGTTCGCCATAATCGACGTCGGCAGCCAGAACCATGCCCGGATTGCCGTTGCGCATCCGCGCCGCGCCCTCGGCAGTGGCCGGGAGTTCCGGCAAATCGGTCAGCCCGGCCTCCAGTGGCAGCAGCAGCCCATTGATGTCCGGGGATTTCGCCAGCCGTTCGACCTCCTCCAGCGTTACAGCATCTTCCAGTTCGAACGGACCCGACCAGATTCGGCGCAGCGCGGTCACATGGCCCAGGCAACCCAGCATCTCGCCAAGGTCTCGCGCGATCGAGCGAACATATCCGCCTTTGCCGCAAACCATTTCTAGAACGGCATGATGCGGGTCGGTGCGCTCCTCCAGCGTAAGGCTTTCGACGAAGAGGGGACGGGCAGCGATCTCGACCTCTTCGCCCGCGCGTGCCAGTGCATAGGCACGCTCGCCATCGATCTTCACCGCCGAAAACTTTGGCGGCACCTGCATGATGTCACCCTCGAACGCCGCCAGCGCGTCGCGGATTTCTTGGTCCGATGGCCGCTGCTCTGACGTGGCGATGATTTCGCCCTCGGCATCGTCGGTATTCGTCGCCGCGCCGAAGCGCACGGTGAAACGATAGGCCTTCATGGCGTCGGTGATGAACGGCACTGTCTTCGTGGCCTCGCCGAGCGCAATCGCAAGCACTCCCGTCGCCGCCGGGTCCAGGGTTCCGGCATGGCCCGCCTTGTTCGCGTCAAAGGCCCACCGTACCTTGTTCACTACGGCTGTCGACGTCATCCCGTACGGTTTGTCCACAACCAGCCAGCCGGAAATGTCCCGTCCTTTTTTTCGCCGTCCCATGACATGACCTCTTTCTCCGAGGGGCGTCTGCTAACGCCCGCCGCACCGCGCGTCAATCGGCGCGCTTCAAGACGCCAAGGATCGGGCCCATCGGAAATCCGATATCGTGCCGGTCCAGCTCGGGAGCATAGAGCCGTGAGACCTTGCCATCCATGTAAAGCGCGTTCGGAGTCTTCAGCACGTCCCGGAAAAAGCGCGCGAAGCGATGAAAGTTTACGGGGCGGTTCGCGATCACCGCGAAAAGCCGTCCGGAAGCATCCACCCCAACGCCGTTTCTGATGAAGCGCGACGTCGAGTTTGGCAGGAACCTCGGGTGTAGGGCACCGTCGATCACCAGCATCGGTCCGGACTGGGAGGCATGCAGGCAGGCGGGCCGCTCCCGGTCAAATGCGCGGCTCTCGAGGACCCGGGCACGGGCTTCGGTCAGGCACAGCACCCCGTTCGGCAAAAGGCCAAAATTCCCCGGCCCCTCGCGCGTCACGATCCGGCTCACTTCCTGCCCGTCCTCTACATAAAGCCCAACGGGCCGCCGGTCCGGATGGTACATGCCCGCGTTCATCGCGAAGGAAAGCGTGAGGTTTCCAGCCGACACAGCGGCTTCAACATTGTCGAAGGTTCCAAGCGGACGGCCTTCCGCGTCGTTCAGGAACAGGCGGACGGTTTCGGTCGCGGGGTCTGCCTCGCACACCGTGAACGGCGTACTCTCGAAGGACAGGTCACGGCAACCTGCAGCGCTCGCGGGTAGGGCCGCGAGCATGGCCAGGCTAATCGCTGTCCAGATCGCGGCGTACATTGTCATCTGCGAACATCCGGCGGGTCTCGTCCAGCCGGTCATAGGTTTCATCGATAGCGAACCGGATATCGGGCGCGAATTTCAGCTGCAGTCCCTTCGACAGCACGCGCCGGATCTCCGACCGGTTCCGGCGAAGAGCATCCAGCGCCTCTTCCCGGTTCTGACCTCCGAGCGGCAGAACATAGGCCGTCGCGATCTTCAGATCGGGTGTGCAGCGCACCTCGCCGACAGTGATCGACATGCGGTTTAAATCCGGGTCGTGTATATCGCCCTGATTCAGCACATCGCTCAGCCGCCGCCGGATCAGCTCCGATACGCGAAGCTGCCTTTGAGACGGGCCGGGACCCTCGTTGAAACGTGATTTTGCCATACCCCGCACTTAAGCTTTCGCCGCCTTCGCGGCAAGCGATGCTTTCAAAGGTTCCGGCATCCGCGTAAGGAGAGGGGCGAAGGAGAGAGCGATGGAAGAAATCCCTGGTATCGTCATCACCGGCGTCTCGGGCCGCATGGGCCAGATGCTGGTCGCCGAAGTTGGAGCGTCCGAGGCGGCGGAACTTGTGGGCGCGTTGGAACGCCCCGGGCACGACTGGATCGGCAAGGATCTGGGCGAGGCGATGGGTGGCAAGGCGCTGGGCGTGATCGTCACGGACGATCCGCTCGAGGCGATGGCCAATGCGCAGGCCCTGATAGATTTCACCTCTCCCGAAGCCACGGTCGGGAACGCGGCGATCTGTGCGCAGGCCCGCGCCGTGCACGTTGTCGGCACCACGGGTCTGTCGGATGATGATCTCGCGAAACTGGATGCGGCAGCGCGCCACGCAACTATCGTCCGCGCCGGGAACATGAGCCTCGGTGTCAATCTGCTGGTGCAGTTGACCCGCAAGATCGCAAAGGCACTGGACGAAGATTTCGACATCGAGATCGTCGAGGCCCATCATCGCCACAAGGTCGATGCGCCGTCCGGCACCGCTCTCATGCTGGGCGAAGCAGCCGCCGAAGGCCGTGGGGTCCGGCTCAGCAACGTGTCGGATCGAGGACGCGATGGCATGACCGGTGCGCGTCAGCGCGGCCATATCGGCTTTTCCGCGATTCGTGGCGGAGACATCGTGGGCGAGCACGATGTGATCTTCGCCGCCCCCGGCGAGAGGATCGTGCTGAGCCATGTCGCAACCGATCGGCGGATTTTTGCACGCGGAGCGCTCAAGGCCGCGCTATGGGGGCAGGGACGCGGCCCTGGCGCCTTCGACATGATGGATGTTCTTGGCCTGAAGTGATCCGAATGCGACCGGCCTGCGTACATGAGGCGTAGGTCGAAAAGGAGAGCTTCGGAACATGCGCACTCTTGCATTCGGAACGGTCATCTGCGCGCTTCTCGCCTCGCCCGTCCTTGCGGAAGGGTTTCAGCGCATCGAAGACGAGCGCGGCTTTCTCTCTCTGGTCGAGGACAAGGAGCTGAAGCGCCTGGGTATCCGGCTGAAAGTCACCGATGACGGGCGCATCATGGGGAAGGCTTTCGGGCGTCCGGTGACTGGGGCGTGGCGTTGGGATAGCGGTTATTTTTGCCGTGATCTCGAAGTCGGCGGCGATCCTCTTGAATTCAATTGCCAGCTTGTCCAGGTCAGCGGACGGACGATGCGCTTCACGTCTGACCGTGGCGAAGGCATCTACGCCGATCTGAAACTGGACTGATCCGACCGCAGATCAGAAATCGATCGCCAGCCCTTTCTTTTCCCAGTCGCCATAGCGCACCGGCTCGGGGCCGTCGCGGCCACCCAGTTCAGTGGGAAGCTTCATGTCGTCGGCCTTCTTGCGGCGCTCTTCCGCTTCGGCCAGGGCGCGCTTCGCCGCCGGCGGCAGGTCTTCGCGGGTGTCTTCGGTCATGCGCTTGGTCCTTGTCTCAACCTACCCTCTGATATACGGGGCCGGGACGGTCAGACAAGGTAAGGCACAGATGGAACAGGCGGGATTGAAAGCCCGGGCCGCTGCGGCGGCGCTGATGACAGCCGTCACGGCCGATGGTCAGCTCCTCACCGCAGCCCTGCCTGCCATCGTCGAAGCCCTGCCTCCGGAAGAACGGGCGCGGGCGCAAAGGCTGGCGACCGAAGCCTTGCGCTGGGCACAGCGGTCGGATCGCCTGCTAGGTCCGTTTCTCCGCAACCGTCCCGAAGATCCTGTGATGAACCTCATGCGTCTTGCGCTCTACGAGATCAACGTCGAGGGCGCCGCGCCGCACGGTCCGGTCAATGCCGCAGTATCGTTGGCTACGAAAAGCAAGGCGGGCATGGTCAATGCCGTTTTGCGGAACGTGCTTCGGCGCGGGACGGACTGGGCATCGCTGCCGGTTCCGACATTGCCGAAGTGGCTCCGGAAAAAGCTGCTGGCGGCCTGGGGAAAAGAGGCCGTGACAGCGATGGAGGCCGTCCATGTCGCGGCTGTGCCGCTCGACATCACGCCACGCGATGACGCAGCGGAATGGGCTGCCAAGCTTGGTGCAGAGGTCTTGCCGACAGGAAGTCTGCGCCTGTCTCAGTTCGGGCAGGTTTCAAAGCTGCCGGGATATGCCGAGGGCGCGTGGTGGGTGCAGGACGCCGCGGCCGCAATCCCCGCTAGGCTGCTCGGGACGAAGCCCGGCGAAACGGTCCTGGACCTCTGCGCCGCTCCGGGGGGCAAGACCCTGCAACTGGCGGCTACCGGTGCCGACGTGACCGCTCTGGATATATCCGGGACGAGAATGGAACGCGTCGCCGAAAACCTTGCCCGGACCGGACTGAAGGCCAGCCTTGTGACGGCCGACGCGTTGAACTGGGTGCCCCAGGCAGCCTACGACGCCGTCCTTCTCGATGCGCCCTGTTCTGCGACAGGCACCCTCCGGAGGCACCCTGACCTCGCTTTTGCAAAGGCGGAAACCGGCCTCGAAGGATTGTACGATCTGCAGGCAAGGCTTTTCGATCGCGCATTCGGCTGGCTGAAACCGGGTGGCCGGATGGTGTTCTGCACCTGCTCTCTCTTTCCCGAAGAAGGCGAAGACCAGTTGGTGGCTGCGCTGTCCCGAAACCCCGACCTCCTGATCGAGACACCCGATGCGCAAGGTCTCGACCCCAAATGGAGTTCGCCCTCGGGCGGGCTGCGAATCCGCCCCGATCACTGGGCGGACAGGGGCGGGATCGACGGGTTCTTCATCGCGCAGGTTGCAAAACGCCGATAGCCGGCATTTTGCGATGACAGATCACGACCTGTCCGGTATCCTTCCTGCCAATCGGCCCGAACGAATGGGCGGCAAGAGGCAGGGCGACGACGTTGTCCAGAGACGAGAGTTGGTCGGCGCGCAGGACGCGCTGGATGAATGGCCTACATGCCCGGGCGGCGTCGCTTTCGCGCCCGGCAACCGCGTTCACCTCCACCCCTGAACCGCGCACGATCGGCACATTCGCCCGCGGACGCCAGATCACGGGCGGCAATTTCCTGTTCTCCGGATACCTTGTGCAGGCCCCCGGGACGATGATCTGGGACCTCCCCATGCCCGACGACGGGTTCGAGGCCGACTTGCACGGCTTTACCTGGCTCGACGATCTTGCGGCTGTTAGCGATGTACATGCGACGCGCCGCGCTCAGGAATGGACCCACGAATGGGTACGCCGCTTCGGCCGCGGCACCGGCCCGGGCTGGACCCCGGATCTCACCGGACGCCGCCTGATCCGCTGGATCAACCACGCCATACTTCTCTTGAACGGGCAGGAGCGCGCGACCAGCGAAGCCTATTTCCGTTCGCTGGCAAGCCAGACGATTTTCCTCAGCCGCCGCTGGCGTACCGCGTCACACGGGCTTCCACGTTTCGAGGCTCTGACGGGCCTGATCTACGCGGGCCTCGCACTCGACGGGATGGATCGGCACGTCGGGCAGGCGATGCGCGCGCTGGAGGTCGAATGCAAGCGCGAGATTGACGATCAGGGCGGTCTGATCACCCGGAACCCCGAGGAACTCCTGGACGTGTTCACGCTGCTCAACTGGGCTGCGGCTGCGCTTCAGGATACCGGAAGGATGCCGGGCAAGTCACTCTTGGATACCATCACCGCGATCGCTCCTGTCCTGCGGGCGCTCAGGCACTCGGACGGCGGTCTGGCCAGGTTTCACGGGGGAGGTCGTGGTATGGAGGGCCGGCTCGACCGGGCTCTTGCGACATCCGGGGTGAAGAGCGCGGCCGGTACCGGCCTTGCCATGGGCTATGCAAGGGTCACGCACGGCCGCACCAGCCTGATCATCGACGCTGCCTCTCCGCCGCCGGTTCCTGCCTCGGCAAACGCGCATGCATCGACGCTGGCGATGGAATTGACCTCGGGACGCCGGCCCGTGATCGTGAATTGCGGCTCCGGCGCAACCTTCGGCCAGAACTGGCGCCGGGCCGGGCGGGCAACGCCCAGCCACTCGACACTCGGGCTCGAAGGGTACTCCTCTTCGCGCCTTGGTCCCGCTTCGAGCAGCACCAAGGAAGAGTTGCTTGTCGATGCGCCACGGGACGTCCGGTTCGAGAGAACGGAGGTCGAGGGCGGCACGCGCCTCGTGGTCGGGCATGACGGCTATGTTGCCAGCCACGGGCTGACACATGTGCGCACGCTTCATCTCGGCTTCGACGGACGCTCCCTTCGTGGTGAAGACGCCTTGATTGCCATGTCGTCTCAGGACCGTCGACGGTTTGACCTTTCCTTTGACAAGTCCAAGCTGAAAGGCACGCCTTTCACGGTGCGCTTCCATCTGCATCCGGATGTGGACCCGCGGGTCGACATGAACGGAGCCGCGATCTCGTTGGCCCTGAAAAGCGGAGAGATCTGGGTATTCCGCGCGGCGAATGGCACGCATATTGCCTTGGAAAGCAGCGTCTACCTAGAAAAAACCCGCCTCAGCCCCCGTGCGACCAAACAGATCGTTCTATCTGGCCGCGCCTTGGAGTATTCCACGCGCGTCAGCTGGTCCCTGTCCAAGGCCCAGGAAACCCCGACGGCCGTCCGTGACTACGGGATAGAGGATATGCTGGCGACAGATTGAGACAGCAGGAACTGATCCAGACATGACAGATATTCAGCCGGTGCGCCGCGCCCTTCTCTCCGTTTCAGACAAGACCGGACTCGTTGAATTCGCCACACAACTCTCGACACGGGGCATCGATCTGGTCTCCACCGGTGGGACTGCGAAGGCGCTACGCGACGCCGGGCTCGCCGTGCGCGACGTGTCAGAGCTTACCGGCTTCCCCGAGATGATGGACGGTCGGGTCAAGACGTTGCACCCCGCGGTGCATGGCGGGCTTCTGGCGCTGCGTGACGATGCCGGTCATGTTGCGTCGATGGAAGAGCACGGCATTGGCGCGATCGACCTGCTGGTCGTCAATCTCTACCCCTTCGAGGCTACGGTTGCAGCCGGTGCCGACTACGACACGGCGATCGAGAACATCGACATCGGCGGGCCGGCAATGATCCGCGCGGCCGCGAAGAACCACAAGTTCGTCAACGTCGTCGTGGATGTCGAGGACTACGGGGCGATGCTGGCCGAGCTCGACGCCAATGGCGGCGGCACCAGCTACGCGTTTCGCCAGCGCCTCGCGCAGACCGCTTATGCCCGTACGGGCGCCTATGACGCCGCAGTTTCCACTTGGATGGCGTCGGCCATAGGCGAGGCAACGCCGCGCCGCCGGGTGTTCGCGGGCACTCTGTCCCAGGGGCTCCGTTACGGCGAGAATCCACATCAGGCGGCGGCGTTCTACACCGACGGCTCCGCCGAGCCCGGGGTCGCGACGGCTGTTCAGCATCAGGGCAAGGAGCTCAGCTACAACAACATCAACGACACCGATGCCGCCTTCCGCCTGGTCGCTGAATTCGCACCCGAGGATGGCCCCGCATGCGCGATCATCAAGCACGCCAACCCCTGCGGAGTGGCGCGCAGCGCAAGTTTTGCGGCGGCTTTTGCGAGTGCATTTGACTGCGACCGCACCTCGGCCTTCGGAGGGATCGTCGCCCTGAACGGCACGCTCGACGGTGACACGGCCCGCGCCATCTCGGAGATATTCACCGAGGTTGTCATTGCCCCGGACGCCACCGATGAGGCCAAGGAGGTCTTTTCGGCAAAAAAGAACCTGCGGCTTCTGACAACCGGAGGTCTTCCTGATCTGCGTGCTCCGCGCCTTGCCGCAAGACAGGTTTCGGGCGGCTGGCTGGTTCAGGACGACGACAACGGGCACATCGCGGCTTCTGACCTGAAGGTGGTCACCAGGAAGGCGCCCACCGATGCCCAGGTCGCTGATCTTCTTTTTGCCTGGACCGTCGCCAAACACGTCAAGTCCAACGCCATCGTCTATGCCAAAGGCGGACAGACCGTCGGCATCGGCGCGGGCCAGATGAGCCGGGTCGATAGCTCTACCATCGCCGCACTGAAGGCCGGGCGCATGGGCAAGGAAATCGGCCTCGATCAAAGCCCCGCCATCGGTTCGGTCGTGGCATCCGATGCCTTCTTCCCGTTCCCCGACGGCCTGCTCGCGGCGGCGGAGGCGGGCGCAACCGCCGTGATCCAGCCCGGAGGCTCCATGCGGGATGACGCAGTTATTGCAGCGGCAGACGATGCAGGGCTTGCCATGGTCTTCACCGGCATGAGACATTTCCGGCACTGATGCCGACGCTTGCGATCATGACCCGCACGGCGATTGTCGTGTTTGTCCTCGACCAGCTAACCAAGCTGTTCGTCGTGCAGTATCTGGATCTCAAGACGCGCCAGACGATCATGGTACTCGATCCCTTCCTGAATTTCCGCATGGCGTGGAACCAGGGCATCAATTTCGGGATCGGAGCGGGCCTTGACATGCGCTGGGTCCTCGTCGGCCTCGCGCTTCTGATCAGTGCATGGATTGTCTGGTGGATGCGTCGCGACCGGCCGGGCCTCTGGGTGCAGATGTCCGCGGGACTCGTTCTGGGCGGGGCGATCGGCAACGTGATTGACAGGATCGTGTACGGCGCGGTTGCCGACTTCCTGAACATGGCCTGTTGCGGCTTTGAAAATCCCTGGTCCTTCAACGTGGCGGATATCTCGATTTTCCTCGGCGCCATCGGCCTGATCTTCCTCACGGGTGAGGCACCAAAGGACCGTGACGTCGAGGGCGGGACCGGGTAAGAGGGGAAAAAGGCCTCGGGAGGCACGATGCGACCACTGATACTCATGGCAATGGCGTTTCTGACGCTCGCTGCATGCGGCGGCTCGGATGAGCCGAACCTTCTCAACATCAGCCAGCCGCGCTCCGAAGGCCCCGACGAGTTCGCGATCCTGCCGGCCAAGCCGCTTGAAATGCCTGCGGACATGGCCGCGCTGCCCGATCCGACGCCCGGCGGGACCAACCTGACCGATCCTACGCCCTTCGCCGACGCGGCAGTGGCAATGGGCGGCAACCCCGAGGTACTGACCCGCCGCTCGGCCGACGGAGCCCTTGTCGCCTATGCTGGCCGCTATGGCGTCGATCCCGCGATCCGCGCTGATCTGGCGGCCGCCGATCTCGAATACCGTCGCCAGAACGATGGACGCCTGCTGGAACGGCTGTTCAACGTGAATGTCTATTTCCGCGCCTACGAACCCCTGGCCCTCGATCAATACGCCGAGCTGGAACGCCTCCGCCGGGCCGGAATTCGCACATCCGCAGTACCACCTGATCCGGCCGAAGACGAATAATGGGCCGGCGCTTCGCTCACGTCCGCGTAAGCGGAGCTTGAAGAGCGCCAATATCGCCCTCATTTCTACCAGGTAAACGAACGGAGAAGAGTGTCGATGCGTCAGTTTCTTGCCGCCCTGATCCCCGCAGTGCTCAGCATGGTCTTGCCCCTGCAGGCTGCTGAAGTGACCGATTTCAAACTGGACAACGGCTTGGAAGTCGTCGTGATCGAAGATCACCGTGCGCCCGCCGTCGTGCACATGGTCTGGTACCGTGTCGGCTCCGCGGACGAGCCCCCGGGGCAGTCGGGCATCGCTCATTTCCTTGAACACCTGATGTTCAAGGCCACGGACGAACTGGAATCCGGTGAGCTCTCCGAGACTGTCGCCCGAAATGGGGGCAGCGACAACGCGTTCACTTCCTATGACTACACAGGCTATTTCCAGCGCATCGCGGCGGATCGGCTGGAACTGGTTATGCGCATGGAGGCCAGCCGCATGGACGGTCTCGCCCTCGTCGAGGACGATATCGCCACCGAGCGCGATGTCGTCATCGAAGAGCGCAACCTGAGAACCGAAAACGATCCTGGCGCTCTTTTCGCCGAGCAGCGCAGCGCCGCGCAATACCTGAACCACCCCTACGGCATCCCGATCATCGGTTGGAAACACGAGGCGCACAGCCTGACGCTCGAAGACGCGGTTAGCTTCTACGAACAGCACTACGGGCCGAACAACGCGATCCTCGTCGTCGCTGGAGATGTCGAACCCGAACAGGTGCGTGAGTTGGCTGAGACCTATTATGGGGTGATCCCACCGAACCCCGCCGTGAAGCCGCGCAAAAGGGTCGTCGAGCCGCCGCAACTGGCCGAACGTCGTTTGGTGTTCACGGATCCAAGGGTCGCCGATCCTTACGTGGTCCGAACCTATCTCGCGCCCGAGCGTGATCCCGGTGCGCAGGAAAAGGCGGCAGCGCTCACGATGCTGGCTCAGGTCCTCGGCGGGTCGCCCCAGACGTCCGTCTTCGCCGAAAAACTGAATTTCGGCCCGCCAAAGGCGATCTACTCCGCTGCGTGGTATTCGGGCCAGATGCTCGATGACACGACCTTCGGCCTGGCGATCGTTCCTGCTGAGGGCATGTCACTTGAAGAGGCCGAGGCGGCCATGGATCAGGCGGTCGCGGAATTTCTGGAAGAAGGCGTGGATCCCGAGGATCTTGCACGCATCAAGATGCAAGTCCGATCCTCCGAAATCTATGCGCTGGACGACATCTCGACCGTCGCGAACCGTTATGGCAGCGGCCTGACCAGCGGCTTGACCATCGCCGATATCCAGGCCTGGCCTGCGATCCTGGAGGCGGTGACCGAAGAAGACATCATCGCCGCGGCGCATGAAGTGTTCGACCGTCGCAACGCGGTGACAGGCTATGTCATGCCCACGGACGCCGCGGAGGTGAGCCAATGATCCGCGCCTTCCTCGCGTTCGCTACCGCTCTCTTCCTGTCGGGTCCGGCGCTTGCTGCTGTCGAAATCCAGGAGGTCACCACGCCTCAGGGTTTCGAGGCCTGGCTTGTCGAAGAACATTCGATCCCGTTTGTCGCCATCGAAATCCGCTTCAAGGGCGGCGCCTCGCTCGATCCGGAAGGCAAGCGCGGTGTCACAAACCTGATGACCGGTCTCATCGAGGAGGGGGCCGGCGACATGGACGCGCGCGCCTTCATCGCGGCACGGGATGCACTGGCTGCCAGCTACTCATTCAGTGTCCATGACGACGCGCTCACCGTATCGGCGCGCTTCCTGACCGAGAACCGGGATCAGGCCGTCGCGCTTTTGCGCGAAGCCCTGGTGAATCCGAGGTTCGACGACGAAGCGATCGAGCGTGTCCGCGCACAGGTGCTTTCCGGTATCCGCTCGGACGAGACCGACCCGAACAGTATCGCCGGACGCACGTTCGACCAAATGACCTTTGGCGACCACCCCTACGGATCGTCCAGGGACGGCACACTGGAAAGCGTTGCCGCGTTGACCCGTGACGACATTCTCGCCGCGCACAGGGCGGTGATGGCGAAAGACCGTGTCTTCATAGGCGCCGCCGGTGACATCACTGCCGACGAACTGGGCGCTATCATCGACGCGCTTTTGTCCGACCTGTCGGAAACCGGTGCCCCGATGCCCGAAACGGCAGAATTGGCTCTGACAGGCGGCGTTACCCTCGTACCGTTCGAAACCCCGCAATCGGTTGCCCTGTTTGGACATGTGGGCATCGATCGGGACGATCCCGATTTCTTCGCCGCCTATGTCGCGAACGAGATCTTCGGCGGCAGCGGGCGGCAGTCTCGACTGTCGGACGAGGTGCGCGAGAAGCGCGGACTGACCTATGGTGTCGGAACCTTCCTCGCCGATTACGACTATGCCGACCTCCTGCTTGGCCAGTTCGCGACTGCGAACGACCGGATGGCGCAGGCGATCGAGGTGGTAAAGGACGAGTGGTCGCGCATCGCGCAAGAGGGCGTCACCCAGGACGAACTCGACGAGATCAAGACTTACCTGACCGGTGCCTATCCGCTTCGTTTCGATGGAAATGGCCCTATCGCGCGGATCATGGTGGGCATGCAGATGCAGGGGCTGACACCCGACTACATCAATACCCGCAACGATAAGGTGAACACGGTGACGCTGGATGACGTCAAGCGTATCGCCGAGCGGCTCTTTCGTCCGGAGGAGTTGCGGTTTGTCGTTGTCGGCCAGCCCGACGGCGTCGAGAATGTAAACTGAAGACCCGGGGATACCCGGGCAGAAGGAGGGAACATCATGCGCATTCTTTTCACCGGAGGCACCGGCAAGGCCGGCCGCCATGTAGTCCCGTATCTCATGGCCAAGGGGCACCGCGTCCTGAACGTGGATCTCAAGCCCCTCGACCATCCGGGCGTCCTGAACCGGATCGCCGACATCACCGATCCGGGACAGATGTACGACGTGATGACGAACTATGCGGATTTCGACGAACTTGAACCCGGCACCGGAATGCCTTCGTTCGATGCCGTCGTTCACTTCGCGGCTGTGCCTCGGATCATGATCACCTCGGACAACGAGTGCTACCGGGTGAACACGCTCGGCACATACAATGTCATCGACGCCGCTCTGCGGGCCGGGGTCCGAAAGGTAATCTTCGCGTCATCCGAAACGACCTATGGCGTCTGCTTTGCCGATGGCGAGCGCAAGCCCGAGTACATCCCCGTCGACGAAGAACATCCGACCGTGCCACAGGACAGCTACGCCATGTCCAAGGTTGTCAACGAGGTGACGGCGCGCTCGTTCCAGCGCCGCAGTGGGGCGGATATCTACGGACTTCGGATCAACAACGTGATCGAGCCGCACGAGTACAAATCCATGTTCCCGGATTTCATCACCGAACCCGAAAAGCGCCGTCGCAACATCTTTGCCTATATCGATGTGCGCGACCTGGGCGAGATGGTGGAATGCTGCCTGCAAACCGATGGTCTGGGATACGAGGTGTTCAACGTCTCGAACGACGATCACTCGGTCGCCGCGACGACCGCCGAGCTGATCGGCACGTTCTACTCCGGTGTACCGATCACAAAGGACATGGGCGAGAACGAGACATTCTACTCCAACGACAAGGCGAAGCGTATGGTCGGGTATCGCCCGGCGCACAACTGGCGCATGTATCTCGACGACCCGACGCGCGCCTGAACATCGGTTTGATCCGGGGCAAGGTCTGGCCTGACGAAATCGGTTAGCTTTCGTCTGTCTTCGACAGAAGGGGGCTCCAATGAGAAAGATTGTCGTTGCAACGGATCTGTCGGAACGCTCCGACCGCGCGGTCGAGCGGGCGCTTCGCCTGTCCTCAGAGCTGAACTCGGAATGCATCGTCATTTCGATCATAGATGACGCCATGCCCGAGTCGCTCGGGGTAGAACTCGGAACTCGCACCGAGACCCGGCTTCGGGCCATGCTCGACGCCCATGGCGGCACGAACGCTCTCCTGGATGTGCGGCGGGGCGACGTGGTTCCCGGTGTTCTCGGCCTGGCGGAAGACTATGATGCCGATCTCCTCGTGCTCGGTTTGCATCGCCGCCGGGATTTCTTGGACGCCTTCCGGGAAACGACGATGGAGCGCATCGTGGCCCTATCGGCCCGCCCGGTTCTTCTGGTCCGGGATCCGGTAGATCGCCCGTACGAAAAGGTTCTCGTCGCGATCGATTTCTCTCGCGCCTGCGCCGAAGCGGTATCCGCGGCCAACAGGATTGCGCCCGGAGCGGAAGTGGCATCCATCCACGCCTACCACGTCCCGTTCTTCGGGCTGACCGGCGGAGCGGACACGGAGATGGCGCGTGCGGTCAGGCGCGAGACCGAGGAACTCGCGGCGGCATGGCAGAAGAACCACGGTGTGCTGGGCAATGTGCCCGAGGTCGTCGCGGGTAGTTTCCGGGAAGTCCTCGAGCGCAAGCTGAAATCCTACCGGCCGCAAGTGCTTGCCATCGGGGCGCATACGAGGTCGGGCATCGGGCTTCACAAACTTGGATCGTCCACCTCGTCACTCATGCGCGACCCGCCCGCTGACCTGCTGGTCGCTCTCGGTTGATCCCGGCGATCAGCGTGCGTCGAGAAGCAACAGCGACTTGCCCAAAGCGCGATGGCTTCGCTTCAGGCGACGCATCAGGTTGCCCGACATGTTACCGCGTTCCAGGTCGGCCTCGGTCGCGTTCATCCCGCTTTGCAGATACGTCACCAGCGTCCGCCCTTCACTGTCGCGGCAATCGGTGTCGGCACCGTGGCCCAGCAACAGGCGAAACACCCGCTCGTCCTCGGCAGCGGCGAACAGCAGGGGTGCAATGAAGCGACGGCCCCACATGGTGCCCCATTCCAGCGTCACGTTCGGGTTCGCGCCCAACTCGAGCAGAGCCGCGGCCTCGACCGCGTGTCGTGCCGCCACCGCACATGCCAAGGGGGTCTTGCCGTCATATTGCCGGGCTTCCAGATCCGCCCCTGCCTGCACCAGCATCCGGGCGATGCCGAGTTGCTCCTCGGCATCCTTGCGACCGTCCATGGCAAAGATATGCAAGGCTTCGCCGTTTCCCGGCGCGCCCTTCACCGAGGCGCCCGCCGATAGCATCAGCCAAAGCTTCTCCAGCCGATCCTCGGATGCCCGGATCGGCCAGTAAATTGGGTGATCCCCCCTCAAGTCGAAGGAACCGACTTCGACACGGGCCAGCGCCACGCGGAACTCGTGCAATGTCTCGGCATTCTGAATCGACTGGAACACCGCCGGTTCTTCCTGCCATGTGACCTTTCGGCCTGCCCCCGCCTGCTGGTATCCGGGAAGGGCGGCGATCATGGCAAGCGACCGCTCAAGATTGGAGACGATCTGCGCATGGAAAACGCCTTTCGCGCCGCCTTTGAGGGCATCCTCGGCATAGCTTTTCCACGTGGCGATCTCGCCCCGCCACCACCCGCCAAGCCCGGCGGCCATCCGAACCCGTTCGGCGTCATCGCCGATTTGGTCCAGCAACAGCCGCAGCTTGTCGGGCTTTTGGACCGCACGCTTCAGGTCCACGTCGCGAACCCTGGAGCCGGCCGCCAGGAAATGGCCCACGTCCTCCGTGCTGCCCATCTCGACCGCGATGGTCAAAGGAGTTCGGCCGTGAATGTCCGGCGCCTCCAGGTCGGCGCCCTTGAATACCAGAAGCCGCAGGATCGGCAGCCGGACGGCGGCCTTGCGGTTCATGGCCGCCATCTCATGCAGAACGGTGCTGCGCAGACGCGTGGCCAGATCAAGCCGGGCGCCGGCCGCCAGCATCAGTTGCACCCGTTCCAGCGGCTTCTCCCGCGCCGAAATCGCCCAGATCAGAGGGAAGGGGGAAAGCTTTCCGGCGGTTGTGCCATGAAGTCGGTCAAGCTCGACGCCAGGCATCGCCGCGCAGAATTCCTCGAAGCTTTTTGCCTTGTAAAGCCGCTCGGCGGGGTACGAGAACTTCAGAAACGCGGTGATTTCCTTGATCCTGGCCTGTAAGCCCCGGATCTCCTCCCGCCGGGCGTTCGTCTCGACCGGGCTTTCGGACTCCTCGGCCTCGGCCGCCTTGCGGCAGGCATCGTAATACGCCTGGACCGTTTTCGCATAGTCCAGGTAACGCGCGCGGACATCTTCGGTCAGGTCGGCGCCGCAGTCTTCGATGATCCGGTCGAGAGCATTCCGAAGGCCTTCACCACGCGCCGCCGAGGGCGTGTCTTCCGTCAACCCGACGAACAACTGGGCAATGCGGATGTCGATGTTCCTGCTGGGGTCGAAATGGGCCATGCCTGAAGAACCTGATAGGGAAATGAATTCCTAAGCCTAGTTCCGGTTTGGGGCGTAAATTTGACCGGTCGATTTGCCCGTGTGCCAGTCGTTTACCGATTGCAAAACAAAAAAACCGCGCCCGAAGGCGCGGTTCCAGCAAACTCGAAGCGTAGTCGATCAGGCAGCGCGCCCCATCAGCACCTCGTCCACCTCTTTCTGGGCGGAGGACTCGTCGGCGCCGCTGACGGCCGCGACTTCGCGGGTCAGGCGTTCCAGCGCGGCTTCGTAAAGCTGACGCTCGGAATAGCTCTGTTCGCGCTGGTCGTCGGCGCGGTGCAGGTCGCGCACCACTTCCGCGATCGCGATCAGGTCGCCCGAATTGATCTTCTGTTCATATTCTTGGGCGCGGCGTGACCACATTGCTTTTTTCACGCGTGCTTTGCCCTTAAGCGTCGACATCGCTTTCGACACAACGTCGGGCGAGGACAGCGTGCGCATGCCCACGTCTGCCGCCTTGTTCGTCGGAACGCGCAGGGTCATTTTGTCCTTTTCGAACGAAATCACGAACAGTTCCAGCTTGATGCCGGCGATTTCCTGTTCTTCGATCGATACGATCTGGCCGACCCCGTGAGCGGGATAGACAACAAAATCGTTGGGACGGAATTCCATCTTCGTCTTGGTCATTCAGTTTTGGTCCTCTGCAACACGATGCCATCAAGCGGCAGAAATACGCCGGGAACACACACATCCTCCCGTCGCTTTTGCCCTGTCGCTTGACGCAGCCCCGGTCCGCATGACGCGGAAACCGACGATTGATCGCTTATGTAATAAGAATATAGCAGAAAAACCGCCCGATTCCAAGTTTTTCCCCAGTTTGGGTTCAGAGCGTCAAGGAATACACGACAATCTTTGAATATATCCCGGAGCGTAAACCGCCGCGGACTGTCGAATCACCCGCCTTCGCCAGGGTTCCCCGAGAAGAGCTCCATTTTCCCTTCCTTGCCGTCCATCTCGTCGGCATTCGGCAAGGGGTCCTTCTTGGTGATGATCACCGGCCACTCTTCCGAGTACTTCCGATTGAACTCCACCCATTTTTCCATATCCGGCTCCGTGTCTGGGCGGATGGCGTCGGCGGGACACTCGGGCTCACAAACGCCGCAGTCGATGCATTCGTCAGGGTGAATAACTAACATGTTCTCACCCTCGTAGAAACAGTCCACCGGACAGACTTCCACGCAGTCAGTGTACTTGCAGGCGATGCAGTTATCCGTGACGACATATGTCATTTGCGGCTCTCTCGGTCGATCAACATTGGTGACCTAGACCGGTCTTTACGCCTATTCAAGACGATGTGGGTCCGAAAGACCAAGACTGCGGCGATCTTTCTTCGTCGGGCGACCTTTTCCCTCGTATCGCGGGTTGGCCGGAACATCGGTTTCGGGTTCAGGGCTGAGATCGGTGTAAAGCGTCTGCGCTTCAGGGGCGGGGCCCCGCCGCGTGGCCAGCTTCTCGACCCGCACGACACGGATTCGGCGGGCCTGCGGGAAGGTCAGGGTCATGCCCGGGCGAAGGGCGAACGCTGGCTTGGCGACATGTGCTCCGTCCACGCGCATCTTCCCGCCAGAAACCAGCTTTGTCGCCAGCCCGCGCGTCTTGAAAAAACGCGCGTGCCAGAGCCATTGGTCGATACGCTGGGTCTCGCTCAGGAGTTCCTGTCCCTCAGGCCCATCAAAGCCTGTGCAAACGGATTGTCCGGGTCGATTGCCTTTTCCTTGCGCGGCGGACGCGCTTCGAAGTTGCGCGGTTTCTGTCCACCATCGCCCTTTGGTCTCGGTTTGCCCTTGCCCTTCGGCTTTCCTTTCTGAGCCTGCGGTCGGCCTCGGTTCTGGCGCTGCCCACCCCGGTTCCCGCCCCAGGTGAAGGTATAGAATACTTCCATCTCGACTTCGGATTCGGCGCCTGGTGTCGCTTCGGCTTCGCTTGCACCTTCCGCGCCTGCGTGAGCCACATTTGACTCCAAAGCGCCGGGTGCTGCCGAAGCATCGGCTTCGCTGGCACCTGCAGTGTCCACGTCCAGGGGCTCGTCTGTTGCTCCGGGTACGGCTTCGACCGTGCTGGCTCCACTCGAGCCGGGATGTGCCTCCATAGCTTCGGCTTCGCCCGGAGCCTCGGTCGCGGTGGCCTCGCTGGCGCCGGCCACCGAGGCTCGGGCCTTGGCGCGTTCACCCTTCTCGGCCTTGTAGCCAAGACCTTCCATGAGGTTCGCGAACTGATCCAGAGTCATGCCGGTTATCGAAAGCATGTCCGGCTTTGCTTCAAAACCGCTCCGGCTGTTCTCGGCGCGCAGCAGGTCGGCCAGCCGCTCCAGCATGTCGATGCGGATCGCGCGGTCACCCGCGGGCTTGTAGCCCGACATCAGGTAAATCTGGGTGTCGATGTCCGGGATCGACGGGATGGTCACCAGTCCGGGCGGCGGGCTTTCCGGGAATTCGTCAAGATTCCGCGCCAGCGACCACAGAACCAGCCGCAGCCGGGTCGGAGCCGGCTTCAGGAGCGCAGGCATGAAGACGGTGAACTGGCCGAAACGGATGCCGTGCTTGCGCAAAAGCGAGCGGGCGTCCTGATCCAGGTCCTTGACTTCGGTGGCAACGACGCGACGGTCGATGATCCCAAGCGCCTCGACGATCCGAAATCCAAAACCGCGTGCCAGTCCGGTCAGCGTCTCGTCCCTCTGGATGTTCACCAGCGGTTCGAACAGCGCGGCGATCTTGCGGTCTATGAAGTGCTGGAGCCGGCGCTGCACCTTTTCGGCGACATCGGACCCGGCCTCGTCATCGACGAAGGCGCGGACCTGGGGCTTCATCGGGGAATCGCCCACGACCAGCTTGCCGACGGCATGCTCGCCCCACATCAGGCCACCCTGTTCGGTGAAGTCCAGTTCCGTGTCCGGCGCATTGTAGAACCTGTCCGCCCGAAGATGGAACTCGGGTCCAAGCGCGGCCATCGCCGCCTGTTTGACAGTCTTGGCCTCGTCGCCGGTTGCCGTCGCGTCCTCGTGGAAACGGAACCCCTCAAGACGACCGACGAATTGCCCTTCGACCGTCACTTCACCCTTATCGTTCACCTCGGCCACAAGGCCCTCCTTTTGCTTCAACCGGCGCAACAGCACAGAGGTGCGCCGATCGACAAATCTTTGTGTCAGAGCATCATGTAGCGCATCCGACAGGCGGTCTTCTACCTTGCGAGTCGCCTCACGCCAATCGCTTTCCTCGTTGGTCCAGCCTTTCCGCTGCGCCACGTAGGTCCATGTGCGGATATACGCCAGCCGCTTCGACAGGGTATCGATGTCGCCATCGGTGCGGTCGATCCGTTTGACCTGTCGCGCCAGCCAGTCGTCCGGGACGCGCCCGTACTCGTGCAGAAAGCCGAAAATCCGTTCAAGAAGCTGCGCATGCTCCTGGTGGCTGATGCCCCTGAAATCCGGCACGCGGCACACATCCCACAATAGCCTGACCGACGGACCGTCCGAGCCGCGGGCGCGCACCTCGGCTACCTCGGACATTGCTTTCAGGGCGATCAGGTCGTCGGCGTCCCGGGCGCGGACAAGCCACTCGTCTTCGGGCGCGGCTTCAAGCGACTGGATCAGCCGGTCGATCGAACCGAACTCCAGCCGGGGGTTGCGCCACTGCAGTTTCTTGATCGGCGTGAAGCTGTGCGAGGTGATGGCGTCGACAATCGGGTCGGGCAGGGGAGAGGCCTCGCCGGTGACCCCGAAGGTGCCCGGACTCATGTACCGACCCGCGCGCCCCGCGATCTGGGCCAACTCGTTCGGCTGCAGGTCGCGCATCCGTCGGCCGTCGAATTTCCTCAGGCCCGAGAACGCGACATGGTCGATATCCAGGTTGAGCCCCATTCCGATGGCATCTGTAGCCACGAGGTAATCGACCTCGCCCTGCTGGTACATCTCGACCTGCGCATTGCGCGTTCGCGGCGATAAAGCCCCCATGACCACGGCAGCGCCGCCCTTCTGGCGCCTGATCAGCTCGGCGATGGCATAGACGTTCTCGACCGAAAACCCGACGATCGCGGCGCGCGGCGTCATCCGGCTGATCTTCTTCGATCCGGTATAGGTCAGTTCGCTGAACCGTTCGCGGCGCTGGAACTGCACGCCGGGGATCAGCGCGGCAATCGCGCCCCGCATCGTGTCCGAGCCCATGAACAGCGTCTCGTGCAGGCCGCGTGCGCGCAGCAGCCGGTCGGTAAACACGTGACCCCGCTCGGGATCGGCGCAAAGCTGGATCTCGTCTACGGCAAGGAAGTCGCAACCCATACCCTCGGGCATGGCCTCTACCGTGCAGACCCAGTACTGCGTCCGCTCCGGCACGATCCGTTCCTCGCCCGTGACAAGAGCGACGACCGAGGGGCCGCGCACGGCGACAATCCGGTCATAGACCTCCCGCGCAAGAAGGCGCAGCGGCAGACCGATCACGCCGGTGCGATGACCGAGCATCCGCTCGATGGCATAATGCGTCTTGCCAGTATTCGTAGGGCCGAGGACGGCCGTTACGTGGCCTTTGCTCTGGGACATCGGGAGAATGCTCGATTGCCGGGCTGCGACGGGGCTTAAAACGTATGCGGATCAGCGGGGCAAGGGAAGATCAGCCTTCCAGCCCGATCAAGGCGCGAATCACAGCCTTCGCGCTGTCGGAATTCCATTCGGCATCGCCGCGCATCCGGGCGATCTCGCGGCCCTCGGGGTCAAGAATCACCGTGATCGGCAGGCCTAGCACACCCATGTCCCGGCCAAGCGCGGACTTTGGATCGAGGTAAAGGGGCAGGTTGTCGACGCCGACCTCCTCGAAGAACTTGCGGATTCCCGGAACCGAGTTCCGCCCCGTCGCGATCGTCAGAACTTCGAACGTCTCCCCGCCAAACTCGCGTTGCAGTTCCGAGAGCATCGGCATTTCCTTGCGGCATGGCGCGCACCAGGTCGCCCAGAAATTCACGACCACGTGCTTGCCCCCGAAATCCGAAAGCCGGAATTCGCCGCCGTCGGGGTCCGTGAATGTCTCGCCCGAGACCTCCACAGGGTCCGAGAACAGAAGTTTCTTCATCGTGCCTTCCCGCGCCGCCTCGGCGGCGGCCACGTCGGCAAGAGCGGCGTTTGCAGTAAACGCGAGGGCCGTGTAGAGGACGGCAAGAAACTTCAGCATGGTCCCTCCAAAGGACGAATTCACATGACCGACAGCGCAAACAAGATGTGGGGCGGCCGCTTTGCCGCCGGACCCGATGCCATCATGGAGGCAATTAACGCCTCGATCGGCTTCGACAAGCGGCTTGCGCGTCAGGACATCGAAGGTTCACGCGCCCACGCCGCCATGCTGGCTGCGCAGGGTATCATTACGGATAGCGACGCAGAGGCCATTCGGGAAGGTCTGCTCACGGTCTTGTCAGAGATCGAGGGCGGAGAATTCGCTTTTTCCACCGCCCTCGAAGACATTCACATGAATGTCGAGGCGCGGCTGAAGGACCTGATCGGAGAGCCCGCCGGCCGGCTTCACACCGCGCGCAGCAGGAACGATCAGGTCGCCGTCGATTTCCGCCTCTGGGTCCGCGACCAGTGCGATGCCGTCATTGCCGGGATCGAGGCGTTGCAAAAGGCGCTTCTCGGGCAGGCGGAGCAGGGTGCCGACTGGGTCATGCCCGGCTTCACTCACTTGCAGACCGCGCAGCCGGTGACCTGGGGTCACCACATGATGGCCTATGTCGAGATGCTGGGCCGCGATGCCTCGCGCTTCGCTGACGCCCGCGCCCGCATGAACGAAAGCCCCCTCGGCGCCGCCGCGCTGGCCGGCACGTCCTTCCCGATCGACCGGCACGCAACCGCCAGGGCGCTGGGCTTCGATCGCCCCTCGGCCAACTCGCTCGACGCGGTGGCCGACCGCGATTTCGCGCTCGAGTTCCTCGCGGCCGCCTCGATCTGTGCCATGCACCTCAGCCGCTTCGCCGAAGAACTCGTGATCTGGTCCTCCGCGCAGTTCCGTTTCGTCCGAATGTCCGACCGGTTCTCGACCGGCTCCTCGATCATGCCGCAGAAGAAGAATCCCGACGCCGCCGAACTCGTGCGCGCCAAGATCGGCCGCATCCTGGGCGCGACAGTGGGTCTTTTCACGGTGATGAAGGGTTTGCCGCTCACCTATTCAAAGGACATGCAGGAGGACAAGGAACAGGTCTTCGACGCCGCGGACAGCCTGATGCTGGCGCTCGCCGCAATGGAAGGCATGGTCAAGGACATGTCCGCCAATCCCGACGCCCTTCGCGCGGCTGCATCCTCGGGGTTCTCCACGGCCACCGACCTTGCCGACTGGCTTGTGCGCGAAGCGGGGCTTCCGTTCCGCGACGCGCACCACGTCACCGGCCGCCTCGTCGCTCTGGCCGAAGACCAGGGCTGCGACCTGCCTGACCTCAGCCTCGATCAGATGAAATCCGCCCATCCTTCGATCACCGAAGGCGTCTATGACGTCCTGGGTGTGGACAACTCCGTCAGAAGCCGCACATCCTACGGAGGCACGGCACCCGACCAGGTGCGCGCGCAGATCGTCCGCTGGAAGGAACGTCTGGAATGAAGAAGCTGGCTTTTGTCGTCCTCATCCTGCTCCCGGCTTGCGAGGACCCGTCGCTGAACGCCGGGCTCTCGATCAGTTCGAGCGGTCTCAGCGTCACCCCGTCGGTTTCAGGGCGTGTCGGCGGCGTCGGCGTGGCGGTCAGCCCATGAGGTGGGCGATCCTCATCCTTGCCCTCGCGGCCTGCGGAGCCGACGGCGAGCCTGAGCCAGTCGAAACCGGCGTGACCGTGTCCGGCGAAGCGCGTATCGGGGTCAAGGGAACGCTCTAATGTCGCCCCTGAGGATGATATACTTGGCCCTCGCGGTCTGGGGCGCAATACACCCCATGTACTGGTTCGTGACCTACATGCGCGAAACCGGCACCGGTCTCTCGGGTCTGATCGACGCTTGGTACGTGAACGCCTCGACAACCGGCCTGACCTGGGATCTGACCATCGCCGCGACCGCGTTGACCGTCTGGATCATCGCCGAGACCCGGGTCCGCCGGAACTGGTCCGCCCTCATCGCGATCCCGGCAACCTTCTGCATCGGCGTCAGCTGCGGCCTGCCGCTGTACCTGTTCCTCAGAACAAGGCCGGTGGGCTAGGGCACGCAGCAACCCGGTTGCCTCGGCTTGCCCGTCAGGGCAGCAACATCCCGCGTATCATGAAGAAAAACATTGCCGAGAGGACAGCGGCAATCGGAACCGTGATGATCCACGCCGCCGCGATGCGCAGCAGAAGGTTACGCTTGACCAGTTCAACCCTGTGAACCCGCCCAAGCCCGCGTCTTTCCTGTTTCCCAAGTAGACGCTCTTCGGCGGCCTGTGCCTTCATATTGCGCAGCATCTCGCCCTTGGTGGCCACGTCGGCGGCCTCGAAACGCGCAAGAAACGCTTCGACGGCCTCTGGGTCGTGGTCGGCGTGATGCTCCCGGATCTGGTCCAGCATGCGCGCATAGCTGGACTTGATGTACTCGCGTAGGAAGCCAACGCCAAAGACCCCACCGACCGCGATATGGGTGGAACTGACCGGAAGCCCCAGTTGCGACGCGATAATCACCGTGATCGCAGCCGCCAGTGCGATGCAGAAGGCCCGCATCTTGTCCAGTTCGGTGATCTCGCTTCCGACCGTCTTGATCAGCTTGGGACCGTACAGCGCAAGCCCAAGAGCAATCCCGATTGCGCCTACCGCCATGATCCAAAGCGGGATCGACGCGCGAGCCGCTACTCCCCCGGCCATGATGGCCTCGTTGATTCCCGCAAGGGGACCGACGGCGTTCGCTACGTCGTTCGCTCCATGTGCAAAACTCAGAAGCGCGGCGGCGAAGATCAGCGGAATCGTGAAGAGGTCGTTGACGCTATGCTTGCGGTTTTCCAGCGTCGCCGTTTTCCGCGCGATATAGGGCCGCATGATCAGGAAGACGGCAACAGCCATGACAACCCCGATAAGAAGCGCAACGGGGAAAGAGACCGAGACGATCTTCTTGACGCCCTTCAGCATCAGGTATGTCGCAAAGGCCCAGGCCATGATCGCGACCAGAACGGGAACCATACGGTTTGCGGCAGCCAGCACATCCTGCTTGTAGGTGATCGTGTGCTTGATGAGATAGAGAAACCCGGCAGCGATTACGCCACCCATGACCGGAGAGATGATCCAGCTCGCGGCGATCTGGCCGACCACGGACCAATCCGCGATTCCCCATCCGGCGGCGGCGATCCCGGCTCCAAGAACGCCACCGACGATCGAATGGGTGGTGGATACGGGAGCGCCCACTGCGGTCGCGAAATTCAGCCAGACCGCAGCGGCGAGCAGAGCGGCGATCATGAGCCAGATGAACGTATCGCGGTCAGCGACAAGGTCGGGATTGATGATGCCGCTCTTGATCGTGCCGACAACATCACCACCCGCGATAAGCGCGCCTCCCGCCTCGAAAAAGGCGGCGATCACGATCGCGCCCGTCAGCGTTATGGCATGCGATCCGACAGCCGGGCCAACATTGTTGGCCACGTCGTTCGCGCCGATGTTCATGGCCATGTAACCGCCAATCATCGCAGCGGCGACCAGAAGGATACCGTCGATCCCGCCGTCCGTCCGAACGATTGTGAACAGCATGATGCCGATGACGAAGATCAGTGCAGTTCCGAAGCGGAACAATTCGTCCCGGTTCCGCTGCACAGCGGTTTCGATGTTCTCCGTTCTCAACAAGGCGCGATCCCCCTGGCTTGCCTGTCTCCCGTATGGACGCGGTTATCTTCAAGCCGACACGCCCCACGCCAATGACACAGGTCAAGGACCGGGCTTTGTGCGACGTGTTGTATCGGGGCGGTAACACCAACTGCGGCGGTTACCAGTCGTTGAAGCCATCGGGAGCAAGGAATGCCTGAGCCGCGGCAGAAAGCCGCTATCGCCCGGAAAGCGAAAACGGGTCACGCAAACCGTGTGACGCGGTCTCCCGGTCTTGAAAAAATGCACTTCGGAGTACCGCGAACATGAAGCGGTACTATCTTCCCGTCGCCATAGGGGCTCTCATCTTGACGTTCTGGGTCAGCCCCGATGCCCAGGAGATAGCGGCGGGTGTCGCGATCTTCCTCTTCGGCATGCTGATGCTTGAGGACGGCTTCAAACTCTTTGGCGGGGGATTCCTCGAACGCATCCTGGAGCGCGCAACGGGTTCCACGCTTCGGGCGATGAGTTTCGGCATCGTTTCGACAACGCTGCTCCAGTCAAGCTCGCTTGTTTCCGTCATTACCATCTCGTTCCTCAGCGCCGGGCTGATCTCGCTGGTCGGAGGCGTCGGCATTATCTTCGGCGCGAACATCGGCACGACTACTGGGGCATGGCTCGTCGCAGGGCTCGGTCTGAAGGTGAATATCGCGGCCTACGCGATGCCGATGATCGCGCTCAGCATCATTCTCGTGTTCCAGAAGTCCAAGGGGCTGCGCGGCATCGGATACGCGCTGGCCGGCCTCGGCTTCCTGTTCCTTGGCATCCATCACATGAAGGAGGGCTTCGAGGCATTCAAGGACCAGATCGACCTGACGCGCTTCGCCCTCGCCGGCATCGCTGGCCTTGTCGTCTATACCGTCGTCGGGACGGTCGCCACGGTGATCATGCAGTCCAGTCACGCAACGATGGTTCTCATCCTGACGGCGCTTGCGTCGGGGCAGATCAGCTACGAGAACGCGCTCGCGCTGGCCATCGGCGCCAATATCGGAACAACGATCACGGCGGTCATCGGATCGCTCAGCGCGAATTTCCAGGGCAAACGACTGGCGCTGGCCCACACCATTTTCAATGTCGTGACTGCGGGCGTGGCATTGGTCTTCATCGCGCCTCTACGGGACGCAGTGGACTGGATCAGCGCCCTTGTCGGGATCGCTCCCACCGATTTCGCGATGAAACTGGCCGTGTTCCACACGGTATTCAACGTGCTTGGCGTCGCCCTGATGCTCCCCTTGCTGAAAAGGCTCATCGCGTTTCTGGAAGGGCGTATCGTCGAGCCCTTGCCAGATGTGAGCCGCCCGCATTTCCTGAACGAAGCCGTCGACGAGTTCCCACAGACGATGGAGATCGCCCTGCGCAAGGAAGTCCTCCATCTCTACGAGAATGCCGCGGAACTGATTTTTCACGGGTTGAACCTGCACAGGCAGCAAATCTTCGCGACCGATGACATCGCCGGAGCCGTGGCGCGAAGCCGAAGGCCCATCGATCTCGACATCGACGAAGGCTACGAGCACCGGGTCAAATCCCTGTATTCGGCGATCGTGGAATTCACCACGCGGGCAGGCGATAAACGCATGGCGCCCGAGATCGCTGACCGGATCTACGCGCTTCGGGATGTCTCCAGCGACATCGTGCAGGCGGTCAAGTCGGTCAAACACCTGCGCAAGAATATCCTGCGCTATACAACCCGCCCCCAGGGTGCCGTCACCGAGTTGTACGACGGGCTGAGAACGGAAATCGCGCGGATCGCAGTGGAAATCCGCAAATTGGGCATTGCGGCGCCCGAGGATCGTAGCGCGCTCTGGCTCGATCAGGAACGGGTCCATATCGAAGACGCCGCGCGTGCGACGACACAGCAGGTCGACGCGCTGATCCGCAGCGGAAGGCTCAGCCCGGCGGCCGCAACCTCGTTCCTGAACGATTCAAGTTATGCCTACAGCGCCATGCGCGACCTGATCGATGCGGCGCGGAGCTATTACGTCGAAAGAGACAGCGCCATGGCCGAAGTCGAACGGCTCCTGTCGCTTGAAGATGAAGAATTGGATGAAACCTTTACCACGCCCGACGCCGGAAAAGAGGCGCAATCGCCTGAAGGAAGCGTTACAAAAACGTCATGAAACGGCTCTATTGCCGTAAGTCAGGGCAACCATCGGAGATGAGTACATGGGTCTGAAGAAACTTGCCGCGAAGGTTGTCGAATACAATGAGCGCCGCGACAGCGGCAAGGCAAGCGAGATAAAGCCCTCCCATGTGAAGAAGGTCCTGAACAAGCTCCAGAAGAAATCGGAGGAACTCGAGGCCGAGATCGCCGAGGTGAACTCCGCGGAAAAAAAGGCTCGTCTCGAGAAGAAACTCGAAGTGGCCCGCGCCCATGTCGAGCGTGCGGAGTGGTTGCTGAAGGAACTTGGCTAAGGCGTCATGCCCAAGGGCTGCGCGGTTGTCCTAGCTTTCCGCCACGCGAAACGCGTCCGCGATGATCTGCGCGCCTTCATGTTGCATCATTGCGGTGGCAAGAGCGATCGCCATGCCGGTATGGGTATGCTCCGTCGCAGGCCCGAATTCGTTCATGACCATGCTCTTCGCGATGTGAAGATATGCCTCTGCTCGGGCCTGAGACAGGTCCATCATCGCATCCAGTTGTGCTGAAGACATCCGCCGCCGCTCCTTTCGTTTCCCGAAATCCTCCGAACCGTGTTGCCCGCCGATCAGAAGATCGCACGGATCTTCTTGGTGAACGTCACCCTCACCTGATCCATCTCGCCTTCCGAGATGTGAGCATCCAGCACATCGAACACAGCCGCGATCGCATGCTCCGCATCTCCCAGCGGATCGGTTTCGAAGGCTTCCTGCACACGGGCAATGAACCCCTCGGGCTTCCGCTCCGTGACCGGTGTTTTCGACGGGTTCCAACCTTCGTAATAGATGCCCCGGATCAGCGTCGGCAACTGAGCGCCAAGTTGCGCTGCTTCATCGGCGCTCAGGTGATCCCGAACGACATGCAGAACCTGCCGGAGCAGCCGGTACGATCGCTGCTTGTTACTCCAATCGGTTCTGTAGTCGACTTCATTGATCCACGCATTCGCATCGTGAACCGCGGTGTCGATGATCTTCAATCCTAGCGCGCTCATGCTTCACCTCTGCTTTGCAGACATTCAGCGCCAGGATGGATGCCATTGCCTTGATCCATCTCATATTGGCTTGTCCGGTCGCCGTCCTGTTGTGGCCGGGCCCAAAACAAAGCGGCAAGGCACGCGCTGCGTCAGCGGCGTTCGTGGTTCGCGAATTCCTCCGCGTGGTCCTATCAGGGGAGAGGATCGCCCGCGACGTCCCGGATGATCCGTCCGATCAGGTGACAGTCCTCCAGCGAGAAGGTCAGAGGCAGCCGCATGTCGAACAGGGTTGCGAGGACCCGGTCGGTATTGGGCAGGCTCTGCCGCTCGGCATAGTGCCAATGCGCATGCGACGAGGTGAACCCGGTTGGCTCCGCCGCGCCGAACCATTTGAGTTCTACGCCGCGCGCGGCAGCACGTCCCACGAAGTCGCGGCACGAGGCGGCGTCCCGGTCCGGCAGGCGGAACTGTATGGAGGATCCGACCATGAATTCCCCGTCCAGACGGCGTGGCAGAACGATCTCGTTCGATCCCTCAAGCTCCTGCGCCACCGCGTCGTAACGCGCGTTCCAGCGCTTCGCATTCTCTTCCAGCGTGGCAAGTTGTGGCCGCAGAATCGCCGCCCGCAGCTCGTCCATGCGGGCCGACATGTTCGCCATTTCGTACCGCGGCACATCGTAGTGTGCAGGCGCGGGTCCTGCTCCGTGGCGCTCGTAAAGCATGTAGCTGCCCGACAGGATCGTCGCCCGCGCTATGAAGTCCGGATCATCCGAGGTAAGGAACCCGCCTTCGCCCGAGTTGATATGCTTGTAGGTCTGTGTCGAAAAACATCCCGCAAGGCCGAAGTTTCCCGACCTCTTGCCGTTCCAGCGCGCCGCCATCGTATGCGCGCAATCTTCGATGACGACCAGACCATGCGCGTCTGCGATGTCCATGAGCCGGTCCATGTCGCAGAGGTGACCGCGCATATGCGACAGCAGCAGAAACTTCGCGCCCGAGCGTTCGGCCTTCGTGGCAAGATCGGTCATGTCGATAAGCAGGTTCTCGTCGATCTCCACCAGTACCGGACGGGCCCCGACCGCATGAATGGCCCCCGGAACGGGCGCCAGGGTGAACGAGTTCGTCAGAACCGGATCATTCGGCGCGACGCCAGCGGCTCTGAGGGCGATCTGCATGGCCTGGCCGCCGGATGCCACAGCCAGGCAGTACGTCGCGCCCTGCCAGCGGGCATAGTCCCGCTCCAGCATGGCGGTTTCGCCCAATTTGCCCGGTTCAACATTGTAGCGATGCAGCCTGCCGCTGCGCAGCACCGCGACCGCGGCGGCGATCGCCTCGTCCGGGATCGGCTCCTGCTGGGTGAAGCTCCCTTTGAAAGTCTCGTTCGAAACCATGGGCGTGAGGTCCTTTCTGGTACGGGATCAGGCCCGGGGTCGCCGCTCGCCCTGATCCCGCTCGTCATCATCTGGTTTGGAATTGGCGAGACGGGCAAGATCATTCTTCTCTTCCTGGCCTCGCTCTGGATCATGGCCATCGCTGCGCGAGCGGGCGTGTCAGGCGTGAACATCTCCAAGGTCCATGCTGCGTACTCGCTGGGCGCCAGCAAGTTCCAGATCATGCGACACGTCATCGTTCCCAACTCGCTGCCCGAGATTTTCACGGGCGCGCGCGTCGCGATGGGGGTCTGTTGGGGCAAGGTCGTCGCCGCCGAACTCGTCGCCGCATCCGAAGGCGCCGGCATGATGATCATGGTCGCCTCCAAGTTCCAGCTGACTGACATCGTGCTGATGGGCATTATCCTGATCGGCGTGATCGGCTCTGGGATTGATATCCTGATGCGCCGTGCCGAGAACTATCTCGTGCCTTGGAAAGGTCGCTGCTGACACTGATCGCACGGTCCGTTTCCGCGCAATCGCCGTGCCGCTTTCCCTGTTTCCCATGTGGCATGCTTAAAGATGCCTGTTCATCTCGGAAATGAGCAGGGAGCGGATGTACCAGGGGACAAAGACCTGTTCTCCCGAGCTTTCCTCGAAATACCCCTTTTCGATGACGCTCCTGATGTGATCCGCAACCTCCGGTCCATAAGAGCTGTCGGTTCTGGCGTCGGTTTGATCCGCGGCTCTTGCTGGTCGACCGGTCCCGTCCCGCCCATCCTCTCCGATCGCCGTGACGAACCGCACTGCTCCTCTGCAAATGGACGACGCAATGGTTCTCGAGGCAGACCTGCCGTTTGCAGCGATCTGTTCGGTTTCATGGGTAATATGTGCCATCGGCTTTCTCCTGATCACCATGAAGGTCTGGGAGAACGATAGGCGTGAACATAGTATTGGTCGATTAGATGGAATAGATATATAAAATCGAAAAATTCGATGGTGTGATCGCGACAGGGCCAACATTCATGAACGCTCAACTCAGCAATATCGACTTTGCCGCTCTCCGCACCCTGCGGCTGGTCTTCAGACGCGGCTCCTTTACCGAGGCGGCAGCCGAGTTGAACGTGAACCAATCGACAGTCAGCTACACGATCGACCGTCTGCGCCGCGCCTTCGATGATCCGCTTTTTGTTCGCCAGGGTGCAACGATCGCGGCAACCGACCGATGCCGCGACATTGTCTCCTCGGTCGAAGTCGTGCTGGGCGAGATCGAGCGCGCGGCAAGCCCGGCAGAGTTCGACCCCGCGGTCGCATCGGCGGATATCTCCATATCGGCCACCTACCTGTCGCGCAGCGTGCTGATGCCGCCGGTTCTGCGTGCCCTGCGCCGGGCGTCTCCCGGCATTCATCTCGAGATGATCACCGGGTTCACCAATGCAAAGGATCACCTTCTCTCCGGACGGGCGGACATTGCCCTTACACCCGTTTCAATCGAGGAGAGTGGAATCTACGGCAAGCGCCTGCTGACCAGCCCCTATGTCTGCGTCATGGACAAGGCGAACCCATTGACGAAGGGGCCGGTCAGCGTCGCGGAATTCGCAAGCGCCCGACACCTTGTCATCCACTACGGCGCGACATGGCGGCCCATCTACCTGCAGAACCTCGATCAGGCGGCCGAAACGATCGATGTCGTCGCCAGCACGCCCGATCCGGCCGATTTGCCGCATCTTATCCCGGGAACAGACCTGGTTTGCGCGTTGCCCGAACTGATTGCGCGCCAGTTCGCGTCCCGGCTCCACATCTCGCCATGCCCGGTTCCGGCTGCGACGGACGTACAGATGTATTGGCCGGCGCGTCTGAACCGCTCGCCCCTGAACGAGTGGCTGCGCGGTTTGATCGAAGACGCGGCGGCATCTGTTGAGCCGACGATGGCCTGATATGACGGGCGGCCGAAGCGCGGGCAGGGGCGCGGGCTCTCGCGGTGATCCGCGCTCATCGGATCGGGCTTCCGCTGCCTTGTGCCATACGAATGCCATACGTTTTGCCGACGTTTCGCATACGCTTTGCCGCAGGAGTTCTTCAGCGCCTTCTAAAGCGTGAAAATGGTCGATCCCGTCGTCTCGCGCGCTTCCAGCGCCCGGTGCGCCTCGGCCACGTCGTCCAGCTTATAGCGTTGTCCGATATTGGTTTTTACCGCCCCGGACTCCAGCTTCGCAAACAGATTCCGCGCCATCTCCTGGCAAACCGCATGGTCCGCGATATGGGCGAAAAGCGTCGGACGCGTGATCTTCAAAGACCCCTTCTGTGCCAACACCCCCAGACTGAACGGCGGCACCGGACCGGAGGCGTTTCCGAAGCTGATCATCATGCCCAGAGGTGAGAGGCAATCCAGCGATCCGTCGAACGTGTCCTTGCCAACCGAGTCCATCACCACGGGAACACCTTTCCCTCCGGTCAACTCCTTGACGCGGCTGACGAAATCTTCGGTTCGGTAGTTGATGCAGACATCCGCGCCGTGGGCTTCCGCCAGCCGACATTTCTCGTCAGAACCCGCGGTCGCTATCAGCCGTATGCCTTCCGATTTCGCCCATTGGCAGGCGATCAATCCGACCCCGCCCGCCGCAGCATGAAACAGTACGGTATCCCCCTTGGCGATGGGTGTCGTCCTGTGGAACAGGGACTGAACCGTCAGTCCCTGAAGCATGATGGATGCGGCATCCTCGAACGAGACGCCATCGGGAAGAGGGCAGACCTGTGCCGCAGGCATCACCCGTGCTTCGCAATATGCGCCTGGTGGATTCGAGGCGTATGCGGCGCGATCGCCGGACTTCAGGTGGCTCACCCCTTCGCCAACCGCCTCAACCACACCCGCGGCTTCCATCCCAAGCGCGACAGGCAGCTTCATCGGGTAAAGCCCCGAGCGGTGATAACAATCGATGAAGTTCAGCCCGATCGCCTCATGCCGGATCCGGATTTCTCCCGGTCCCAGTTCCCCGATCTCGCGATCGACGATTTTCAGAACCTCCGGACCGCCGGTTTCCTCGATGATGACTGTCTTGACCATGATATGTTCTCCCTTTGGGCCAAGAGTGGCGTTCGGTTCGAGAAAGGCAAGATCAGATCGGGGACGCAAGGATATGCGCGACAGGGGCTGGAACACGGTACCCCTTTTCCGTGCGGAAATCGTTCTCGACGGCCTTCCTGACCGCCTCGGCAGCCTTCGACCTGCCGTCCGCATCCAGTGACATCAGCGTAATGCGTGCGCCCACGGTGCCGTTCAGGAAGATATCAAACAGTTCTTCCGCGCTTTCGAGATCCCACGCCAACTGCAGGATTTCATGTCGCAGGACGGCAAGACCTCCTGTGCGCAGCAAACCGGCACTGTCCGCGGGCCGGCCATAGACGAACAGATCCGGCTGTGACGGTGGAGAAATTCCCTCGGGCATATTGGCGCGGGCATTCGCAAAAATCAGCCGGAATGCATCCGACGCTTCCGGGCCGACCCAGGAAGTCATCGAAAACATGCCGCCGGGCTTGAGAACCCGCGCGGCTTCGCCAAGCGCTTTCGGTTGGTCCGGGATGTGCATCATTCCGAAGTTGCAGACGACCGCGTCGAAGGAATTGTCGTCATAGGGCAGGTTCTGCGCATCGCCCCGAGTGAACACAACGCCAGGCGCCGCCGATCGTGCCCGGTTCAACATATCCGGCGAGAAATCCAAGCCCTCGGCATAATGGCCCCGAGCGGCCAGACGTCCCGTCAGCGTTCCCTGCCCGCAGCAAAGATCAAGAACCTTGGTTCTGTCGTGCAACGCCGAAATATGCGCGTCGCAGGCGCTGTCGACCACGGGCCCGAAGCCGCGGATATATCCCTCCACAATATCGGAATCGGCCCATCCTGCCTTTTCCCGTTCTGCAAAGACTTCGTATTCCATCGCGTTACCTCCCCCCAAGCAAATGCTCATGGTCGGGAACGGTTGTGTCAATGGCTGCATCCGTTGCACCTTTCGAACGCGCGGGATATGAGCGCCGGGTCAGAATTGACGGGAAGACCCATGGACCATTTTCTCTATCGAGACGGCATCCTGCACGCCGAAGACGTCGCCATCCCCGAGATTGCGGCAGCTGTCGGCACGCCGTTTTATGTCTATTCGACAGCTACGCTGACCCGGCATTTCCGACTCTTCGACGAGGCGCTTGCCGGTCTGGATCATCTCGTCTGTTACGCAATGAAGGCCAACTCGAACCAGGCCGTTCTGCGGCTGATGGCGTCGCTGGGCGCAGGAGTAGATGTCGTCTCGGGAGGCGAGTACCGCCGGGCCAAGGCCGCCGGTTTTACAGGGGATCGCATAGTATTCTCCGGCGTCGGAAAGACCGCTGAAGAAATGGAATTGTCGCTGACAGGCGGAATTCGCCAGTTCAATGTCGAGAGCGAACCAGAGATGGAACTCCTCTCCGAAGTCGCAAGCCGTCTGGGTGTGGTCGCGCCGATCACCATTAGGGTGAACCCGGACGTGGATGCGAAGACACATGAGAAGATCGCGACGGGAAAGTCCGAGAACAAGTTCGGTATTCCAATCAGCCGGGCCCGCGAGGTCTATGCGCATGCCGCGTCTCTTCCGGGGTTGGAGGTCATCGGTATCGATGTCCATATCGGTAGCCAGCTCACGGACCTCGAACCTTTCGAGCTTGCCTACACCAAAGTCGCCGAATTGACCCGGGAACTGCGCGTGGACGGGCACGATATCCGGCGACTGGATTTGGGTGGCGGGCTTGGCATTCCCTATGAGCGTTCGAACAAGGCTCCGCCACTTCCGATGGAATACGGCGAGGTCATAAAGCGCACCGTCGGGGACCTCGGGTGCGAAATCGAGATCGAGCCGGGCCGTCTCATCGCGGGCAATTCGGGTATTCTGGTGTCGAGCGTGATCTACGTGAAATCCGGCGAAGGCCGCGATTTCCTGATCCTGGATGCCGCGATGAACGACCTGATCCGTCCAGCGATGTACGGGGCTTGGCATGACATCGTACCGGTCAAGGAAGCGCCCGCTGGGACCGAGCTACACCCGATAGACGTCGTCGGCCCGGTCTGTGAAACCGGGGACACGTTCACGCGGCAGCGTCCCCTGCCGCCGATGGTTTCAGGCGATCTCGTGGCCTTCCGTTCGGCCGGTGCATATGGCGCCGTCATGGCCTCCGAATACAACACGCGACCGCTTATCCCCGAAGTTCTGGTGCATGGGCATCAATTCGCTGTCATTAGGTCACGTCCGACCTTTGACGAGATCATAAATCGAGATACCATCCCACAATGGCTCGAGGGATCGGCATAACCCGATTCCGGCCCTATATATGGGCGTATGGCAGAGACGCGCGATCTTTCAGCTGACGCGGCAAGGCGGCTGGCATGGCCCCTGCGGCTGACCCATGCGGGTCTGCTGGCCGAGCGCGTGTTCCGTTCCTTCTGGCCGCTCTGGACCGTACTGCTCCTGACTCTATCCGCATTGATGCTGGGGCTTCACGAGACGCTTCCACTTGAAGCGGTCTGGTCGCTCGGCGTTCTTGCCATTCTGGCCATGGGCGGATCGCTGGTCCACGGCTTCAGCAAGTTCCGCCTGCCGACTCGATACGAGGCGCTCGACCGTCTTGACCGGACGCTGCCGGGCCGCCCCATCGCGGCGCTTTCGGATACTCAAGCCATCGGTGCCGGCGATGAAGCGTCGGAGGCCGTCTGGAAGGCTCACGTGGCCCGCATGAGCGAGCGCATCAGGTCCGCGCGCGCGCCGGAGCCTGATCTCCGGCTCTCGCGGCGCGACCCGTATGCCCTGCGATATGTTGCACTTCTGGCCTTTGTCGTGGCGCTTTTGTTCGGATCTTTCCTGCGCGTCGCGACGGTGACCGAGGTTACAAGCCGGGGCAATGACGTACTTGCGACCGGACCGGCATGGGAGGGCTGGATCGAGCCACCGCTCTACACGGGCCAGCCCAGCCTTTACCTGAATGACATCCAACGCGACGGTTTTTCCGTGCCTCAGGGCAGCCGGGTGACCATTCGTTTCTATGGCGAGGTCGGGGCGCTGACCCTGCACGAGACCGTTTCTGCCAGAACGGAAGACCTGCCGCCAGCAACCGATCCCGGCCAGTCCTTCGAGGTCGTGCAGTCCGGCGTCCTGAGAATCGACGGACCCGCCGGCCGGGAATGGCAGATTACAGCGACAGAGGATTCGCTTCCCGAAATCGAGTTCGACGGGCCGATTGCGCAGGGTCAGGGCGGACGTATGGAAGCGCCCTTTACCGCAAAGGACGACTATGGCGTCGTTGGCGGCCGCATGGAAATCGTGCTCGACCTGCCCGAAGTCGATCGGCGCTTCGGTCTCGCAACCGACCCCGAGCCGCGCGACATGATCGTCCTCGATCTTCCGATGACGATATCGGGGGATCGGCGCGACTTCTCGGAAACTGCGATGGATGATTTTTCGAAGCATCCCTGGGCGAACCTGCCAGTCGCGGTCGAGCTTTTCGCATTGGATGCGGCAGGGCAGGAAGGCCTGTCGGCTCCGCAATTCGCCACGCTTCCCGGTCGCCGTTTCTTCGATCCGCTTGCCAAGGCGATCATTGAACAGAGGCGTGACCTGTTGTGGAACCGCACGAATGCACCCCGCGTCGCGCAGGTGTTGCGGGCTGTGTCGTACAAGCCCGACGATATCTTTCGCTCCGAAACGGTGTATCTGAAGCTGCGCTATGCAGTTAGGCGTCTTGAAACCCGGGTCTCGCTTGAGCTTCTGGATGACGAGATCGTTGACGAGCTGGCCGAAGTGCTGTGGACCCTCGCTTTGGAGATCGAGGAGGGCGACCTTGGCGATGCGCTCGAGCGCTTGCGCCGCGCGCAAGATCGGCTTTCCGAAGCCATCGAGAACGGTGCGACTGACGAGGAAATTGCCGAGCTGATGCAGGAATTGCGCGAAGCAATGCAGGAATACATGCGTCAGCTGGCTGAACAGCAGGGCGATCAGCAGGATCAACAGCTCTCCGAGAACCAGGAGATGCAGGAGATGTCCAGCCAGGACCTGCAGGACATGTTGGACCGGCTTCAGGAACTCATGGAGCAGGGCCGTATGGCCGAAGCGCAGCAGCTTCTAGATCAGCTGCGCCAGATGATGGAGAACATGCAGATCACGCGCGGTCAGCAAGGTCAGCAATCGCCGGGGGAACAGGCGATGGAAGGGCTGGCCGAAACCCTCCGGCAACAGCAGGGGCTGTCCGACGAGGCGTTCCGCGATCTGCAGGAGCAGTTCAACCCGGATGCGCAGGCAGGCCAGTCCCAGCAGAATGAAGGCCGTTCGGGCGATGGCGAAGGGCGCGGTCAGCAGCACAGCGAAGGCCAGGGTCAGGGCCAGCAGGGCCAACAGGGGGGAGGTCGGCAGCCTCAGGACGGCGAGAGCGGGGAACAGAGCCTCGCTGATCGCCAGCAGGCGCTGCGGAACGAGTTGAACCGTCAGATGCAGAACCTCCCCGGAGCGGGAACTCCCGAAGGAGACGCCGCAAGAGAGAGCCTGGGTCGTGCCGGTGAAGCCATGGACGAAGCCGAGGAAGCTCTGCGCGAAGAGGATTTTGCCGGCGCTCTCGACAACCAGGCCGATGCCATGGAGGCTCTGCGTGAAGGGATGCGAGAACTGGCCGAGCAAATGGCCCAGCAGCAACAGAACCAGCAGGGCGGCCAGCAGGGCGATGCGCTGGGGCGCAACAACCCGGACGGCACGCGGGATCCGCTAGGCCGGGATGTCGGGGACAACGGTCGCGTCGGCACCGACGAACAGCTGTTGCAAGGCGAAGACGTTTACCGTCGCGCCCGCGAACTTCTGGACGAGATCCGCCGTCGATCAGGCGAACAAGAGCGCCCGACAGAGGAGTTGGAGTATCTCAAACGGTTGCTGGAGCGCTTCTAGTCGGGGCGTTACCCAAAGTGATTCCCGCCGTCCGTGATCAGAACCTGTCCCGTCACCATGGATGTGACGAGAATTTCCTGCACGTGCTCCAAGACATCGTCCACTGACGTCGTCCGGCCCGAAACTTCCCGGTCATTCAAGTGGCCGACATAAGCGTCCGAAGCACCCGAAGACATCTTCGTTACTTCCGTCAGCCCCGGAGCCGCGCAGTTCACCGTGAGATCAGGAACAAGCGCGGAGGCAAGGAACCGGGACAAGGCTCCCTACTGCTCATTTGGTAGGAGCAAGGACGTAGCCCGACACTCAGGGGTCAGGGTCCGGTTCTCGGCCAAATTTCGCTCTGGCCGGGGCAGCCTAGCCGCCGAACAGCCCGTCGATCCAGTCCCTGGCGCCATTTGCAAGGTCGACATAGACCAGAAGCGCGCCTTCCAGTGACGGCACCGCACCCGCGATGGCCGGTGCCCAGGCATAGGCAATCATCATCAGCACGGCGATGGTGACCATCAGCAGGAAACCGGCCCGGAATCCCCGGCGCTGCTCTTCGTCGGCGGGCGCGGCTTCGACGCGGCCCTTGCGCGCCTTCAGGCTCGAGTTGATCTCGTCGATATCGGGAAGCAGGTCGCGGCGCGGGGCCTCGTACCCGTCGTCCAATGACCGCACACGCCGATCCTGTGCCTTGGGCTTGCCTTTCTTGCCCGCCTCCTCGGTGGCCTCTCTCGCCATCCTTGCGCGCAGGGCGCGAGATGTCGTGTCTCGCTTGCGCACTTCGTCAAACTGCATGTCGGTCTGGGTTTCCAGCCCGGCCGTCGGCGTTGCGCGGCGTTGAGACATCTCAAGTTCGGCCTCTTCGCGCAGGATATCCAAAGCCGCCTGATCGGCAGGGCGCCGGCGCTGCAAATTCGCTCCTGCCGCTGCGGCGGCTGCGAAAGGATCGACTTCGGACGTTTCCTTCTCCACGTCTTCCGATGCAGCCGCGATGGCACGTGCGGCGGTACTCGGGTGTTCCTCATCAGTATCGTCGCCGGTGGCGGGAACTGTGTCCTGCGGTTCCGGTTCTTCGTCACGCTCCTGCTCCGGTTCGGCAGAGGCGACAGCTTCGGGTTCCGGCTCTGGCTCGTAAGTTTCCGCAGCTTCCGGCTCCGGCGCTTCGATATCCGCGGAGCCCGTCTCGGTCTCCGCCACCGCAGGTTCGGCGATAGATTCCTCGGGCGTCTCCTCAGGAGCGGGCGCGTCTGCGAACGCCGGAGGTGCAGGCGGAAGTTCGAACCATGTGTGGCCGCAATTCGAGCACTGCACGTCGCGTCCCTCGTCGGGGATCAGCGACGCGTCAATCTCGTACTGTGCACTGCAATTCGGACAGATCAGCCGCATCTTTAATGTCCTTGCCCCAAATAATAGTCCCCCGCCTTTACGGCTTGAGGTGCACACTGCCTCTGAAGCTATTAACACTTTGGATCCCAACACGGAAGCCGCGAGCGTTGATCCCGGGCAAAGACTGAGGCAAAAGCGTCGCGCGGGAGGCAGGGGGCACGAGTGATCGAATTCGACGATGTTGCCATGGAATATAGCGGGCGTTGGCTTTTCAACGGCGTCTCTCTGTCGCTTGCGCCTGGCAGTTTTCATTTTCTGACAGGACCGTCCGGCGCCGGGAAAACCACCCTGATCCGCCTGTGCTCTCTGGAGATGCAGCCCAGTCAGGGACATGTGCGTCTCTTGGGAGAGGATGTTTCCCGGCTGGACCGGAACGCTGTTGCGCGCATGCGGCAGCGGATTGGCGTGGTCCATCAGGACAGCCGTTTCATCGACCACCTGTCGGTCGCCGAAAATATCCTGCTGCCGGCCACGGTTTCCGAGGGGAGAAATTCCGAGATCGACCGGCATCTGGACGAACTTCTGGGTTGGGTCGGGCTGAAGCCTCTGGCGGAAAGCCGCCCTCCTGAATTGTCGGGCGGCGAACGTCAGCGGGCCGCGCTGGCGCGGGCCGTCATCCTGTCACCGGATATAGTCCTGGCCGACGAGCCGACGGGAAATGTCGATTGGGAAATGTCGCTGAAAATCCTGCGGCTGCTGATCGAGTTGAACAAGCTGGGCAAGACAGTGCTGTTCGCGACTCATGACATGAACCTGATTCGCCAGGCCAAGTCGCATGTGCCGGCCCGCGTGCTGCGGATTCGCGGCGGTGAAGTGGCACTCGCGGGAGCGGAACTCTGATGCTGCGGGAGTTGATAAGACCGGAAGGCATAGCTGAACGCGTGGTGCCGGCATCCGGCTTCACAGCCATGCTGACGATTCTGTCCTCAGCGGCCATGGCCTTTCTCGCAGTGCTGGCAATGGCTCTGGCGCTGGCTGCCGGTGAAATCGCAGCGCGCTGGCAGGCGGAACTGGCCGGAACCGCTACAATCCGTATTTCGGCCCCCGCTGATCAGCGAGAGGCTCAGACAGACGCGGTGCTGACGGCGCTTGCGCAGACGCCTGGGATAGCCACGACGCGGGTGATCGAAGACGCAGAGCAGAGAGAGCTTCTGGCTCCATGGTTCGGCAACGACCTGCCGCTGGGCGCGCTCAGACTTCCGGTGCTGATCGAGGTGACCGAGGAGGGCGACGGGCCTGATGCCGAGGGTCTGCGCCAGCGGCTGGCAGCCGAAGCGCCCGGTGCCGTCTACGACAACCACGGACGGTGGCGGGAACCTCTTGTAGAGGCGGCCAAGCGCCTCAGAGTTATTGGTTTTGCGGCACTCTTCCTGATCGCTGGTGTGACGGCGACCATGATCGCGCTTGCGGCCTCATCTGCGCTGGCCGCAAACAGCCAGATCATCGATGTACTGAGGCTGGTCGGGGCACGGGACGCATGGATCATTCGCGCATTCGTCCGCCGCTTCACCGCGCGCGCGCTGGTCGGCGCAGCGGCGGGAGCACTGGCCGGGCTGATCGCAGTGTTCCTGTTGCCGTCTGGCTCGGAAACCGGCTTCCTTGGCGACATTGGTTTTCGGGGTCTTCAGTGGCTTTTGCCGTTTCTGGTACCACTTGGGGCCGCACTCCTGGCCTATGCGGCCACCCACGTCGCAGCGGCGCGTCGCCTGAAAGAGGTGTCTTGATGCAACTTGTCCGGTCACTCGTCTTCAACGCCTCCATCTACGTGATGATGCTGGTCTACGCGATCGCGTTCTTCATTCCCGCACTCCTCAGTCGGGACTGGGCGCACAAGGCCTGCGACGCATGGTGCGCCTACGTGATCTGGGCGGCGCGCTGGATGGTCGGGCTTCGGGCGGAGGTGCGCGGAACGCCGCCAAGTGGCGAGGTCATGATCGCGGCCAAACACCAGTCGTTCTTTGACATCATCCTGATCTATCACGCGGTCCCGCGCGCAAAGTTCATCATGAAGCGCGAGCTGATGTATGCCCCGATCCTCGGCCAGTACGCTTTGCGGATCGGCTGCGTGCCCGTTGATCGTGGCAAGCGCGGCGCCGCGATCGCAAAAATGAAGCAAGCTGTCGAACGCGGAAGCGCTGACCCTGGCCAGTTGGTCATCTATCCGCAGGGAACGCGCGTCGCGCCCGGCGACAAGAAGCCCTACAAGGTCGGAACCGCCGCGCTTTACCAGCAACTCGGACAGCCCTGTGTGCCGGTTGCCGCCAATGTTGGCTGCTTTTGGCCAAAGCGCGGTTTCCTGCGGAAACCGGGTGTTTGTGTCGTCGAATTTCTCGAGCCAATCGAAACGGGACTTGAGATCAAGGCATTCATGGCTCGCCTGGAGGACGCCGTGGAAACCGCGTCCGACAAGCTTATCGCCGAGGCGAGGGAGCAGATGAATGAAGCTCATTGAGACGGTCGAGGAACTCGAGACGCTCTACAGGCCGGCGGTTCCCGCCTCGCTTTCCAAGGTCGTGACCCGCCTCGAAGGCGAGCACGCCCGCTGGATCCAGGCGTCGCGCTTCGTCATCCTGTCGACGGTGGGTCCCGAGGGCACCGACGGCTCGCCGCGAGGCGACATCGGACCTGTTGCCCGGATCGTAGATCCGGTTACCCTCGCAATTCCGGATTGGCGGGGGAACAACCGTCTGGACACCCTGCGGAACATCGTGCGCGACGGGCGCATATCGCTGATGTTCATGGTGCCCGGCGCGACATCGGTGGTACGTGTGAACGGGCGCGCCAAACTGACGACCGATCCCGATATGATCACCTCGTTCGAGAACAAGGGAATGCATCCCGCCACCGCGATCCTCGTGACCGTCTCGGAGATCTATGTCCAGTGCTCCAAGGCCATCCTGCGCTCTGATCTCTGGCGCGAAGGAGACCGGTCCGCCGAGGTTCCCACATCGGGCGACCTGATCGCCGAAGGGTCCGGCGGGCGCCATGGCGGCGCCGCATACGACGATCGATACGAGGAGCGGGCTCAGGACCGCTTGTGGTAGCTCAGGGTTCCTTGCGGTGCTGGCGGGCGGAGCGGCGCAGCCATAACCCAGCACCAAGCGCCACAGCCAGCGCTGCCAGAAGTCCGGAAAGGCTGCCAAGGATGTCTGCGAGGAGCGTGATATTCCCCGCGAACAGGATGCCCAGACCCACGTAGATCAGAACCCAGACGGCTTCCCCCGCGATATCCGCAAGCAGGAACCGGGGCCAGTGAAGTCCCATCGCGCCGGCCGCAAAGTTCACATAAGGCCCAAGTGGACTGACCAGCCACCGGCTGTAGAACACCAGATGCGCGCCCTTGGCATTCAGTTCCTGTGATGCCGTCCGCAGGGCGGCGCCTCGCCCGGGCCGTTGCGCCATACGGTTCACCAGACCAGACCCGAACCTGCCCGCGCCGTACCCGACCTGATCGCCCAGTACGGCGCCGCCGAAGGCCGCCGCGGCAACCAGCGGCCCCGACAAATCACCGGCCGCGACAAAGCCTCCAGCCGCCAGCATCGCAAGCGACGCCGGCACGGGCAGGGCCAGGCAGCTCAGGAACGTGGTCAGCATCAGCGCCACGGTCCCATAGTCGGCCACCAGTGCAAGCAGCGTCTCGGTCAAGGCTCTTTGTCCCTGAAGTCTGCGATCGCGGCTTCCAGAACTTCTATGAGTTCCGCCGTCGGCACGCCTCGCTCGCGGGCTAGATCGTCCAGGCTCACCCGCGCGCGCTCCCCCTCTTCAAGACCAAGGGCGTCGGCGATGACAGGGCGCGGCACCTTCCAGGACATCGCCACATATCCCGGCGTCTGCCAGCCTTCGATCACGGCGTCGCGTCGCTCCGGGTCGGACCAGTAGATCGTGAAAAGCAGCAATCGGACCGCGAAGAACAGCGCGACAACGCAAGCGCCCGTGAAGATCAGAACGGACAGCTTGTTCTTATGCCAAAGGGTTCGCAACATGCTCGGACAATGGACAGTTGCAGAACGATCCGATACCTGACCGGTCGTCGCATCCCGAGGATTACCGAATGGCAATGAACGCCTTCGACTCCAAGCTTTTTGAACTTCGGTTCGAACGGAGCCGAAGAGATCTTTTCGACATGCTCGAGCGCCTTTACGGACGTCATCCGGACTATGTGGAGTTCCGGAACCGTCTCGAAGACACCATGCGCGCCGCCTGGTCACGCCGGCCGCGAGACCTCAAGTGGCTCGACCTGAAGCGCGACCTCGAACCCGACTGGTTTCAACGCCCCGACATGGTGGGCTACGTCTTCTACATCGACCGGTTTGCCGGCGATCTCTCCGGCGTGCTTTCGAAGCTCGACTATCTGGAAGAGATCGGCGCGAACTACGTCCACTTCATGCCTTGCCTGAAACCGCGGCCGGGAGACTCGGATGGCGGGTATTCGGTGATGGATTACCGGGCCATCAACCCGGCCTATGGCACCATGCGGGACTTCGAGAAGGTTGCGAAGGCTCTGCGCAATCGCGGTATCTCGCTCTGCGTGGATATGGTGCTGAACCACACGGCGCGTGAGCATGACTGGGCCAAGGCCGCGAGAGGTGGCGATACGGTCAAGCAGGACTATTACCTGATCTATGGCGACCGGACTCTTCCGGACGCCTACGAGAAGACACTGGTAGAGATTTTTCCCGACACCTCACCAGGCAGTTTCACCTTTGACGAGACACTGCAGAAATGGGTTTGGACCACGTTCAATACCCACCAGTGGGACCTCAACTGGGCCAACCCCCAGGTCTTCCTCGAAATCGTCGACATCATGTTCTACCTGGCCAACAAGGGCGTCGATGTCCTTCGGCTCGATGCAGTCGCATTCATGTGGAAGCGCATGGGCACGCGCTGTCAGTCCGAGCCGGAGGTCCACATGATCCTGCAGGCCCTCCGGGCCGCGTGCCATATCGTCTGTCCGGCGGTCATCCACCTGGAGGAGGCCATCGTAAGCCCGCAAGAGATGCTGCCCTATCTCGGACGCGGCGCGCATGACGGCAAGGAAGGCAACCTCGCCTATCATAACTCGCTGATGGTCCAGTTCTGGTCTGCGCTGGCGGCTCGCGACACGGCCCTCATGTCTCATGTCTTGCGGACGCATTTTCCTTCCGTTCTACGGAATGCGACCTATGCGACCTATATCCGCTGCCACGACGATATCGGCTGGGCGATAACGGAGCAGGACGCCGAGGCGGTTGGTGTGACCGGACCGGGGCACAGGAGCTTCCTGAGCGATTTTTACGAAGGTGTGTTCCCCGGCAGCTTTTCGCGCGGGGCCCTCTTTGGCGTGAATCCCGAGACCGGCGACAAGCGGATATCTGGCAGTTTTGCATCGCTCGCGGGCCTGGAAATAGCGCTCGCCGATGGGGATGCAGCGGCAACCGACAATGCCGTGGAACGGATAGTTATGGGGCACGTCCTGATCGCGGCCTACGGAGGGGTGCCGCTGATCTACATGGGCGATGAGATCGCCATGCTGAACGACTACGGCTATGTCGAAGATCCGGACCACGCCCATGACAGCCGTTGGCTTCACCGGCCACGCATGGACTGGGACACTGTCGAGCGCGTTCGACAAGGCAATGACGGCTCGCCCGAGGCGCGCGTCTGGCATGGTGTACGTCATGCAATGGCCCGGCGAAAGGCAACGCCCGAGTTGCACGCCGGTTATGTGATCCGTGTGCCCGAGTCGCCGGCCAAGGGCGTTTTCGCGCTCGTACACGAGGCGCCCACGGGGTCTCTTCTCTGTCTGTTCAATTTCACCGAAACGACTGTCGAGGTTCCCGGCGAATGGGCGCTCGCCGAGGGAATAAGCTCGTTCCATGATGCACTTTCCGACCACCCCGCCAAGCTGAAGGACGGAAATGTCGTGCTTGCTGCCTATGGGCGGGTATGGTTGCGGTAGGTCGAGGAAAGCGAGACGGGTGATGGACAAGGTTCTGAACTCCGACGAGGAACAATTCTGGTCGGGCCCCTCTGGACAAAGCTGGGTTACCTTTGAGGCCGAGCAGGATGCACTGTTGTCCGAGGTCCTTGACGCGGTCTTGCAGCGTGCCGGTCTGAAGTCCGGTGACGCGGTGATGGATATCGGATGTGGCACCGGCGCCTTGTCCGTGGCTGCGGCCGGGATCATTGGAGAAGGAGGACGAGGGTTGGCTGCCGATATCTCCGGTCCGATGCTGGCGCGCGCAGCCGAGCGGTTGCGGCATGCGCCCTGGTTTTCCACCCAGCTTGCCGATGCAGAGGCTGCTGATTGGAGTGGCGCCGGTTTTGATGCAGCCATTTCACGGTTTGGGGTCATGTTCTTCGGAAACCCTCCGCGGGCTTTCGCCAACATCGCCAAGGCTCTGCGGCCAGGGGGGCGGATGACCTTCGCGACATGGGCCCCCGTCGCGCGCAACCCGTATTGGCGCGATCCGGCGCGGATCGCGTCCGCCCGCCTTGGTGAAGTGCCGAAAGGAGAGCCGAACTCGCCGGGCCCCATGGGCATGGCCGATGTCGACTGGTCCATCCGGCAGTTGCGTGCGGCGGGACTGGCCGACGTGGCCTGCGAGGAAGTCACCGTCCACCTGCCGATCGAAGCCTCGCCGCAAAAGGCTGCCGAACTTGTCCTCGTCATTGGCCCCGCGGCCCGGGTGGTCCGGCTATATCAGGCATCGCCCGAGGACGCGGCGGCGATCCGCGACGATATCGCCCGCGACCTCGAACAATACCAAGACGGGAACGCAGTGCGCATTCCCGCGCTTCTTAACCTTTACACTGCCCGCGTGGTCTGATTCTTGCAGCCGTGGCCCGGGCAGGCCATATAGACGGCACGATCCGAAGGGACAGAGATGCAGAATTACCTCGAGTTCGAAAAGCCGCTGGCGGAAATCGAAGGCAAGGCCGAAGAACTTCGCGCCATGGCGCGGGCCAATTCCGAGATGGACGTCGAGAAAGAGGCCAAGGCGCTGGACAAGAAAGCCCAGCAGATTCTGAAGGACCTCTACAAGGACCTGACGCCCTGGCGGAAATGCCAGGTCGCCCGCCATCCCGACCGTCCGCACTGTCGCGATTATATCGAGGCGCTATTCACCGAATACACGCCCTTGGCCGGTGACAGGAACTTTGCTGACGACCACGCTGTTATGGGTGGCCTCGCGCGGCTGAACGATCGCGCCGTCATGGTCATCGGACACGAGAAGGGACAGGACACGCAGTCCCGTATCGAGCGGAACTTCGGAATGGCCCGGCCCGAAGGCTATCGAAAGGCCATCCGCCTGATGGATCTGGCTGACCGCTTCAATGTGCCGATCATCACCCTGATCGACACGCCCGGAGCCTACCCCGGCAAAGGCGCCGAAGAGCGCGGCCAGTCCGAGGCCATCGCCCGATCGACCGAGAAATGCCTCAAGGTCGGTGTGCCGCTCGTCAGCGTCGTGATCGGCGAGGGCGGATCGGGTGGGGCCGTGGCTTTCGCGACTGCAAACCGCGTCGCGATGCTGGAGCATTCGATCTACTCCGTGATCTCCCCGGAAGGCTGCGCGTCGATCCTGTGGAAGGACGCCGAGAAGATGCGCGAGGCGGCCGAAGCTCTGCGCCTGACGGCTCAGGATCTTCACAAACTGGGCGTGATCGACCGGATCATCGCGGAACCCGAGGGTGGGGCGCAACGCGACAGGAATGCGACCATCAAGGCGGTCGGTGTCGCGATAGACGACATGGTGTCCAAGCTCGCGGGCCTGTCTCGCGCCGACTTGATCCGGGAACGTCGCAAGAAGTTCCTGAACATGGGCTCCAAGGGACTGGCCGCCTGATCAGCTTTCGTCGGACGCAGGTTCGAAGCGATCGCGAATTGATTGCATCTCGCGGCCCAGTTCTTCCTGCCAGGGGCCTCGGATTTCCTTGACGGCGGCGATATAGGCCTCGTTTTCCAAAGGTGGAATGTTCAGGTCGAAAACGTCAGCGACCTCGATCATCGCTTTCCGGTCCATCCTGTTGAATGCCTCGGTCATCTCGTCCGCGGCATCGCGCGGGATGCCCAGCGTCTCGAAGACCGACCGTCCCATGCGCAGCGAGGAATCATAGGTTTCTCGAATGATGTCCCGGCACCCCACGGCCCACAGGTGATACACGTGGTGCCGTGTCCTTGCCCGCGCGACTACGTGCAGATGCGGGTAGGTCCGAATGGCGTATTCCGCCAGTTCCGTGATCTTGTGCTCATCGTCGATGGCGATCACGAGGACATTGGCCGACTCGATCCCTGCCGCATGCAGCAGGTCGGGCCGGGTCGCGTCGCCGTAGTAGACCCTGGCGTCGAACTTTCGCAAAGCATCGATCTGGGCCGACGAGTAATCGATGACCGTCGTCTTGTATCCGGCCGCCAGGAGCATCCTGTCGATGACCGTGCCGACCCGGCCATATCCTGCGATGATGACATGACCTTTTTCGTCGATCTCGTCGGCCTCGCGGGACTCGCCCTTTGCGAATTTCGGGGCAACCACGCGGTCGTACAGGATGAACAGGAGGGGCGTCAGCAACATGGACAGCGCAATAACGAGCAAGAGTTGATCCGCCACCGAAGATGGCATCACGGAATTCGCGACAGTGAACGACAACAGCACGAATCCGAATTCGCCGGCCTGAGCCAGTCCGAGTGTCAAAAGCCAGCGGTCGGTACCTCTCAGTCCAAAGACCGTTCCCAGCAGGAAAAGAACAGCGCCCTTCAGAGCAATCAGGCCCAGCGTCAGGGCAAGCGTCACGAACAGGCTGGACCAAAGCAGGGCAAAATCTATGCCGGCGCCGACCGTCATGAAGAACAGGCCCAGGAGCAGTCCGCGGAACGGATCTATGTCGGATTCCAGTTCGTGCCTGTACTCGCTGTTGGCCAGCACGACACCGGCAAGAAATGTGCCCAACGCGGGCGACAGGCCGACAAGCGACATCAGCAACGCGATGCCGACGACCATCATGAGAGCGGTCGCGGTAAACAACTCGCGCAATCCCGCAACCGAGATGAACCGAAAGATGGGCCGTGTCAGGAAGCTTCCGCCCAGAACCACCGCGGCAATGGCCGCGAGGGTGATAAGAGCCGTTTGCCAGCCATTGAGACCGTCGACGAGGCTGAGAGAGGCACCATGACCATCGCCGGCGCCATGCGCGGCCTCGGCACCATGGCCCGCCGCCTCGATCAATTCCGGCATGGCCAGCAATGGCACAAGCGCAAGGATGGGGATGACCGCGATGTCTTGCGTCAGAAGAATCGAAAAGCTCGATTGCCCGCCATCGCTCTTCATCAGTCCCTTCTCGTTCAGCGTCTGCAGCACGATCGCGGTTGACGACAGGGCAAGCACAAGACCTATGGCAAGTGAAATGCTCCAGCTCTGTCCGAGGACCATCGCGGCTCCCATGACCGCAAGTGTCGTCAGGGCGACCTGACCACCGCCCATCCCCAGAAGCTGACCGCGCATGGACCACAGGTGCTTCGGCTCCAGTTCCAGTCCGACAAGGAACAGCATCATCACGACGCCGAATTCGGCAAAATGCTGGATCGAGACGACATCGACGTGAAGCAGAGCAAGGATCGGACTTATGACGATACCCGCTATCAGGTAGCCAAGCACCGACCCCAGCCCCAGTCGCGTGGCAATCGGCACCGAGACGACCCCGGCAATCAGGAAAATGAAGGCAAGTAGCAGGAAATCTGTCATGTCGCGGCACCCCCATGCGTTTCGTCATGCTTGGAAGCTGCGACCAAAAGGTCAAGGGCAGGTGTCAGGTGTCGATCTGAGGCATTCTAGCAGAAACCTGAAGTTCAGATGAAATCAGGAATCGCGGAGTTTTCCGGTCGCGCTCTTTGGTGCGGCGCCCGACGCCCGGAACCGAATCTCAGGCGCCGGCAAAAACATGGAATCGTCGGTTCAGCCGTGACGGGCCGACAGGACGCGTGCGATCGATTGCTCGGTGGCGTCTTCCCCGTCATCCGTCTCGGCAGAGTGCCAGTCGTCTACCGGGAGCACGCTCCGAAGTTCGGAAGTGTTGCGAACGGGCGCTGACGCAGAAATCGGAGCTTCCGGGGCTTCGTCGTCCTCTTCGTCAAGACTGCCGTTGATCAGTGCTTCGCCGAAGTCGAGAAACGAATCCAGTTCGCCGATCTTTTCGTGAAGCGCTTCGATCTCGTTCTCAAGCTGTGCGATCGCATCGACATGATCCTGGCGGCGCTGCCGTGCGATATTCATCGCGTCTTTCATTCCCAATCTCCCGAGTTGCACGCGCACCGGCTGCGCGCCTCATCACCGGGATCGAAGTGACGCAGAACTGGGAAGATCCCACGGCAGCAATGCGGCAATGCTGTGGCGCGAGACGCCGCCCGCAGTGACGGCCATGCGGGCGCGCCGCACCACGTGCCATACAGCTTGCCATACACTTTGCAGACGGAATGCCGACCGATAGCCGACCGACCGGATCGGGGTTAGGAACCGGCGATCACTTCCGCCTGACGTACGATGACCTCGGCCTGCCGGACACTTGCGATATCGACCAAGCGGCCCTTGTAAACCGCAGCCCCCGCACCGGATTTCTGTGCTTCGTCCATGGCGGCAAGAATCTCGCGCGCCTCGGCCACGGCTTCGTCCGAAGGTGTGAAAACCTCATTCGCCAGAGCAACTTGCTTGGGATGAATGGCCCATTTTCCGACCATTCCCAGGGTCGCCGACCTAAGCGCCTGCGCCCGGAATCCGTCATCGTCCGAGAAGTCTCCGAACGGGCCATCGACGGGCAGAACGCCATGCGTGCGGCAGGCAGCCACGATTGCAGTTTGTGCCCAGTGCCACGGATCGGACCAGTACTTATGGCCCTCCCGGATCATGTAATAATTCTCCTGCGTCCCCCCGATCCCGGTCGTCTGCATTCCCATTGATGCGGCAAAATCAGCCGCGCCCAAGGACATAGCCTGCAGTCGGGGGCTTGCGGCGGCGATCTCTTCGACATGTGCAAGGCCGGCAGCGGTCTCGATGATGACCTCGAACGCAATAGGCTTCTTCCGGTTCTTCGCGGCCTCGACCGAGGTGACGAGCGCATCCACCGCATACAAATCGGACGCATTCCCGACTTTCGGGATCATGATCTGGTCCAACCGGTCCGATGCATTTTCCAGAAGGTCCACGACATCGCGATACCAGTAGGGTGTGTCCAGCCCGTTGATGCGAACCGAGAGATGCTTGTTACCCCAGTCGATGTCGCCAATTGCGTCAATGATGTTCTTGCGAGCATCCGGCTTGTCCGCGGGCGCAACTGAATCTTCAAGATCCAGGTTTATGACGTCCGCTGCGCTTGCCGCCATCTTCTCGAAAATTGCCGGTCGGGACCCCGGCCCAAACAATTGGCAGCGATTTGGTCGGGCGGGCGCAGGAGGTTGAAGGCGAAACGACATGCCGAGGTAACTTTCTTTCGCTATGGTTGCGTCTGTCGGTATATTGTTGCGCTGCGGCATTCAAGCCCTTTGTCTTCGCAGGCGCAGAGAGACTGGTCTCTGACTCGCTTTGGAAGAAAATTCGAAGAACTTTGGCTTTTTCAGGTGAATTCTTCAACTTTGATCTAATTTTAGGTGAACTTGCGAAGTCATGACCAACAGAAGCGTGAATCATTGCCAAAACTTTGGGAGTTCTCATGATTCGCACACCGTATCTTCTCTTCCTTGGCGACGCGCCCGACCAGTTGGCCGCCAAAGTCGCGCAAGGCATCAATGACTGGCGTCCCGAAAATGTCGTGGGCCAATTCCGTATGGAGGGCTGCAAGGCAGACGTCGGTGCCGTGAACATGTCGCTCGAAGAAGCCTGGGATAAAGGCGCCCGGACGCTTGTAATCGGTGTGGCCAACAGGGGCGGTGTGATCTCTAAATCCTGGCAGGCAGTACTGACACAGGCGCTGGAGATCGGCTACGATCTGGCAAGCGGGTTGCACAATCTCCTGCGCAACGAACCCGAGATCAATGCCATTGCCGCGCGTGAAGGTCGTGTACTTCACGACGTCCGGGTACCAACGATTGCCTATCCGATCGCCAATGGAAAGAAGCGAACGGGTAAGCGTTGTCTTGCCGTTGGCACCGATTGCTCGGTCGGCAAGATGTACACCGGCCTCGCGATGGATGCCGAGATGCAGAACCGCGGCCTGAAATCGACATTTCGCCCGACAGGGCAAACCGGGATCCTGATCACCGGACAGGGGATCCCCCTGGACGCGGTTGTTGCCGACTTCATGGCGGGCTCGGTTGAGTGGTTGACCCCCGATAATGACCCTGATCATTGGGACCACATCGAGGGACAGGGCAGTCTCTTCCACGTTTCGTTCTCCGGTGTCACGATGGCTCTGATCCATGGTGGTCAACCCGACGCGTTGATCCTCGCACATGAGCCGACACGAACTCACATGCGTGGTCTGCCCGACTACGCACTGCCTTCACTTGAGGCGTTGCGGGACATGGCTCTGCCGCTGGCTCGCATCGCCAATCCAGCTTGCGTTGTCGCGGGCATCTCCATCAATACCAAGGCATTGGGCGATGATGAGGCCGCGAGGCTTTGTGAAGAGGTTGAGGGTCGAATGGGGCTTCCGACGGTCGATCCGTTCCGACATGGTGCCGGACGTTTGGTTGACGCACTGCAGGCAGTATAGCTTCAGCATTCCAAATCGGACGATTCTTGGAGAAGCTTCGATTCTGTGATGCCAATTGCTTGCCATGCCTGCGGAATAGGTGATCTGCCCATATGGAATTCGACATTAAGCCTGAAAGGTTTCGACTTGCCGAAACCTTTACGATCTCCCGCGGTTCGCGCGATGCTGCCGAGGTTCTGACCCTTACGGCCATGGACGGCCCGTGTCGGGGGTTGGGCGAGTGCGTGCCGTACAAACGCTATGGCGAGACGATGGAGAGCGTATCGGCGCAGATTTCCGACTTGCCTCCGGTGATTTCTCGACTGCCATTGCAAGAACTGCTCGCGCCGGGTGCCGCGCGGAACGCGGTGGATTGTGCGCTTTGGGACCTGGAGGCGAAAAAATCCGGACGGCGTGTCTGGGAGCTTGCAGGGCTTGCCGAACCGGGGCCTGTAGTCACGGCTTTTACCCTATCGCTCGATACGCCCGAGCGCATGCGGCAGGCGGCTGCGCGTCATGCATTTCGACCGCTCTTGAAAATCAAGCTTGGCGGCGAGGGCGACATGGCGCGTCTGGAAGCCGTAAGGCAGGGCGCGCCGGACACCCGCATTGTCGTTGATGCCAACGAGGGTTGGACAGCAGAGGTCTATTCGGATCTCGCGCCGCACCTTGTCCGGTTGGGCGTCGCTCTCGTCGAACAACCTTTGCCCGCAGCGGCCGACGACCTGTTGGCCGAGATCGAAAGGCCACTCCCGGTTTGCGCCGACGAAAGCTGCCACGACCGGGCGACCCTTGCCTCGCTGAAGGGCAAGTATGACATGGTCAATATAAAGCTCGACAAGACTGGAGGCCTCACCGAAGCATTGGCGCTGCGCGAAGCGGCCCGCGATGCTGGGTTCGGAATCATGGTCGGTTGTATGGTCGGCACGTCGCTTGCGATGGCGCCTGCAATCCTCGTCGCGCAGGGCGCGGCCATCGTGGACCTTGACGGTCCGCTTCTTCTGGCCGAAGACCGCGACACGCCGCTTGAATACGACGCCGAGGGCCTACACCCGCCGCGTCCCGAACTTTGGGGATAGACCATGAGCCGCATCGTTTACGTGAACGGAGAATTCCTGCCCGAGGAAAAAGCGAAAGTTTCGGTATTCGATCGCGGCTTTCTATTTGCCGATGGCGTTTACGAGGTGACCAGCGTTCTCGGTGGCAAGCTCATTGACTTTGGCGGACATGCGAAGCGACTCGCGCGTTCTCTTGGTGAACTGGAGATGAATAGCCCGGTGACGGAGGACGAACTCCTTGAGATCCACAGAGAACTCGTAAAGCGAAACAACCTCGAAGACGGTCTGATCTATCTTCAGGTGACCCGCGGTGCCGCAGACCGCGACTTTGCCTATCCAGAAGGCGTCAAACCTACTCTGGTTCTCTTCACGCAGTCCAAGCCCGGTCTTGCCAACAGCCCGGTAGCTGAAGTTGGGTTGAAAGTGATTTCCATTCCCGACATTCGTTGGGGCCGCCGAGACATCAAGACAGTTCAGTTGCTCTATCCGTCGATGGGCAAGATGATGGCGAAAGCGGAAGGCAAGGACGATGCTTGGATGGTCGAAGATGGCGTCGTTACGGAAGGCACATCGAATAACGCCTACATCGTCAAGGATGGAAAGATCATCACACGCCACCTAGGCAACGAAATCCTCCACGGGATCACACGCGCCGCAGTTCTGCGCTTCGCAAGTGAAGCGCAGATGCACGTCGAGGAGCGCTCATTTTCGATCGAGGAGGCCAAAGCTGCCGACGAGGCCTTCATTACGTCGGCTTCGGCCTTCGTGATGCCGGTCGTTGAAATTGATAACGTGCCACTTGGTGATGGAAAGCCGGGAAGTGTTTCCCGCAGGCTTCGTGAGATTTACCTTGAAGAGAGTCGCAAGGTCGCGCTCTAGGGGCAGTTCGCGCTAAGACTCGGGTTTTGCGGCCCGTTAAGACTTGGTCGCTAGCGTCAGGTGGAATCCATGTTGGCGCGTCATGACCTTAGAAGAACTGCTTTTCTCATTCGCAAGGCTTGCTTGCGACCCGGTCGTGGTCTGGTACAGCGGGCCTCGGCATGGCGTTACGTGTCACGTTTGGTCAAACCCTGCCTTTGAGGCCGTGTTCGGGTACACTTTGGAGCAACGGAAGGGGAGGCCGGTTGATGCCCTGTTCGCGTTGGAAAGTGCGACGGGCTTTGCTCCACGGCCATTTCATTGCCGCAACCTTGGCGTAGATCATCTGACCAAGGAAACTCTTTGCCGCAGGAAGGACGGCTCGACGTTTCCGGCTTCCATCTCGATTACTCTCGTACCCGACGGTGACGATGGTGGATTTTTCTTTCTTGCGACATTCCGCGAAATGAACCGTTCAAAGATTGAAAGCGAAGACGGTGGTCAAAGGAGTTCGCAAATCATTTCGGAAGCAGAAGCTGTCCGCGCTCGTCTCTTGTTGGCGATCGACGCAATTCCAACGCCGATTGCAGTCTGGGACAGGGACTGGACGCTGGTTGTTTGCAACATCGCCTTTTCATCTCGTCTTCTCGCGTGTGAAGACAGAATAGAGATGGGTATCACGCTCGACGACTTTCTTGTGCGGGCGGCGCATTCGGGCCGGCTTGTAGATGCGATTGGGCGCGAAGATGAATGGGCGGCGGAAGCGTCTGCGGCGATAAGGTCGGGACCCATAGATGACATTACGCGATATACCGATGGCATCATACTTCGCGCCGTAAGCGCCAAAGCGCCTAACGGCGACACAATCGTATACAACGCCGATATTACTGAGTTTACCGCCCAGAAAAGAACTCTGGAAATCAGAAACGTCCAACTGGAACTTGCTCGGGCGGAAGCAGATATGCGAGCGCTTCATGACGATCTCACGTCACTTGGGAATAGGCGTTTCATCAGTGAAGGGCTGCATGAACTTCTGAGCGAGCAGAGACAATTGGGCGGTGAAATTGCGACCCTTGCAATTGATCTCGACCGGTTCAAGCAGATCAACGACACTCTGGGCCATGCTGCAGGTGACTTCGTTCTGGCGGCGGTGGCCGGGAGGTTGAGAAACACCATCGGATCCGGTGACCTTATCGCCCGCGTGGGAGGCGATGAATTCGTCATTTTGCGCAGGGTGACCGATTCCAGTCACGCGCCGGAGATCCTCGGTCAAGCCATCGTCGAGACGATGTCGCAACCGTTCCGTTTCGAAGATGCCGAATTGAGGCTGGGTGCGAGTGTCGGGATTGCATCGACGCCAATTTCTCCGGCCGAAGATCTGCTTACGAACGCCGATATCGCCCTCTACAAAGCCAAGTCGTCAGGGCGCAGCGCCGTTGTCACTTTTGACGAGCGTGATCTGGCGGACATGATGAACGCCAAGACGCTTTCAGATGAGTTACTTGGGGCGATAGAAAGAAAATCATTCGTTCCGTACTTCCAGCCTCAGATCGATGCCCTCACCGGAGAAATCGTCGGTGTCGAAGCGCTTGCTCGGTGGGATCATGCGTCCAGGGGCATCCTTTCGCCGGGAGAATTCTTGAAAGTCGCAACCGATCTGGCAGTGTTGGAAGACATAGACGAGATTATCTTTGAACGAGCCCTGGAACTATGCGGAAACGGTTTTCCAGTAGAGTGTTCCCCGAATCTGTCCTTCAACGTCAGTGAACAGAGGTTCCAATCGGCTTCGATCATCGAAGCGATCCGGCAAGCCAATGGATATCCGGGAACTATTTCAGTCGAATTGCTGGAAACGATCTTCTTTGAAGACCAGGGGGAAGCATTTCAGCTTCAGCTTGATGCTCTTCGCGACGCGGGCGTCGGTATAGAAATCGACGATTTCGGCAGCGGACGGGCGTCCATCATCGCGCTTGAGCAAATCTCGCCGGACCGTTTGAAGATCGACCGTCGACTGGTTCTCGCGGTGGCGGAATCCGAAAGGTCTCAGAAACTGATTAGGTCGATCGTTGATATCGGTCACGCGTTGGGGATCGGAGTTACCGCGGAAGGCGTCGAGTCGTTCGAGCAGGCGGCACGGCTTACCGAGCTGGGGTGCGATCGGCTACAAGGTTTCCTTTATGGTCGGCCGATGCCGTTTGATGAGTTCCGGTTTGTCTTTGAGCGGGCGTTTTCCAAACGGCGCGCAGTCTAGACAATCTGTCACCTCTTGCCGTTAGACATCCTTGTGGACTCTTTCAAAAGCATCGCGCTGTTCCTGAGTTGCCTCTGTTTGGTGGCGGGACTTCCATTCAGAATAGGGCATGCCGTAGTAGATTTCTCGCGCCTCATCCTTTGTTATTTCGATGCCACGCTCATTCGCGGCTTCCTGATACCAACGGCTCAGGCAGTTTCGGCAAAACCCTGTAAGGTTCATCATGTCGATGTTCTGAACATCCGAACGCTCTTCCATCAAATGCTTCCGCAATCTGCGAAATGCAGCTGCTTCGAGTTCGATCCGAGTCTGATCATCCATTCGCCTATCCTTTGCTTTCGGCCCTCTCGAGTGCCAACGGCAGCAGGCGTGCCAGCCTGTCGGCCCATTCAGTTTGCTGATCGTCTTCTTGTATCAGGTCGTTGCGAATTTCTATCAAGGTGTTGTGACGGCCCTCTGCAATGGCGTGCTTGTCAATGGTGTCCCCCTTGAGGTGACCTGAATACGGTTGGTTTGCACCAACGACCAACCCTGGTTCTTCACGCAAAAGATCGATCAGGGGATGCGAAAGCCGGGCATCATCGGCAAACAGAAGGCCGATGTGCCACGGCCTTGGCGGACGATGTCTGAATTGCGGTGTGAAGCTATGTACCGAGACAATAACCGTGTCCTCGCGTCGTCGTGCCATACTGGCCAGGGTCTCGTGATAGGGGCGATAACACAGGTTCAAACGGCGTGTTGTTTCGCTTGAGTCCACATGGCGATTGGCCGGTATGATGGTGCCATCGTAGAGGCGCATGACCAGCGTCGGGTCGTCCTCTCCGCGATTCGGATCAATGACGAGACGGGAAAAGTTTGAAAGCACCACAGGGGCCTCCAATTTTTCGGCCAGTCGGATCGATACACCGGCGGCACCAGGGTCGTAGGCAATGTGGCGCGCCATGTCCTCGTCCGCTATTCCAAGCGATCCGCCTCCTACACTTTCGGGCACTCGATTCGTTGCGTGATCGCATATCACGAGCCACCTCGAGTCGCGGGTCGCGCCCAAAACATGGACGGGTGACCAGCTAACGTGACGGCTTTCCCACTGCATGACTGCTCTCTATCTAGGTTGTGACGCAAGCGCCAGTTGTCACGCGCTAACATTTGCGGCAATAGAGGTCCCGAACCGTGTTCTGCTGGGAAGGAAGCTCACCATGCGACGTCAGCGCAATGTAAAGATTGTTGCAACGCTGGGGCCTGCGTCCAGTGACAAGGAAACGATTCGTGCCTTGTTCGAAGCAGGCGCTGATGTCTTTCGGTTGAACATGAGCCATGGCAGCCATTCAGAGATCGGTGAGCGCCACAGGATCATTCGCGAACTCGAGGGCGAGGTCGGTCGTTCAATCGGCATTCTCGCTGACCTGCAGGGTCCAAAGTTGCGGGTTGGTGTGTTCGGTGAGGGCGAAGCCGAGCTTGAAGTAGGGCAGGCCTTCCGGCTGGATCTCGACGATGCGCCTGGCGATGGATCGCGTGTGCAACTTCCCCATAAGGAGATTTTTGAAGCCCTTGAGCCGGGCGCACATCTTTTGGTGAACGATGGCAAGATTCGGTTGGTGGTCGATGGTTGCGGTGAAGACTTCGCAAATTGTACCGTCGAAGTGGGTGGAACCATTTCCAACCGGAAGGGCGTCAACGTGCCGGATGTTGTTCTTCCCTTGGCGGCCTTGTCTGAGAAGGACCGCAAGGATCTGGAATTCGTGTGCCGTCTTGGCGTCGATTGGCTCGCCTTGTCGTTCGTGCAGCGGGCTGCCGACGTCGCTGAGGCGCGAGAACTGGCCCAAGGCCGTGCCGCGATCCTATCCAAGATCGAAAAGCCGGCTGCGGTGAAGGCGTTCGACGAGATCCTCGCTGTGTCTGACGGCATCATGGTGGCACGTGGCGACTTGGGCGTCGAACTGCCTGTGCAGAATGTTCCTCCGATCCAGAAACGACTGGTGCGCAAGTGCCGGGCGGCGGCAAAGCCGGTAATCGTCGCTACGCAGATGCTCGAGTCGATGATCGAAAGCCCGATCCCAACACGGGCGGAAGTGTCCGATGTTGCGGCTGCAATTTACGAAGGTGCCGACGCAGTGATGCTGTCGGCTGAAAGCGCGGCAGGCAGCTATCCTGTCGAAGCGGTCGCGACGATGAACAACGTCGCTATTGAGGTCGAAAGCGATCCGACCTACCGCGAAGTGATCGAAGCCAGCAGGGGCGGGCTGAAGCAGTCGGTCGCTGATGGTATCGTTTCGGCGGCACGCGAAATTGCCGAGACCGCCGATATCAAAGTCATTTGTTGTTATTCGCAGTCCGGGCGTACAGCTAGTCTGGTCGCGCGAGAACGTCCCCGTGTCCCAATCATCGCGATGACGTCGCTGGTTGGAACGGCGCGGCGTCTTTCGCTGACTTGGGGACTGCATTGTGTGAACACGAGCGAACTCGATCGATTCAAGACCGCGGTGGTTAATGCTGCTCGTGCGGCGAGAAAGGACGGTTTCGCCCAAGCAACTGACCAACTCGTGGTGACTGCCGGTGTGCCTTTCGGACAATCTGGGACTACGAACATTCTTCGTGTTGCGCCCTGTGATGAACGCCTGATTCTCCCTTCAGATCCGGAATGAAGGCCATAGATTCGCCGGAATCTTAATGTAAGCGTGCCGGCATGGCAGAGTATGTAGATTTGATAATGGTGTTGGGGGTAACAGTTCTCGGGCTGTCATTTCCTGCTATGGTTGGCGCTTTTTCGCGAGGAGCACCGCCGCGCGCGGCGATGTTGGCTCTTTTCGCCGGCGGCATCATGATTTTGTATGCGAATTCATCGCGGCCTGGTGGATATTCCGTCGCGGAAATGCCTCAGCTTTTCGTCAAGGTGATGACCGGCGTCTGACGCCATTTTCCTCTTGCCAGGCGGCACCTTCCCCTGTATCCGACGCGCTCCGACGGACCCTCCGGCCAATGTGGCATGCCGCGTGGGTTTATGAACCGCTCGAAAGAAGGAGATGGAAATGCCCAAGATGAAGACCAAGTCGAGCGCAAAAAAGCGCTTTAAGGTCACCGCGACCGGCAAGGTCGTCGGAGGCCAAGCCGGCAAGCGGCACGGCATGATCAAACGCACGAATAAATTCATCCGCGATGCGCGTGGTACTCAGGTTCTGTCCGAGCCGGATCAGAAACTCGCCAAGCGCTACATGCCCTACGACCGCTAAGGAGAACCTGACATGTCACGTGTTAAAGGGGGTACGACCACCCACGCCCGTCACAAGAAGGTCATCAAGGCCGCAAAAGGTTATTATGGATCGCGCAGCCGCAACTTCCGTACGGCCACACAAGCGGTCGACAAGGCCAACCAGTACGCGACCCGCGATAGAAAACAGCGCAAGCGCAATTTCCGCGCGCTGTGGATTCAGCGGATCAATGCCGCCGTACGCAGCCACGACGAAGCGTTGACCTACAGCCGTTTCATCAACGGGCTGTCGCTTGCCGGGATCGAGGTGGACCGTAAGGTTCTGGCTGATCTCGCTGTGCACGAGCCGGAGGCGTTTGGAGCCATCGTCGATAAGGCGAAGGCCGCGCTCGCGTAACACCTCGTCAAGAGGAACCGTTTTAGGGAAGCCGCGGACCTTTCGGGTCTCGCGGCTTCTTGTCTTTCAGGCCCTTGCTGGATAGCAGGGCAGGGACGAAGGATAGGGGTCCAAGATGGACGACTTGAGGGAAAAATATCTGAACGCGATCGCGGGTGCCGGCGATGAGGCCTCACTTGAAGAGTTGCGTGTCGCCGCTGTTGGCAAGAAGGGCGAAGTGGCACTTCAGATGCGTGAACTGGGCAAGATGAGCCCAGAAGAGCGGCAGGTTATGGGGCCGAAGCTGAATGCGCTCAAGGATGAGATCAACGCGGCATTGGCCGCAAAGAAATCGGCGCTTGAAGATGCCGCGCTTGATGAGCGTCTGAAGGCGGAGTGGCTGGATGTAACCCTTCCTCCGCGCCCGAGCCAGCAAGGCACGATCCACCCGGTCAGCCAGGTAACCGAGGAAGTCACGGCGATCCTCGCCGACATGGGATTTTCGGTCGCGGAAGGACCGCAGATCGAAACCGACTGGTACAATTTCGACGCCCTGAACATTCCGGGGCACCATCCGGCTCGCACTGAGATGGACACGTTCTATATGCACCGTCTGGAAGGCGACAATCGCCCGCCGCATGTGCTCAGGACCCACACCTCGCCGGTTCAAATCCGATCGATGCAAAAGCAGGGCGCACCGATCCGCGTGATCGCGCCAGGGCGTGTTTACCGTGCGGACTATGACCAGACCCACACGCCGATGTTCCATCAGGTTGAGGGTCTCGCGATCGATAAGGATATTTCGATGGCGAACCTCAAATGGGTGCTCGAGGAGTTCTTCTCGGCCTTCTTCGGCACAAAGGTAAAGACCCGCTTCCGCGCCTCGCACTTCCCATTCACCGAGCCGTCGGCCGAGGTGGATATCCAATGCTCATGGGAAGGCGGCACGGTGAAAGTGGGCGAAGGTGACGGTTGGCTCGAAGTTCTCGGCTCCGGCATGGTGCACCCCAAGGTGCTGGAGGCCGGAGGCATTGATCCTGATGAATGGCAAGGTTTTGCCTTCGGGATGGGTATCGACCGGATGGCGATGCTGAAATACGGCATCCCCGATTTGCGTGCATTTTTTGACAGTGATTTGCGGTGGCTCAGGCACTATGGGTTCGCCGCGTTGGATGTGCCAACCTTGCACGGAGGGCTGAACCGATGAAATTCACTCTCTCCTGGCTCAAGGAACACTTGGAGACCACGGCGTCGGTCACAGAGATAGCAGAGACACTCACTGATCTCGGACTCGAGGTTGAGGAAGTCGTGAATCCGGGCGATAAGCTCAAGCCCTTCACCCTTGGCAAAGTGCTCAAGGCCGAACAACACCCCGACGCCGACCGGTTGCGGGTCTGTACGGTCGCGACGGACGAGGGGGAGAAGCAGATCATCTGCGGCGCGCCGAACGCTCGCGAAGGTATCACAGTGGTCGTCTGCAAACCCGGCGACTACGTGCCCGGCATCGACGTAACCCTCAGCGTTGGCAAGATCCGTGGCGTCGAGAGCCATGGCATGATGGCTTCCGAGCGTGAACTCGAACTCTCCGACGAGCACGATGGCATCATCGAACTCCCGTCTGGTGAGGTGGGTGAGAATTTTGCTGACTGGCTGGCCAAGAACGATCCCCCCAAGATCGATCCAATGATCGAAATAGCGATCACCCCCAACCGTCAGGACGCGCTTGGCGTCGAGGGCATCGCGCGTGATTTGGCGGCCCGGGGTTTGGGTAAGCTTATCTCGAAAGCTCCCGAACCCGTTCCGGGTTCTTTCCCGTCTCCGATCAGTGTGACGATCGATGCTGATACGCTGGACGGTGCGCCCTATTTCACTGGCCGCGTCATCAGGGGGGTCCATAACGGTCCAAGCCCGTCGTGGCTGCAGGCCCGGCTGAAGGCCATTGGTTTGCGTCCGATCTCGGCACTTGTCGATATCACCAACTTCTTCACCTTCGATCGCAACCGTCCACTGCACGTGTTCGATGCGGACAAGGTACAGGGCAATCTGCGCGTACACCGGGCTAAGGGAGGCGAGCAACTGCTGGCACTGGACGAGAAAACCTACACCTTCGAAGAAGGCATGATGGTGATCTCGGACGATCGCACACCGGAATCGATCGCAGGGGTAATGGGCGGCGAAGAGTCGGGGGTGACCGGCGAAACGGTGAATGTCTTTCTTGAGTCGGCTTATTGGGACCCGATCACCATCGCGATTACCGGACGAAAGTTGAAGATCAACTCGGATGCCAAGTACAGGTTTGAGCGTGGGGTCGATCCGGAGTTCACGCTGCCTGGCTTGGAGGCGGCAACGAGGATGATACTAGAAATCTGCGGCGGTGAAGCTTCCGAGGTCGTGACCGCTGGTACGGTGCCGAATATGACGCGCGCCTATCGCTTGGACACAGACCGGTGCTCGTCACTAGTCGGAATGGACATCCCGCCCGAAATCCAGCGAGCGACCCTCAAGGCTCTCGGTTTCAAGCTTGACGGCGACATGGCCACACCCCCGTCTTGGCGACCTGACGTCGATGGTGAAGCCGACCTCGTGGAAGAGGTGGCTCGTATCGCATCTCTCACGAACCTGGAACCGAAGCCGATGCCAAGGATGCGCCCCGGGGTGCCAAAGCCAATCCTGACGCCGATGCAAAGGCGCGAGCAGATTGCGCGACGGACTTCGGCGGCGCTTGGCTACAACGAATGCGTCACATACAGTTTTGTCGACCAGGCGTCAGCGGCCCTCTTCGGCGGCGGCGACGAGGCACGCCGCGTCGCAAATCCGATTTCGTCCGAGATGACGCACATGCGTCCATCGCTTCTGCCGGGGCTGCTTCAGGCGGCCGCTCGGAATCAGGCACGTGGATTTTCGGAGCTTGCGCTCTTCGAAGTGGGTGCCGTTTTCCATGGTGGTGAACCAGAGGAACAAGAACTGCTTCTGACCGGCATTCGCATCGGCAACACCGGACCACGGGACCCCCATGGCGCGCGCCGGCCGGTTGACGTCTTTGACGCTCGTGCAGACGCGGAAGCCGTTCTGGCTGCCCTTGGTGCGCCTGCCCGGGTCCAATTCCCGCGCGGTGCAAAAGGCTGGTGGCACCCAGGGCGCTCTTCGCGAATTACACTTGGCCCGAAGATCGTGCTGGCAGCATTTGGAGAGCTTCACCCTAAGGTGCTTCGAGCGATGGATGTAAAAGGGCCAGCCGTGGGGTACAGCGTGCATCTTCAGGCGATACCTGAGCCTAAGAACACGAGTGCAACACGACCTGCACTTCAAATCAGTGACTTGCAGGCAGTCGAACGTGATTTTGCATTCATTCTCGACGCAGATGTCGAAGCGATCAACGTTCTGAACGCCGCGCAAGGGGCCGACAAAGCGCTGATCGAAGACGTGCGAGTGTTCGATGAATTCATTGGTGGGAGCCTTGGCGCCGGCAAGAAGTCGCTGGCGATCACGGTGCGCATTCAGCCGACTGACAAGACACTGACAGACGAAGAAATCGAACGCGTTGGTCGGGCGGTTGTCGAGAAAGTCGCCAAGGCGACAGGTGGCGTGCTTCGCGGCTAGGTTTGAGCAGGATCAACGCCGCACTATGGCGTGACGCTAACCTCTCATTCATGGCAGCGCGATTTGAGGATAGGGAAGCGGCAGGGGCGCAGCTTGCCGAGAGCGTGATGCGACTGGGTCTTCGCAATCCGGTCGTGTTCGCCCTGCCTAGGGGCGGTGTGCCAGTTGCATTGCCGGTAGCCATGGCCCTGGACGCGCCTCTTGATCTGTTGCTGGTCCGGAAAATTGGAACGCCAGGACATGAAGAACTTGCGATGGGGGCGGTCGTCGATGGAGAAATGCCGGACGTCGTGTGGAACCCCGAAATCGTCAAGGCAATAGGAGTTGGCTCTGCTGAACAGGCACGGGTAGTCGAGGAGAAGTTGGCCGAGATCGCAATCCGACGCCGCCGATATCTCGGAGATCGTCCGCCGGCGGCAGTTGAAGGACGCGACGCTATCGTCGTTGACGATGGGATTGCGACTGGAGCGACGCTTCGCGCGGCATTGCTCGCGCTTCGACGTCGAAGGCCTGCCAGCATCACCCTGGCTGTTCCCGTAGCACCGACCGATGTTCTGGAAGAAATAAAGCAGGATGTCGACAACGTCGTCTGCCTTGTGACACCTTACCCCTTTATTGCTGTCGGAGCGCACTATGTTGATTTTCGACAGACAACCGATGACGAAGTCGCGGAGGCACTTGCCTCGCGAGACCAAGGAAAGGAATAGCCATGCCCCTGAAAGTCTATCTCTCCGGCGAAATTCACACCGACTGGCGAGAGCAGATCATGGAGGGAGCGAAGACACTGGACGTGATCTTTACCTCCCCGGTGACAGACCATGATGCCTCCGATGATTGTGGGGTTGCAATTCTTGGAGCTGAGCCGAACAAGTTCTGGCACGACAACAAGGGTGCGCGAGTTAATGCGATCAGAACCCGCCATGGTATCCAGACAGCCGATATCGTGGTGGTTCGCTTCGGCGACAAGTACAAGCAATGGAACGCTGCCTTCGACGCGGGAATGGCTGCCGGGCTTGGCAAATCACTGATCGTTCTGAGTCCGCCCGAACATCAACATGCGCTCAAGGAAATTCATGCCGCAGCGCTGGCTGTTGCCGAAAAACCGGGACAGGTTGTCGAAATACTTCGCTACGTTCTGACAGGAGAGTTACCTTGAAAGGATGCTCTGGCCGCTGAGTAATTGGCCCAGTCCTTTCATGTCCTGCAAGGCCTTCTCCAAGCTGTTTCATCAGCGTTGAGTCGCTCGCGGGTATTTGCGCGCGACGTTGATATTTTGCGTGAACTAGACGAAGTGATGCCTGTTCACCGGAATTCCCCGCACAAAGTCCGTGACTTTGGCAAATTTCATGGTATCGCGATGTCACTAACAACGAAGGGGGTAGCCTTCGGAAAGGGGACCAAGCAGAGGAGTGGGGACCAAAAATGATTCAAGAGTTTAAAGATTTCATCGCGCGCGGCAATGTCATGGATATGGCAGTCGGTATCATTATGGGCGCAGCATTCACGGCTATCGTCACATCGCTGGTTGATGATCTTGTCAATCCGCTGATCGGCCTGGTGATCGGTGGCATCGATTTCTCGAACCTGAGCATCGGCCTCGGCGACGCTCAGTTCATGTATGGCAACTTCATTAATGCCGTGATCAAGTTCCTGATCGTCGCCTGGGTTGTGTTCCTTCTCGTTAAGGGCGTGAACCGGATGCGCGAGATGGCTGAGGGCGAAAAGGAAGTAGCCCCGGAAGAGCCCAAGGGACCGACACAGGAAGAACTTCTGACCGAAATTCGCGACGCGCTGAAATCGCGCGCCTGATTTCGGAAAATATCGGTAGGGCCCGCCGACAGGTGGGCCCTTTTTTGTGCCGCCATACATGTTAGCCTGACGCCAAATGACAGGAGATCAACATGGCAGCAGTCCCCGAAGTTTGTGAATTCGGCAAAACGGCACCTGATTTCCGGCTTCCGGCGACGGATGGAAAAACCTACTCGTTGTCGGATGTCGCTGGTCCGAAGGGCGTCGTTATCGCGTTCATCTGCAATCATTGCCCTTATGTTCTCGCGGTGCTGGATCGGATCATTCGAGACGCGAGGGAGCTTTCGGATCACGGGGTGGGCTTCGCCGCTATCTGTTCCAATGACTCCTCGACCCATCCCGCCGACAGCTTCGTGAACATGGTCGCAATGGCATCGCAAAGGGAATTTCCATTCCCTTACCTTCATGACGAGGATCAGTCGGTCGCGCGAAGTTACGATGCAGTTTGCACGCCGGATTTCTTCGGTTTCAATGCGGACAAGAAACTGCAATATCGCGGGCGCCTCGACGCTTCTCGATCAAGCGCGGGTCCCGAAGAACTTCGTCGGGATCTTTATGAAGCCATGATCGCGATCGCGGCGACCGGTGAAGGTCCCCGCGATCAGATTTCGTCCATGGGTTGTTCCATCAAATGGAAATCGGACTAAGCGGCCTTTAGGATGACCTGCGGAGGCGTGACGTCGATACCGAGGGCTTTCCCAACCGCCAAATAGGTCAGCTTGCCGGCGTGAACATTTAGGCCGTCGAGAAGATGCGGGTCATCGGCGCAGGCCTGCTTCCAGCCTTTGTCCGCCAAGTCCAGGAGATAGGGCATCGTTGCATTGGTCAGCGCTATGGTTGAGGTTCTTGCCACCGCGCCTGGCATGTTCGCCACGCAGTAATGCATGATGCCGTCGACCTCGTAGATGGGATCCTGATGTGTCGTGGCCTTGGAGGTTTCGAAGCAGCCGCCCTGGTCGATTGCCACGTCGACCAGAACCGCGCCTGGCTTCATCGTCGACAATTGCTCTCGTGAGACAAGCTTTGGTGCTGCGGCCCCTGGAATCAGAACCGCGCCAATAACCATGTCTGCGTCAGCGATAAGCTCTGCCGTCGCCGCCGCACTGGAGTAGCGGTTCCGGAAATCCCGACCGAAGACGTCATCCAGATAGCGGAGGCGTGGCAAGGAGCGGTCAAGTACGGTGACATCGGCGCCCATCCCGGCGGCAACGCGAGCGGCATGCGTTCCGACAACGCCTCCACCGATCACGATGACCTTTGCCGGTCCGACACCCGGCACGCCGCCCAGAAGTACTCCACGACCGCCGTTTGCTTTCTGAAGCGTCCAGGCTCCTACTTGCGGTGCCAATCGGCCTGCCACTTCGGACATAGGAGCCAGTAGAGGCAATCCGCCACGTTCGTCGGTGACTGTTTCGTAGGCTATGCAAGTCGCCCCACTGGCAATCAGGTCGCGGGTTTGCTCCGGATCCGGCGCGAGGTGAAGATACGTGAAAAGCATTTGTCCTTCGCGCAGCATCTTGCGTTCGATCGCCTGCGGTTCCTTCACTTTTACAATCATATCGGAAGACGCAAAGATTTCGGCGGCGGTATCGGCAACGCGCGCACCGGCCTTGATGTAGTCTTCGTCGGTAAAGCCAGCGCCCAGTCCCGCACCTGCCTGAATGATCACATCATGACCGTGCCTCACTGCTTCTCCCGCAGTCGTCGGCGTGACGCCGACCCGAAATTCTTGCGGCTTGATTTCCTTCGGACATCCAATTTTCATGCCCAGTCCTCCTCTTTCGAGGGGCACTGTGCGTCGAAGTGGCAGAAATTCCCTACCTTTCCTGCTGGATGTTCGCGCTAAACTCGGTAAGATATTCGATGAGTTGAAAAATAATTGAAAGAAACTTCCGAAATGAGCGAAATTGACGCGACAGATGCCCGAATACTGACGGTTCTGCAAAAGCGGGGCAGAATCTCGAATGCTGATCTTGCCGAGGAGGTGAACTTGTCACCTTCAGCCTGTCACAGGCGCGTTCACAGGCTCGAAGAAACTGGGATCATTCGTGACTACGTCGCGCTTTTGGACCCACGCAAACTTGGACGGCCCACAGTGGTCTTCGTTGAGATCACATTATCCGCCCAAGCAGACGAAGTTTTAGACGCGTTCGAACGCGAGGTTGCTCGCATTCCCGACGTACTGGAGTGCCACCTGATGGCCGGAACGGCGGACTATCTGCTCAAAGTCATTGCGCGTGACACCGAAGACTTCGCCCGTATTCACCGCAGATACCTGGCGCGTCTGCCGGGAGTCGCGCAGATGCATTCGTCTTTCGCTCTCAGAATCGTGCGTCAAACTACGGCGCTGCCAGTTTAGGCCGTATCCACGACCTCGAAGTCATGGGTAATGGTCGCGGTCTTTTCCAGCATGGTTGTTGCTGAGCAATATTTTTCAACTGACAAGTCTATCGCACGAGCAACACGTTTCTGGTCTAGGCCACGGCCCTTCACGATGAAATGAAGATGGATCTGAGTGAAGACTTTCGGTGCCTCATCGGCGCGGTCTGCATCAAGTTCTACAATGACGTCTTCTATCGCCTGACGGCCCTTGCGCAGGATCTCGACAACGTCCCAAGCGGAACAGCTGCCGGCGCCCATCAAAATTAGCTCCATAGCCGACGGGCCAGGCTTGGGTGCGGTTCCATCAGCAGTCCCGATCACGATGGAATGTCCTGACTCGGTCTGGCCAGTAAAGGTCTTGTCGGCAACCCAGGTAATCCGGGATTTCATGTGAGATCTCCGTTCTCGAACGCCGTGGTCATTACTTCAGGTCCGCTTACCGGGCAAGCGGACCTGCGGTCCCAAGTCTCCTTTTTGTTATTTCAATCAGGCCAGCAAATCATATTCCACGATCACCATCGCGGTGCCGTCGCTTTCCCAACCAGAGTCTCCCCTATGTGCAACGCTCCCATCCCATCCGTCGTCCCAGCGACCCTGGTCGTCGGCGATCCGGGCGTAATCCTGGATGCCGCCGAAGTTGTTCGGTTCTCCTGGGCGCCAGTTGCTGTATGCGAGCAGTTCGCCGTCGCTGTTCACGAAATTTCCTTCATTGGCAGCGTCCGATGCATCAAGGAAGATCGCCTGATCTTCCCAGAATGCCGCCATGATGAAATTGTTTTCTGCCTGACTTTCGATCTCAAGCAATCGTCCACCAGCTTCGGCTGCCATTTCTTGCGCCGTGGTCCAGCGGTTGGTGCTGCCTATTACTTCATAGGCTGATCCCTCAAAAGTGATCAGGGCCGGTCGGTCAGGAATTTCAACGATCACCATCGCGGTGCCGTCGCTTTCCCAACCAGAGTCTCCCCTATGTGCAACGCTTCCATCCCATCCGTCGTCCCAGCGACCCTGGTCGTCGGCGATCCGCGCGTAATCCTGGATTCCGCCGTAGTTGTTTGGCTCTCCCGGTCGCCAATTGTCATAGGTCAACGGTCGCCCATCGGAATAGGTGAACAAGCCCTCTGTAGCCGCATCCGAAGCGTCTAGGAAAATCGCTTGGTCGTTCCAGAACGATTGCATGATAAAATCATTCTCGGCCTGACTTTCGATCCGCAATAGATGCCCGCCCACTGAAGCCGCGATCGCTTGTGCTTCGCTCCAACGATTGGACGAACCAACGAACATGTATGTGCTGCCATTGAAAGTGGCGATGTTCATTTCCGGCTGCTCGATCATGATCGAGTAGTGCGGATTGGCAACTTGATCGTTGGCGCCGAACACGAAAAGAAAATAGTCCTGACCGGCAACCGCTTCGAACTGAAGATGTTCATGGTCTGGGTCGATCGCCGTGGAGTCGCGAAGGGACTCGGTCAGTATCCCGCCGTCGGCATCGAGGATCCTGGCGTTGATGTCGCCATCCTCATGGTGAAAGTCCAAGTGTACCTTCATTAGCCCTGAATTTTCGGCTTCGAACCAAAAATAATCTTGGTCTCCGGAGTGTACCGACATGTCCACGAACATGGAGACCGGCTCCGACGCATCAAGAAATGCTGCGGTGGCCAGCGTGTCGTTGGGTTCGAAGTCGTCGCGGCGGTCGGGCTGATCGACCAATAGAGAATAATTGCCTGTGGCACCGTTATAACCGTAGATCTGCACAGTGAACTGATCGCCTTCTGACGCCTGCACACTAATCGTTTCTGAGTTCGTAACGCCTATGCTGTTGGCCAAAAAATTTCCCGCAGCATCGAAGACCCGCATATCCAGATCGCCGAGAGAGTGCTGAAAGTCGATGCGGAACGACAATATTCCTGTAGCAGAGGCTGTGAACCGAAAAAAATCAGCATCATTGGAGTCGTGGATCGATAAGTTTTCGTAGAGATGATCCTCGGGTGGCGCCAAGATGCTCGCCGTGGCCAGAGAGTCGTTTTGTTCGAATGCGTCTGAACCAACCGGTGGCTCAGTCTCGCGATCGAGGGTTATCAGAATTCGAGTTACATTGTTTGTTTCGTCCGCCTCAACCAGTCGGTTCAAAGGATCGACCTCGACTTCCAGCCAATATTGGCCATCGGGAACACCGGCGATATCGATCGATTGACCCGGAAGGCCACTGGAATAGACGTCCGCCCAACCCGAGGAGATGCCCTGGATCTGGCCGCAACTTCCATAGGTTCTCGCTCCGGCCAAGGGATCGAGCTGATCCACGTCAATCAGGCAAAAACTGACCTTGTCGCCTTGCGCAATTACCTCGCCTACACCGCCGTCGGAAGTAACTGAACGTAGCCGGAAGTGGGCAAAATCCTCAAAGTGGATATGACCGTGCGTATCATGGTACTCGAACGTTCCGGCCAGTCGATCAGTGAAGGTGCCATCGTCGTTGTAGATGCGCTGGTACACTTCTTGAGAGCCGTCGGCCAGAATAGCTCCGCCTCGTACTTCAAGGTTTCCAAATCCGATATTGGCCATGGCGGTTGTAAGGCGAAGTTGGTCCCCCTGAATTCTCCAGCCATAGATGTAGTTGTCAGCTTCGCTGGCCCAGGGGGTCAGATCGGGTAAAAGTTGCACGGTATGTCCTCGAAAATTGCTTGGTAACAAGGGCCGACAGGTATCGGGCCCGCGACCAAAAAAGGACAACGGCACACGGAAGATCTAGCTGCATGAATATCTTCACCATCGCGGAACGTCGCCAACACCATTGCCCCCACCAGTCGCGGACACTATTGCCGCGCCATTCAAGGATGATCGGTGATTGCACCGCACCCTCTCATCTTATGAGATTACCGCGGTGTGAGTTCAAATAAAATGAAAATAAGCGTTTGATATCGTTGATATTCTCTCGAATCTAGTTCTGTTTGTTCTTGCTTGTTTTTGACGCTACCAAGGGTAAGAATTTCACCGATTAAAACAAATCAAAAACGACAAACCCCCGGGCGATGCCTCGGGGGTCGTCTCTCGAACGGCGGACCGCTCCAGTGTTTTCAGAAGCTCAGAGCATTCCCTCGCGCTGTGCCTTTTTACGGGCAAGCTTGCGGGCTCGGCGGATGGCCTCGGCCTTCTCGCGCGCTTTCTTCTCGGAGGGCTTCTCGAAATGCTGCCGAAGCTTCATTTCGCGGAAGACGCCCTCACGCTGCAGCTTCTTTTTCAGAGCACGAAGCGCCTGATCGACGTTGTTGTCGCGAACACTGACCTGCATGTGGTTGTCACCACCTTTCTAGTTTAGAGTTGCGCAAAATCTGCAGGAGGTGGCCCTATAGCAAAGGCGGCATAGGTTGTCTACTGGCTAGCAGAAACGGAGTAAAAGGTATGACCAAAACCGCAAAGCCGACAATTGAGACGTTGCTTAATGCCGCTCTCAGCCATGTTGCCTTCGATGGATGGTCTGCGGCGACGTTCACAGCCGCGGCCAATGACATCGGAATTTCGGATGCCGAAGCAAAGGAACTGGCGCCGCGTGGGGCGCTGGACCTGGCAGTCGCCTACCATCGGCGTGGCGACCAGATGATGATCGATCGGTTGAAACATGCGGATCTTTCGGAATTGCGGTTTCGTGACAAGGTGGCCACCGCGCTTTGGTTCCGTGTAGAGGCAATGGATGACCGTGAAGCGGTGCGCCGCGCGACAGCCTTTTTTTCCCTCCCGACCCATGCTGCCGAGGGTGCAAAGCTCCTTTGGGAAACGGCCGACCACATCTGGACAGCGCTGGGGGACACTTCGGACGATTTGAACTGGTATTCCAAGCGCGCAACGCTTTCGGCTGTTTGGGCTTCGACGGTCCTATTTTGGTTGGGTGACGACAGCAGTGGTCAGGCGGATACTGCCGCGTTCATTGATCGGCGGATCGAAGACGTGATGCGAATCGAGAAAGTGAAGGGGCAGTTGCGGGAAAACCCGCTAACCAAACCGTTTATGGAACTTCAGGCGAGTCTCTTCAAAAGGGTTCGGATGCCAGACATGTCGCACCTCAACGATTTACCCGGACGCTGGCGGGGACCAAAATAGGGAGTTTCTGTCCGTTTCACGACGTGGTTTCTGAAGCCACCTTAGGAGGGAATTAGGAGGGAAGAGGTCATGGCCCGGATCATGCGCGCAATTGAGATCACGACACCGGGCGGTCCTGATGTTCTGAAACTGCGGGAGCGTCCCAAGCCAAAGCCTGGATACGGCGAGGTTCTGATCCGCGTCGCATATGCCGGAGTGAATCGACCGGATGCCTTGCAGCGCGCAGGCAGCTATGCGCCGCCGCCCGACGCTTCCGACCTCCCGGGACTGGAAGCCTCGGGCATCATCGAAGAGGTGGGGCAGGGCGTTTTGGGGTGGTCGCCGAGCGACCCTGTCTGCGCACTGCTTCCAGGGGGCGGATACGCAGAGTACGTTACTGCACCGGCGAGCCATTGCCTTCCGGTTCCGTCTGGAATGCCGCTGGGCGAGGCGGCTTGTCTTCCGGAGACATATTTTACCGTTTGGACCAACGTTTTCATGCGTGGAGGCCTCAGGGCGGGAGAGACGTTTCTGGTTCATGGCGGTACAAGCGGTATCGGCACAACGGCAATTCAGCTCGCTCATGCATTCGGAGCGCGTGTTTTCGCGACTGCGGGGTCAGATGAAAAGGCGCGTTTTTGCGAAAGATTGGGCGCCGAAAAGGGCCTCAACTATCGCAGCGAGGATTTCGTCACGTTCCTGCGCGATGCCGGAGGGGCAGATCTGATCCTCGATATGGTCGGCGGAGACTATATCCGACGCAATCTTCGGGCGCTAAAGGATGATGGCCGTCTGGTCTTCATCGCCTTTCTGGGCGGTCCAAAGGCCGAGATCAATTTTGCGGAGATCATGGTGCGCAGATTGACCGTTACGGGTTCCACGCTGCGCCCGCAGTCGGTTGCGGCCAAGGCTGCAATTGCAGAGGCCCTGAGGAAGAACGTCTGGCCTCTGCTTGAGATCGGGAGGATTGGACCTGTAATGGATCAGGTCTTTGATCTGGCAGATGCCGCTGATGCGCACCGCGCGCTTGAGGCGGAGCACATCGGCAAGATCGTCTTACGTGTCGGCGGCGACGGCTAAATCAAGGACCCGGATCAAGGCTAAATAAGGCAAGCGGCTACGGCAGCTACCTTACCGGCTCGAACAAGGCGTCCTGCATACGGCAATCGCGAATGACGTCGCTCCCGCAGTCTCTCGGTTCCAGCGAGCGCGTAAGGCATACCCGGGCTTCCTGGATTCGGCCTGACTTGCAGGTGATGGTTATCTGATCGTTTGCGAGAGTTGGGTTCACTTCGAGAAACGCCTCTTCGACGACCGAAGCGGGCAGCTGTACAGGGCTCCGCAGTTTCATGAAAACATCCGGTCTGACGATCCGGTCGTATGCTTTCCGGGCCAGAGCGTAGTACTCTTCGGATGACAGACCCGAGCATCGGCCATGCTTGTTCCATTGGTGCCATGCATTTCCGGATGTGCCCATGATATCTGCCATTTCGGCGGTATCCGAGCGGGACGGGTTGCGTTCAGATGTGAGACAGAAACTAGGCCAGCCATCTTCGTACTGGGGCCAGAGACCATGCAAGACCCAGCCGAAATCCCGGTCGTCCTCACATTGCGGCGAGCCGCGCCGATCTCCCTCCAGTGCACACCACGTGGGCGACCACGAGAGTGAAAGCACATAGTAGTCGAATTCGCCTGCTCTTTCGCCATCAGCCCGCGCGAACCCCGCGCTCAGCAAAAGCACTATCAGATACCGCATTCACTCTTCCCTATCGCTGCTCATGCGACTATATACCCGGCAATTCCCCGAAATTCGAGGATGGGTCCACCGGGACCAGCCGATTTCCGGCACCGCTCAAGATTTGTCAGGAGACAAGCAGATGAACAAACCGATCATGGCAAAAGCGACCGCCGTCTGGCTGGTTGATAACACCACGATCAGCTTCAAGCAGATCGCGGATTTCTGCGGCCTGCACGAGCTTGAGGTGCAAGGCATCGCTGACGGCGACGTGGCCGCCGGTGTCAAAGGGTTCGATCCGATCTCGAACAACCAGTTGACGCAGGAAGAGATCGACAAGGCCGAAAAGGATCCTGTGCACAAGCTGAAACTGAAGTTCAACGCTGCAGCGGTGGGCGAGGAAAAGCGTCGCGGTCCGCGCTATACGCCGCTCTCCAAGCGGCAGGACCGTCCTGCGGCGATCCTTTGGTTGGTCAAGTTCCATCCAGAGTTGTCGGACGGTCAGATTTCGAAGCTTGTGGGAACGACCAAACCGACGATTCAATCCATCCGCGAACGGACTCACTGGAACATCTCGAATATCCAGCCTGTCGATCCGGTTGCACTCGGATTGACCAAGCAAAGCGAGCTTGATGCTGCCGTTCAGAAAGCCGCGGCCAAGAAAGCACGCGATGGCGAGGTGATGTCGGACGACGAGCGTCGCAAGCTTGTCTCGACCGAACAGTCGCTGGGTATGGAAGACGAACCCAGGATCCCAACCGCCATTTCCGGACTTGAGACGTTTACGCTGACGGAAAGCGAAGACGACGACCGTGAAGACGACACGCCCGATGCGGAGAGTTTCTTCAACCTTCCCAACGACGTCGATGACGACGACGAAGAAGACTGATCTCGAGTTCCCTCGGCTGCCAGAACCCCGGCCAACGGCCGGGGTTTTTTATATGGATTTTCGCGCGCGAAGTGCCGCGCTGATCGTGCCGTCGTCAAGGTAATCGAGTTCGCCGCCGATAGGTACACCCTGTGCCAGCGAAGTAACGGAAACACGGCCCTCCAATTGATCCGCGATGTAGTGGGCAGTCGTCTGACCATCTACCGTTGCATTCAAGGCAAGGATGACCTCGGAGATTTCTTCCGTCGCAACGCGGTCAAGAAGCTTCGGAATACGCAGTTCGTCGGGGCCGATCGCGTCCAAAGCCGACAGTGTACCACCCAGCACGTGATAGCGCCCCTTGAAGACACCGGCGCGTTCCATCGCCCAAAGATCCGCAACATCTTCAACCACACAAAGTTCGCCGTTCGCGCGTTTCTCGGTTTCACAGATCTCGCAAAGGTCGGACGTACCGATATTTCCACAGTTCAGGCACTCGCGCGCGGTCTCGGCGACCCGCGACATTGCCTTGGCAAGCGGAACAAGCAGCAGACCTCGCTTCTTTATCATATGCAGCACAGCTCGGCGCGCCGATCTTGGCCCCAACCCTGGAAGGCGGGCCATCATATCGATCAGGTCTTCAAGCTCGCTTGCGGGTTTCACGGGGCTTCTCCTGGCAGGGATACTCGTGTCAGTGTGTAGCCCGCCTCGGCAAGGAGCGCGACCAATCCGATTTCTCCCGGGAGGTGCGCGGAGCCAATCGCTATGAACACACCTCCGTCGGCAAGGGGCCCCGACAGGCGATCAGCGAAGCGGTTGTTGCGATGTTCAAGGAGATAGCTATCGGTCAATTCCAAGCTGTCCAGACCATCGGAGCCATAGATTTCCTGCTGATAAGCTCGATCCCAAACCTCCATCAGCCCGAGACGTCCTTCTAGGTAGAGGGCGAAAGATGTGGCCCGTTCTGTATTGCTTTCGGCGGGTCTAAGATAAGCAGCATAGGTCTGGATGATGGCACGGGCGGTTTCGTCGCTTTCGGACAAATCACCGATCATCTCGTCAGGAGTTTCAAGGCTAAGGATTTCAGCGCCGGCCAATCTACCCAAAAGCTGAATGAAATCGTCCTGAATCGGCAGAATGCCTTGGGTGAAGTCTTCGCAAGGATCGGACAGCAGCATTTCCGCCATACCTGCCAAGGACATGATCAGGTCGAAATCCTCTGTCCATCCCAGTTCGACCGCACGGTCCCGAACCCAGCCGGAGACCTCCGGCGACAGACCCGCAACGGTTCCGTCGCCAGGAGAAAACTCAAAAGGATCGGATGCCTCGGAAAACCGACCTTCCATCATCTGCGCGTCCCGATACGACTGCCGGTCGGGGTGGGTGAAGTCGATCTCCACCGCAACTGTCCGGGAGTTGGCGATTGCATCTCTGACCGTTTCTGGCAGAGCGAGGATCAGTGGATCGGCGCTGTGGAACGTGCCCCAGAGGTGGGAGGTGGCGCCGGTGGGGGAGGTGATTTGCCAAAACTTTCCCGTAGAATTGGGAATCGAGCTTGCCAGCTGTTCCAGTTCGTCAAGGCTGGCCGGTGCGAAGACTTCCTCGTGAACGCGTGGCTTATCGACGGTGCAGACCTCGCGCGTCGCCCAGTCCTGCGCCGAGGCGGCAGCGGCGAAAACAGATGCAAAGGCAAGCCCGAGCGCGAAACGCATCGGTCTCAGAACGGCAGTTTCATGTCCGCCGGAAGCCCCATGCCTTCGGTCAGTTTGCGCATCTCTTCCTGGGCCTTGTCCGACGCCTTGGACTGTGCGTCCTTGATGGCGGCAAGTATCAGATCTTCAACGACTTCTTTTTCATCCGGATTGAAAATCGAGGGATCAATGTCCAAGGCAATCAGCTCGCCTTTTGCGGTCGAAGTGGCCTTGACCAGACCGGCACCTGACTCGCCGGTGACGGTCATCGTATGAAGCTCCTCCTGCAGGGCCTGCATCTTGGTCTGCATTTCCTGCGCGGCCTTCATCATCTTTCCCATGTCGGCCAGTCCGCCCAGTCCTTTGAACATTTGTCTTCTCCCGGTGAATGCGTTGGATGAGAGATACGTCTCCCCCGGGCAGGGGGCAAGGCGGTTGAGCGGCATTGTTGCGGAGCAGGGAATTCCACGTCGGCAAGGCGTCGGCGAAACGTATGGCAAGCGTATGGCATGCCGACAGAACGGCCGCCTAATCTTCCTCGAACGGATCCCATTCCTCGTCGACCTCGGCAAGCGACTCCGTCGCTGCGGTGGCCGCGATATCCTCAGCTGTCTTCAACTCGCCGATCCGTGCGTCTGGAAAGGACGAGAGAATGGCGGCCACGATCGGGGTTTCCGCTGCTGCGGCCCTGAGGCGTTCTTTCTCGGCATCCCGTGTTTCGGCGATCGTCGGCTGTCCGCCGGTTCCGGACACAGACACCGCCCAGCGGACACCCGTCCAGGATTGCAGCCGGGAGCCGAGGCGCTGGGCCAGGTCCGGCGCCGCATTGTGCGATGGTTCGAATTCGATCCGGCCCGGCCTGTAGGAGACGAGCCGAACTCCGCCTTCGACCTCGACAAGCAACTTCACGTCGCGGTTTGCTCGGATCAGGTCTACGACATGCTGAAAGGTCGGGAACCGCGCAAGCGCGCTGGCAGGGGCCTGTGCCAGCGCGGTCTGGCTGCCAGACGCGCTGACGCCGCCAGACGAGGTTATGGACGCGGTTCGGCTGGCTACGGCCTGAGCTCCACGACTGCCCGAAGGACTGCCGCCTCCGCTACCGCCACCTCCGCTCGGTGGCGCCGGTGGCTCCGCGTCCTTGAGTTTCGTCACCAGTTCGCCCGGCGTCGGCATGTCAGCGACATGGGTCATACGGATGATGGCCATCTCGGCCGCCATCATGGCATTCGGAGCGTTTGCGACTTCTTCCAGCGCCTTCAGCGCCATCTGCCACATCCGGGTCAGAACCGGCATTGTCAGCCTGTCCGCCATCTCGCGGCCACGTGCCCTCTCGTCTGGCGATACCGTTGGGTCGTCGGCGGCTTCGGGCGTGATGCGAATAACGCTGATCCAGTGAGTGATCTCGGCAATGTCGCGCATAACCGCCATGGGATCGGCGCCGTCGGCGTATTGCGCGGAAAGCTCTGTCAATGCGCCCGCAGCATCACCCGACATGATCATGTCGAAGAGATCGAGCACACGGCCACGATCGGCGAGGCCCAGCATGGCGCGGACCTGATCCGCGGTCGTCTCTCCTGCGCCGTGGCTGATTGCCTGATCGAGGAGAGAAGTCGCGTCGCGTGCGGAGCCTTCGGCAGCGCGGGTAATCAGCGCCAGGGCCTCGTCGGAGATCTCGGCCCCTTCCAAAGTCGCGATGCGGCGAAGCATGTCGATCATGATTTCGGGTTCGATCCGGCGCAGGTCGAAACGCTGGCAGCGCGAAAGAACGGTAACGGGGACCTTTCGGATCTCGGTCGTCGCAAAGATGAACTTCACATGCTCCGGTGGCTCTTCAAGCGTTTTGAGAAGCGCGTTGAAGGCCGAGGTGCTGAGCATGTGCACCTCGTCGATGATGTATATCTTGTAGCGCGCTGATGCCGCCCTGTAGTGAACGCTGTCGATGATCTCGCGGATATCGCCCACGCCCGTTCGGCTGGCCGCGTCCATTTCCATGACGTCGACGTGCCTGCCTTCGGCAATGGCGACGCAATGTTCGCAATGGCCGCATGGTTCGGTTGTCGGGCCGCCTGATCCGTCGGGGCCGATACAGTTCATGCCTTTGGCGATGATCCGGGCTGTTGTGGTTTTGCCCGTTCCCCGGATCCCGGTCATGATGAACGCCTGCGCGATGCGGTCGGCCTGGAACGCATTTTTCAGCGTACGCACCATGGCGTCCTGCCCGACAAGGTCGGCAAACGTTTCCGGCCGGTATTTCCGGGCCAGAACCTGGTAGGTTTTCGCGCTAGTGTCGGTCATATGTCCCGTGCGGAATCGGCTCCGCACGAGACTAGACCGTGGGGCGTGGGGCGTCCACTGCCCCGGACCCGATCAAGCGGACAGAATCCGCCAGATCTCGTCTTTCAGGTGTGTCCGCTTCTTGCGAAGTTCAGTCTCTGCGAGGGCTTCCATCGGCTCGACATTCGTCTCGGCCCGATGCACCGCACGGTTGACGTCGTGATATTCGTCGAAGAGGCGCGCGAAATGCGCATCGGATTGTTTCAGATCATGCATCTTCTCGACATGGCCTGGAAATTCTTCGGCCAGTTCGTGCGGGACATGCGACATTATTGAACTCCTTGATCCTGTTTCCTAGACAACTCTACCGATGGTGCCGGGGGAGACTTTGATACGGGTCAAGCAGAGCGCAGCCGCTGCCGAAATTTCCCGAGCGGTCGTCCTGAGCAGGGCTTGCCGTTAGCTAACCCGTCACTTAGCTGGGCAAACAAGAGCGGAGGGCGAGAGTGTACCAGATCACTGAGATAGCGCTGCGCCGCGGGCGACTGGGGATTTCGCCCATGCCGGGACGCACGGGAAAATACCAGGCCGACCTGAATGCGATCCTGCACTGGGATGCCGGACTGGTTCTGACAATGACAACCGCCGACGAACTTTTGCGGTCGGGCGCCGAGGCGCTGGGCCAGGACCTTTTGGCGGCTGGCGTGGACTGGCACCATCTGCCCATTCCGGATTTCGGAGCGCCTCCGCCGGACACAGCGGCGCTTTGGCCCGATGTGTCGGCGAAAGCGCACGGGCTTCTGGATCGAGGAGGTCGAGTTTTGGCGCATTGCTATGGTGGGTGCGGCCGATCCGGTATGGCGTTGATGCGGCTTATGGTCGAGGCCGGGGAAGACGCGGACGAGGCCCTTGAACGCCTTCGCGACGCCCGCCCCTGTGCTGTCGAGCGAGAGGCGCAGCGCGCCTGGGCAGCGATCCCGATGTTCGAGCGCCGGGGCTGGTGCCCGTGACCGACGGGAGGCGGTTCCTGCTGATGGTGGTCTATGCCACTTGGGTCATGGTATTTGCCTATGCCTTCATCGCCTACTCCCGCGCACCCTACGAGGGTCCGGGGTTCCCCGACGGGTTGAACAAGCCTGCCGTCTATTTGGGGTGGCAGGGGATTGCGGGCATGCTGGCACTGGCGGTCTACGGGATCGGGCTTCGCTGGCCCAAGGGCAGTGCCGTCAGGGGGCTTTCGGCGCTGCCGTTGGTCATTGCCGTGGTGCATCTTCTGGCAATCGGTGCGGTGTTCTTCTGGGCCGGCGGGTTCTAATCACCGCGTTCCTTCTGCTTTTGTTTCATCACGCCCTTGATCATCTTGCCGAAGCTTTTGTCCCGCGCACGGGCCTGGGCGATCGTTTCGGAGTTCCGCATGTCCTCGGAACGAAGTTTGCGCCAACGCCGCAACCGGTCCGGGTCGAGCATGCCTCCGTCGATGGCGTTTCGTACCGCGCAGCCCGGTTCCGACCCGTGCGCGCAATCCGAGAAACGGCAGGCCAGGGCCAACTCTTCGATATCGGCGAAGACCGTCTCGATTCCTTCGGACACATCCGACAGGCGTAGGGCACGCATCCCCGGCGTGTCGATCAGCCAGCCTCCTGACGTCGTGCGGACCAGTGCGCGCGACGTTGTGGTATGCCGACCCTTGGCATCGCTCTCGCGGATGTCCTGTACTGCGGCGGCCTCTCCGGTCAGTGCGTTTCGTATCGTGGTTTTGCCGACTCCCGAGGACCCGACGAGCGCCAGCGTTTCGCCCGCCCGGCACCAGGGATGCAGGCGGCGCACTTCCATCGGGTCTGTTGCATCGATGGCGACAGCGGTCAGAAGGAGCGAAAGGCGTTCGGCCCGCCGGACGTATTCCATGGGTTCGTCCGTTTGATCCGCCTTGGTCAGGATCACTAGGGGCAGACAGCCTGCATCAGCTGCCAGAACCAGATAGCGCTCCAGCCTGCGCTCATTGAAGTCGGCGTTGCATGAACTGACGATGCCAAGGGTCGTGATATTCGCGGCGATCAACTGCTCGCGCGCGTCGGTTCCTGCACCTCTGCGTTTTATCAGGCTTTGGCGGTCGAGAATGCGGGTGATGGTCTCTCCGTTGGCCAAGACCCAGTCACCGACCGCTATTTTGCCTGTCCCGTCCGGGACCATGAGCTGGTGCGGTCCTGTCGGCGAGAGAGCCGTGACAGTGCTGCGGTGAACTTCGGAGACACGAAGGGGAGAGGTGGAGCCGGCATCGCACTGACGGGCGAAATGCGCGGTCCAGCCAAGATCGGCATAGGAAAAATCGGTCATTGTTGGATTGCCCTGAACGAGAAAATTACCCGCAGCGCCAAGCGTGCGGAATGTTCGTCTCGGGCCTGTGCTGCGTTTTAGCTGAGCGCGGCCCGGAGGGTGGATGCAATGACCATATGTCCTCCGTACTCGTGTCTGTCTTCAGGCATCGACCGTTCACAAAGGACGCAGCTTGCCAGTTTGCTCTGGCTCGGTGGCCGAAGCTGATTTGGGTGAGAGGCTGGACAACGACCCAAGCGGGGCTCGTTACGGCTGCTTCCTTCCGGACCTGACCGGGTTGGCGAGGCGCCTGCCCGCGCCAACCTCTCGAAGCGTTAGATAGTGCGCCCAGACCGGATTCGCAACCTCGACCGAGGGGTGCTGGATCTTGGCGTGGGTTGCGATAAGATTGGCGGGATTTGCAGGTCATTCGACTTGGGAGGTTAGAATCGACGCCAACTTCGGATATCCTACTGAAATTGCGGGTTGTCTCCTGCATTCTCGTCATTCCCGATCTTTCGTCGTTTCCCCTTGACGCGCAACTTCGTCATAAACCCCTCGTGGAGTGATCTGCTGGAAGAGTTTGGTGCGCGGCCTGCAGACATCCTGCGCGCAGCGGGATTGCCCGAAGACCTGTTTACGCGCGCGCGCCCGACACTGCCCCCGGAGAAATTCAATCGGCTGTTCGGGTCGATTGTGAGTGCTATGGATCGTGAGGCGACCGGTCTGATCCTTGGTCAGGCACCAGCGTCCGGGACTTTAAGCCCGGCACTGTTCGCGGCGAGTTGTTCAGCCGACCTGACGGCAGCGGCGCGTCGCCTTGCACAGTACATGGCCTTTGCCGGTCCTTTGAAACTCGAGGACCATTCCATGGCGGGAGGTCTTGAACTGACCTTCGAGGGCGATCCCGAAGTGACGCTGCCGGACGAGTTCATCGCCGCGGAGCTCGTCGCGCTGGTAAGTCTGGCCCGCAACGCAACGCGCCACGCCATACGGCCCTTTGCCGTGGAAATGGTCAATCCGCCAGCGGCGCCGGCCTATGCCGACTTCTTCGGCCATCCCGTTTATCCGGGCCCTTTCAATCGCGTGGTCTTCTCGCCCGCCGACGCGAGGCGGCCTTTCCTGCCGCCGAAGCCCGCCCTGTTCGACGGTTTCGATCCGGATCTTCGGACACGCATGGATGAGCTGGACCGCACCGCCACGGTTGCCGATCGCGTCCGCTCGGTCTTGATGGAAGCGATGCCTGCGGGAGTGCCGGAGGTGAACACTGTTGCCCGTCGTCTCGGCATCAGTGCGCGGACGCTACAACGCAAGCTTGGGGCCGAGGGCACCAGTTTCCAGCAAGAACTCCGGGATTTGCGGGAGCGGCTTGCCAGGCACTACCTCCAGACAAGGATGCACACGAGTGCCGAGATCTCGTTTCTGCTGGGCTACGACGATCCGAATTCCTTCACCCGGGCGTTCCATCACTGGACCGGCACCACTCCCGAAGCCTTCCGCTCCGGCACCTAGCTAGTGCGGCTGGCGTTCAGCCCAGCCTGCGAAGATCTTCTCCAGCGCCACCACGATATAGTAGAGAAGGATGCCAAGCGCAGCGAGCGCGATCAGGACCGCGAACATCAGCGGGTAGTCACTGTTTGTCTTGCCTGAATCGAACAGTGCGCCCAAGCCCCGCCCGTGCGGGCTGACGATCTCCATCAGGTTCGTACCGATAAATGCGAGGGTGACAGCGACCTTCAGTGCGCCGAAAAATTCGGGCAGCGTCTTGGGCAGGGCGATCTTCCAGAAGATCGTGGATTGCGAAGCGCCAAGCGACCGCAGGATGTCCCTGTATTCGGGCTCGAGTGTGGACAGGCCGATCGAGACCGAGACCGCGATCGGAAAGAACGAGATCATGAAGGCGATCAGAATCGTGTTGAAGTCATGGGCTCCGACGAACAGCAGTGCGACGATGGGCACTACGGTTGCCTTCGGAATGGCGTTGAACCCGACCAGCAGGGGGTAGAGCGCATCGCGCATCGTGCGCGAAAAGCCCATGATCATGCCCAGGAACACGCCGAAGGCGATGGCCAGCAGAAGGCCCACCACGGTGCGCCACAATGTCTGCCAGCCCATCACGAAGAAAAGGTTCCAGAATTTCGAATACGCCGCCGGCAGGTCCGAGGGCGACGCCATGATATAGTTCGGCCAGCCATTGACCCAGACAAGCGCTTCCCAGATCGCAAGAAACACGACCATGGCGATAAGCGGCACTCCGACCTTCTTCAGCATCACGCGGCCTCCTCGTCTGCGGGCGCGCGGCCCTGGGCGATTTCGATCTGGTGGCGCAGGATATTCAGCCGCTCGGCTGCCTCGGGCGTATAAAGATCATCCAGCGAGCGCGGTCCGGATGTCGGCAGATCCATCACGTATTGGGTTCGAGCCGGTCGACCGGACAGGACAACGACCTGGTCGGCCAGGAAGATCGACTCGCGAAGGTCGTGCGTGATCAGAACCCCGGTGAAGGGTTCCTCTGCCTTGACCCTCAGCATGGTCTGCCAAAGGTCTTCGCGCGTGAACGCGTCCAGTGCGCCGAAGGGTTCGTCGAGGATCAGCACCTCGGGCTTGTGCACGAGCGCCCGACACAGCGACGCGCGCTGGCGCATGCCGCCGGACAATTCCGAGGGCCGTTTGTCCTCGAACCCCTTCAGCCCGACCAGTTCCAGAAGGTTGCGGGCGCGCGCCTCTTGTTCGGACGCGGACATCGATGTCTTCACGATTTCCAGGGGCAGCATCACGTTCTTCAGGATCGACCGCCATTCCAGCAGTACCGGGTTCTGGAACGCCATGCCGACGGTCGAGCGAGGGCCCTTGACCCGTTCGCCATGGAGCCAGACTTCGCCCTCGTCAGGTTTCATCAGCCCGGCGACAAGGCGGGTGAGGGTCGACTTCCCGCAGCCCGATGGTCCGACCACCGCCACGAAGCCACCCTCGGGGACTGCGACATTCAAATCGTCCAGCACAGGAAGCGGCCCGCTGGCGGTCTGGTAGGCATGGCGTACCGATTTGATCTCAATGAGATTTCCGCTCATGGCTTTCTTCCTGGTACAAATACGGTTGGGGGGTCCGGGGGGCGAAGCCCCCCGGCGGGTCGGCGCGCTTGCGCGCCGATCATCAGTTCATCTTGAAACCGCCTTCGGGCAGATATGCA
>NZ_JBLBVK010000048.1:0-159455 GCF_047314965.1 Silicimonas lutimaris | reverse complement strand
CCGTCAATCTGGTCATACGCGCGGAACTCGCCGAAATACTTCGTGATCGCAGCCGTCAGCGTCGTCTTGCCATGGTCAACGTGGCCAATCGTGCCAATGTTAACGTGCGGTTTCGTTCTCTCAAACTTTGCCTTTGCCATCGCCCTATTGCCTTCTTGGGTGGGTCCGTATCGCGGCGCACCTAGGGCATCGGGCAGGGAAAATCAAGCGTCAGTTCGCCTCTTGCGCCGCCTCGGCGATATCCGTTGTCGAAGACGCGTCAATCTCCGGCGCGTCGACCGAGATATCATAGGGTACTCGAACCTGCCCTTCGCGGGGAGCGAACCAGGACGGATTTTCCCGGAGCCACTCCTCGATCGCCTTGGCGACCTCTTTAGCGAGGTTTTCCAACTGCTCGTCCGCGGACCGGACATAGCCCGAACCGATGATCGGGGCCGCGTTTCTCAGACCCTCGCTCGCGACGATGCGGAACGGCTCTTCGTTCAGCTTCTTGCGCGTGTCGTTGTCGAACACCGTGACGTCGACAATCATCGCGGAGCGCGGTGCATAGACGACGGGAATGCCTGGCGCTGCCAGGACGACGCCGCCGATAACGATCCCGAGATGGTACAGACCATCGCCGTCATAGCGGCGCAACCGCTCCGCCACGGCGTTCTGGACGGCGGCTTCAAGCTGATCCTCGGTGAAATCGCGCGAGAAGGGACCCTTGGTGACGTTGTCCGCAATCGCGATGTTATGGCCAAGGCGGAACTGGCCCAGTGGCTCGGGTGCAAGCGTCAGATCTTCCTCCGCCGCGCAAGCCGCCAGTACCAGAACGCTCATCGCTGCAAAAAGCTGCTGTCTCATATTGCCCCCTCGGATGCCCAACTTGGTGGTAGCGCGACGAAGAGAGGGCTGCAATGCCACTAATCGCCCCGGCAGCTGGCCTTCAGAGTCTCGAACTGCGCTTCCGTCAGAGCGGGAGACGGGTTGCCAACCCTTTCGCTCTGACGCCGTGCTTCGGCCATCCGCTCCGAGAGCGAGGGGTGGGTCACGATATGAGAGACCAACCCGTCGACATCCCCGTGGCGGTCACGCAAGCGCCCGAACAGATCGCCCAGCGCACCGGGATCGATACCTTCGGCGACCATGCGCTCGAAGGCGTACGCGTCCGCCTGCAACTCGGCCTCGCTGCTGTAGCTGGAATCGAGAAGCTGATCGGCGAGGATGACGATCAGGCCGCCTCCGGCGAAATCTCCCAGCAGCAGCCCCAGAAGTCCGACCGAACCGACCGAGCGCAGCATCAGCCGGGTCGGGTCCCGGGCAACGACATGTCCGACCTCGTGGGCCATGACCGCCGCCAGTTCATCCGGGCTTTGCGCCGCGTCGATCATTCCTCGGAAGAACACGATGTGACCGCCGGGTGCGGCGAAGGCGTTGACCATCGGATCGTCCAGCACGATCACCGTCAGCGGCGCGTCATATGCCGCACGGTCGACAAAGCGCTCGGCCAGCGCATTCCAGATCGCCAGCGCGTCCTGTGTCTCGCAGCGAGCAATGCCGCCGGAACCGCCGAAGACCATCTCGATCTGTCGCACTGTCGCTTTGCCCAGTTGGGCTTCGCGCTCGGCCGGGATCAGTCCGGCCAGCGTGTTGGCCATCTGCGGCAAGAGTACGAAAAGGATCACCAGGAAGGCCGCCAGCGCGCCGATCGCGCGTGTTGCCAGCCGGAACCGCGCGCCTTCGCGCAGATCACGGCGGAACAGGTCGGGACGCGAGGTGCGGATCCAGTCGCGAAGCGCCGGATCGGCGATGACAAGGCGCGCAGGATCCCGCGGGGCCTCGTCCTCGGTATCGGCGACGACCGTCACCACAAGCGTCTTCACGTCGGCCCGGTCCGAAAGCGCCCGAAGCCGGTCCAGCGGCCAGCGCCGCGGAAGGCCAGGCGTCGTGCCGTCAAGGATCAGCGCCGCCGGAGTCCGCCAGTCGACGCTGACCGAGACCTCGTGCCGCGAGGACGTCTGCCCGTCGAAGAAAACAGCGGCAACGGGTCCCTCGGGAGGGCGCATCAGATCGCGCCGCCCACATCCAGTGCGTCCGCGAAGCCCTCGGCATCGGCGCCGTCGTCATGGGCGCGCTGGCGGATGACGCCAAGACCTCTCGTGTCTGGCAGGCTCAGCGTTTCGACCACATGCCGGATGACCGGCTGGGTGACGAGGGCCAGAGAAAGCGCCCCGATGACAAGGAAAGCCGCGAGATAGAACAGCACCGCAAACACCGCGATCGCGCCCGAGGGAACGGCGCCATTCGACAAGGCAGCGCCGAAGATCACTGTTCCCGCAGCTCCGAAAAGAACGGCCGCGGCGACCCCGATCGCAAGGCCGCCAAGAAGGACGATTCCGATCAGGGTTCGGGTGCTGGGATTGGCGCGAAACTCGATTCCGCCACCAAGGGCCTTGTTGTCGGTCAGATAGGCGAAGGCCCGGACGCGGTAGTACACAAGTCCGACAGCACCCCAGATATACCCGACAACAAGGAGAACCACGCCAATGGCGGCGTTCTCCATGGCCAACAAGGCCCCCCCAAGAAGCACGATGCCGATGGCGATGAAAATATGCTTCATGGCAGAATAGAGAGCGGTCCACTTGCCGCCCTGCGTGAACTGTGCCGACCCGTACCAGCTGCGATCCGTCATGTACTTTTCGAGATAGAAGGTCTGTCGCGGCAGCAGGAGGCCAAGCGTCGATATCGTCAGGAGCCAGTGACCGATCGCACGAAACGCATAGCCCCATGCACCCTTTTCCATGCCAAAGCGGATGCTGCGCCAGCGGGTGCGTGCCAGCTTGTAGCGGCGTGCGCGATAGGTCGCGAAGAACCAGAGCGGAGCGACGGCGAAAATCGTCAGGTAGGTCGCGCCCATCTGGGCCACCATCTCCTCGATCGAGGCCGGCTCGGAGAACATGTTCATCCCGAAGAAGAACAGCACCATCTGGACCACCGCCAGGTAAAGCGCCAGGACAACGATGGCGACCAGAAAGCCCAGCAGCTTTTCAAGCCCGGTGCCGGTATATTCGAAGGAGTCGCCCTCCAGAGAGACGGAAGACCAGATGTACTTTCGGATCCGGGTCTTGGCCCAGAAACGGTAGATGCCGACCGTCAGCAGAGTTAGAAGCGAAGTCACGAAAGCGAGGCGAAAAATGCCCGGCCCGTCGCCCGAGTACTTGCCTGCGAGGGCTTTGTCGAAATTCTGATCCATAATGAAATTCCAGTCAAAATAGCTGTGCCAGACTACCTGAACGGGAAAATGCGGTCAAAATTTGTTGTTTTGAGGAAAGCCCCGTGGTGCCATGCGTCCGGCACTGGCGCGCGCGCCGGTCCACTCGTCCAGATCGGTGACAGTACGGGTCCGTCCCGCGGGATCGAGCCAGCTGAGGCCGTCGGCAAGCGTGAAGGTCCGGGCATCGGACAGCCCGCCGTCCTTGTATTTCTGAAGCCTGACACCCTTGCCGCGGCCCATTTCGGGCAGATCGGCGACCGGGAAGACCAGCATCTTGCGGTTCTCGCCCACGACCGCCACCTGGTCGCCATCGACCGGACGGCACACGGCGGCGCGCACGTCGTCCTTCACGTTCAGCACCTGCTTTCCGGCACGTGTCTGCGCCACCACGTCGTCCTCGGCAACGACAAAGCCGTCGCCGGCACTTGACGCGACCAGCAGCTTCGCACCGGGACGGTGGATGAACAGATCGACGATTTCGGCCTCGTTCGGCAGGTCGACCATAAGGCGCACCGGCTCTCCCATGCCGCGCCCTCCGGGCAGGCTGGACGCCGACAGCGTATAGAACCGCCCGTTCGAGCCGAACATCAGCAACCGGTCGGTCGTCTCGGCGTGGAAGATATGGCGCGGGCCGTCGCCATCCTTGAACTTCAGCTCGCGGGTCAGGTCGATGTGGCCGGTCATCGCCCGGATCCAGCCCATCTGGCTGCAGACAACGGTGATCGGCTCCCGTTCGATCATCGCTTCCAGCGGCACGTCCTCGACCTCGGCGGCTTCGGCGAAAGTCGTTCGCCGCGGATCTGCGAATTGCTTCTTCACGTCGCGCAACTGGTCGCCGATCGCCTTCCACTGGCGGTCCTCGCTTTCCAGAAGGTCCTGAAGATCGGCCCATTCGGCCTGCAATTCGTCGCGTTCGCGCTTCAGTTCCAGTTCCTCAAGACGGCGCAGCGACCTGAGGCGCATGTTCAGGATCGCGTCGACCTGAACCTCGGACAGTTCGCCATCGCCTTTGGGCGGCGAGACATAGTCGGCCTCCGAGGTGGCGCGCACGAAGTCGCGGCTCCAGTCCTCGCGCATCAGCGCGGCTTTCGGTTCGTCGTCGTAGCGGATGATGTCGATCACACGATCCAGGTTCAGGAAGGCTGTGATAAAGCCTTCCAGCACCTCGAGGCGGTGTTCGATCTTCTCGATGCGATGCTCGGAACGACGCCTAAGAACCTCGCGCCTGTGATCCAGAAACGCGCGCAGCACTTCTTTCAGCGAGCAGACCTTCGGCGTCACGCCGTCAATCAGCACGTTCATGTTCAGGCTGAACCGGCTCTCCAGGTCCGAGTTGCGGAACAGCATGTTCATCAGAACGTCCGGATCCACGTTCCGCGACTTCGGTTCCAGAACGATCCGGATGTCGTCGGCGGATTCGTCCCGCACATCGCCAAGGATCGGAACCTTCTTGGTCTGGATCGTCTCGGCGATCTTCTCGATCAGGCGGCTTTTCTGAACCTGGTAGGGAATTTCGGTGACGACAATCTGCCACTGGCCACGACCAAGATCCTCGACCTCCCAGCGCGCGCGCACCCGGAAACCGCCCCGTCCGGTGCGATACGCCTCGGCAACCGCCTCGGGCGGTTCGATGCAGATGCCGCCGGTCGGGAAATCCGGTCCCTTGACCATCTCGATCAGCGTGTCGTCGCGAACCAGTTCGCTGTTCTTGGCCTTCGCGAGGTGGATCGCCGCGTCACAGAGATCGCCGATGTTGTGCGGTGGAATGTTGGTGGCCATGCCCACGGCGATTCCCGAGGAGCCGTTGGCCAGGAGATTCGGAAAAGCCGCCGGCAATACGACCGGCTCGGTCAGGGTGCCGTCATAGTTCGGGCGGAAATCGACGGCGTTCTCGTCCAACCCTTCCAGCAACGCCTCGGCGGCTGCGGTCATCCGCGCTTCGGTGTACCGGCTGGCGGCCGGGTTATCACCGTCGATATTGCCGAAGTTGCCCTGCCCGTCCACCAGCGGGTAGCGCACGTTGAAATCCTGCGCCAGACGCGCCATCGCATCGTAGATAGCGGCGTCGCCGTGCGGGTGATAGTTGCCCATCACGTCGCCCGAGATCTTCGCCGACTTCCGGAAGCCTCCCGAAGAGCTGAGTCGCAACTCGCGCATGGCGTAGAGGATTCGCCTGTGAACCGGCTTCAGACCGTCCCGCGCATCGGGCAAGGCGCGGTGCATGATGGTCGACAAGGCATATGTCAGATAGCGATCGCCAATGGCCCGGCGAAGCGGCTCGCTGGTATCACGGGGCTCGATATTGGGGTCGTCACTGACTTCGGTCATAGATGATGTGATAGCGCCGTGATCGGACAGGGTAAAGCGGTCGTGGCATGAAAGACACTGCGAAAATTTCCCCCTCAACCGGGCTCTCGAATCTGATAGAAGCTCACATGCCCGGGGTGTAACCCCGCGGCAATTCCGGGGGGAATTTGATATGTTCAAGTATTTGGTGGCCTGCCTGGCCGCGCTCTATTGCGTTTTGATCCTTTTCGGCAACGAAAGCCGCAGACCCGAAGTCGCACGGCAGTCACAGGATGATGTGACGGGATTTTCGCTCGCGTCTTTCAAGCTGCCCGAAGTCGAGGCGCCCCGGCCCCTGCTTTCCAGCGGAATAACCGAAGCCCAGGCCGTTCAGATCGCCATGCAGGCCGGCCGCGATCACCGGGCGAACCGCGTGCCGTCAAACCTGCGTGGCGTGGTCGCCGCCATCGAGCCCCGGAATGACGTGAACGAAGCGGCGGCAGCGGAGACGGCCGAGCTTTGGTACGTGACGGGAACGCGCGTCAACCTGCGCTCGGGTCCGGGCACCGGGAATGCGGTCGTCGGCCAGATGGTTCTGGGCGACGCGGCCGAAGTTCTGGACGACCAGAACGGCTGGTACCAGGTCCGCGCCGAAGACGGCCGCGTGACGGGCTGGATCTTCGGCGAATTCCTGACGGACAGCCAGCCGGGCTGACGCCTAGCTCGGAGAGCCGGTCGGATAGCTTGGCCAGGTCTCGGGAAACGACACCCAATCGTGCTTTTCCTGCATCCAGATCGCGCGGATCGGATCCGGCACCGGCGTGTCGAAGCAGCCATAGGCTACACCAATGTGATCGGGCCGCATTTCCAGCGTCCAGTACAGGCTGGTGCCGCAGTCGGGGCAGAAATGGTTTTCCAGCATCCGGCCCGACTCGGCCTGCCGCGCCCAACTGTTCGACCGCCCGCCGATCGACAGCCCATCCTTGCGAAAATACATCCCAACCCCGAACGGTGCCCCAGTCCGCTTCTGGCAAGCCTTGCAGTTGCAGGCGATGACAAAATCCGGGTCGTTTTCCGCATCCAGTGTCAGTTGCCCGCATTGACATTGGGCGTGATGCTTCGTCATGTCGCCACTCCTTGCAATCAGGTTCAGCCTAGATGTCCGACACGCGAAAATCCATTCTCATCACCGGATGTTCCTCGGGCATCGGCTACGATGCCGCTCACGGGCTGGTCCGGCGTGGCTGGCGCGTCTTCGCGACCTGTCGCAAGCCAGAAGACAGCGCCCGGCTTGAAGGCGAGGGGCTGGAAAGCTTCCCGCTCGACTATGACGATCCCGACAGCATCGCCGCCGCGCTGGACGAGACCTTGTCCCGGACCGGCGGCACGCTGGACGCGGTGTTCAACAACGGCGCCTACGCGATCCCCGGACTTCTGGAGGATCTGCCCCGCGACGCCCTGCGCGCGATCTTCGAGACGAATTTCTTCGGCCAGCACGACCTGACGCGCCGCGTCATTCCCGTGATGCGCCAGCAAGGCCACGGCCGGATCCTGATGAACTCGTCGATCCTCGGCTTCGCAGCGCTGAAATGGCGCGGCGCCTACAATTCGACCAAGTTCGCGATGGAGGGCTGGGCGGACACGCTGCGCCTGGAGCTTCACTCCAGCAACATCAAAGTCATCCTGATCGAGCCGGGTCCCATCACCTCCGATATTCGCAAGAATTCCGTTCCGCATTTCGAGAAATGGATCGACTGGCGCAATTCGGCCCGCGCCGGACACTACGAGTCCCGGTTGAAACCGCGCCTCTACAGCACCGATGCAACGCGGGACCGGTTCGAACTGCCTGCCAGCGCCGTGACGGCGGTGGTGCACGACGCGCTTACGCTGCGCACCCCTAAGGCCCGCTATCGGATCACCACGCCCACCAAGGCCGCCGCGATCGGCAAGCGGATTTTCTCCACCCGGATCATGGACCGCATCCTTGCGAAGGTCTGACGCATTTCCTTTTTCCCTTTCCCGCCCTAGGTGACACGCCATGCTGAATGATCCGCTTTTCATAATCGTCGCCATCGCCGTCCTGATCGTGCTGGGCATCCTGCTGACCGGTATCGGCGGCTTTGCACGCGGCGGCGACTTCAACAGGAAACACGCCAACCGGATCATGCGGTACCGGATCTATGCGCAGGCAGTCGCGATCGTGCTGATCCTGATTTTCGTACTCGTGCGCCGGGGAGGCTGACATGGTAGTCCTGAACAAGATCTACACCAAGACGGGCGATGCAGGCGAAACCGCGCTGGGCAACGGCGCGCGGGTCGCCAAGCATTCCATGAGGGTGACGGCCTATGGCACGGTGGACGAACTGAACGCGACCGTTGGCGTCGCCCGGCTGGCCACCGAAGGCGATGTCGATACGATGTTGTCGCGAATCCAGAACGACCTGTTCGATCTGGGCGCCGATCTCTGCCGGCCCGACATGCACAAGGACGGCGAAGCCGGCTATCCCGTCTTGCGGATGGTTCCCGAGCAGACGAAACGCCTGGAAGCCGAGATCGACGCGATGATCTCCCGGCTGGAGCCGCTGCGCTCGTTCATCCTGCCCGCCGGAACGCCTCTGGCCACGCACCTGCATGTCTGCCGCACGGTTGCCCGCCGGGCCGAACGCCTGACGGTGGAGCTGGCGACCATGGAAGAAGTGAACGAGGCCGCCGTGACCTATCTGAACCGCCTTTCCGACTGGTTCTTCGTCGCGGCTCGCATTGCCAACGACGAAGGACGTGGCGATGTGCTTTGGGTCCCGGGAGCCAACCGCAGCTGAAGTCAGGCCGGCGGCTCCCACAGTTCGACCGGATTTCCTTCGGGATCGTGCAGGTGCGCGAACCTGCCGATCCCGTCCATCGTCTGCTCGTTGAAGATATCGATCCCTGCCGCCCGAAGCTGCGCCAGCATCGCATCCATGTCTGCGACCCGGAAATTCAGCATGAACGGCTTGTCCGCACTGAAATAATCCGTGTCTTCCTGGAACGGAGCAAAGACAGTGACCCCTTCCTTCGACACCCATGGCGGTGTCTCCATGCTTGTCGGTGCCTTCGGCACACCCAGATGCGTCTCGTACCATGCCGCCAGCGCGTCCGGATCCCGGGCCCGAAAGAAGAAACCGCCGATTCCCTGAACTGTTTCCATCAAAGCCTCCAATTTTTGGGATCATAACACGTAACGCGGCGTCCTTGAGCCAAGGCGCGTCGATTTTGCACTGTTTTCTGCGGCGCGGCTTCGCTATCCCTGCCCGGGAAACCGAGAGGGAGTTTGCGCAATGAAGGTGCTGGTGCCTGTCAAGCGCGTGATCGACTACAACGTGAAGGTCCGCGTGAAGGCGGACGGAACGGGTGTCGATCTCGCCAACGTCAAGATGTCCATGAACCCGTTCGACGAGATTGCCGTCGAAGAGGCGATCCGCCTGAAGGAGGCCGGAAAGGCCGAGGAAATCGTCGCCGTCTCGATCGGCGTGAAGCAGGCGCAGGAAACCCTGCGTACCGCGCTGGCGATGGGCGCAGACCGGGCGATCCTGATCGTCGCCGCCGATGACGTGCACACCGACATCGAGCCGCTCGCCGTCGCCAAGCTGCTGAAGGCCGTGATCGACGAGGAACAGCCGGGGCTGGTTCTCTGCGGCAAGCAGGCCATCGACAACGACATGAACGCCACCGGCCAGATGCTGGCCGCGCTGACCGGCTGGAGCCAGGCGACCTTCGCCTCGAAAGTCGAGATCGAAGGCGACAGCGCCACCGTCACCCGCGAAGTCGACGGCGGTCTGCAGACCATCAAGGTCACGATGCCGGCCATCGTTTCGGTCGATCTGCGCCTGAACGAGCCGCGCTATGCCTCGCTGCCGAACATCATGAAGGCCAAGAAGAAGCCTTTGGACGAAAAGACGCCCGCCGACTACGGCGTCGACGTCACGCCACGGCTGGCCATCGTCAAGACGACCGAGCCCGAAGCGCGCAAGGCCGGCGAAATCGTGGGCTCGGTGGACGAGCTTGTGGCGAAACTCAAGGAAGCGGGGGCTGTGTGATGGCTGTACTTCTTCTTGCCGAAGTCACCGATGGTGAGCTGAACGTCGATGCGACATCCAAGGCCGTGACCGCCGCCAGGATGCTGGGCGACGTCACCGTGCTCTGTGCGGGGGCCTCTGCCGCCGCTGCGGGCGGTGCCGCGTCGAAGATCGACGGTGTGTCGAAGGTTCTGGTGGCCGAAGACGCCTCGCTGGGTCATCGCCTGGCCGAGCCGACCGCCGCGCTGATCGTGTCGCTTGCCGGCGATTATTCCCACATCGTCGCCCCGGCGACGACCGATGCCAAGAACGTCATGCCGCGCGTGGCCGCGCTTCTGGACGTGATGGTCCTCTCGGACGTCTCCGGCGTTGTCGATGCCGACACGTTCGAGCGCCCGATCTACGCGGGCAACGCCATCCAGACGGTGAAGTCTTCGGACGCCAAGAAGGTCGTGACTTTCCGGACCTCGACCTTCGAAGCCGCAGGAGACGGCGGATCGGCTCCGGTCGAGACGATCGGTGCTGCCGCGAACCCCGGCCTCTCGGAATGGATCGAAGACAAGGTCGCCGCCAGCGACCGCCCCGAACTGACCAGCGCCGGCATCGTGGTGTCCGGCGGTCGCGGTGTCGGATCGGAAGAGGACTTCGCCCTGATCGAGAAGCTGGCCGACAAGCTGGGCGCCGCCGTCGGCGCGTCGCGGGCCGCCGTGGACTCGGGCTTTGCACCGAACGACTGGCAGGTCGGCCAGACCGGCAAGGTCGTCGCGCCCGATCTTTATATCGCAGTCGGCATCTCGGGCGCGATTCAGCACCTTGCGGGCATGAAAGACTCCAAGATCATCGTTGCGATCAACAAGGACGAGGAAGCGCCAATCTTTCAGGTCGCCGACTATGGCCTTGTTGCCGACCTGTTCCAGGCCGTGCCGGAACTGGTCGAAAAGCTCTGATCCGAGAGCAACTCGCCGAATGAACCGGCCTCGACCTTCGGGTCGGGGCCTTTTTTTCCGGCAAGGATCGGCAGCACGCTGTTGGCCAGCGCGTTCGCGACGGTTTCATGCAGTTCCGGATCGGCCGGGCCGCCTAATTCATACGCCACCTCGGTAACACCCGAAATGGCCGGGGCCAGTTCATCCAGCATTGCGCGCGTCACGAACATCGGTTCACGGCTGGATGTCGTCTCCGCGCAGTCCTGAGGACTGCGTTCGGATATCCAGAGCAAATGCACGTCACCACGGATACAGCTCACGATCCGTTGCATCCGCCGGACCCACGCCCAGCGCAATTCCTCGACGATAATTGAAAAGCGCTCCTCAGATGTCCGCTCTAGCGTCTCCAGAAGATGGCCCGTGAAATTGATCTCGGCGAAATCCACCTCGGGATAAATTGCCCTCAGCGCAGTGGAACTCGCCAGAAACCGGTCATTCCGTCGCGGGTGAACGTAATAAAGGCGATTCGACATGTTCTGCACGCCCATCACCTGGATCACGGTCAGATGCGCGTCCGAAGCGATATCCAGCAACCATCGCTCCTTGCTGAAAAGCGATGCCCCGGCGTGCATCACACCCAGATTGGCGACCGGCATACCGATGCGTTCGGCCAACAAGGCTGGATAAGGGTGTTCGACGAACTTGCCAAAGGTCTCGCTGCCGCCAAGAACTGCGACGAAGGGTCGGCCAGGATCGCATGCCGGCCCGCGAAGCATCAGTCGCGATCCCTCAATGCCCCAATGATCGTTTTCGTCGCGCCACAGCGCGTCTGAATCTGCATACATTTTCCCACCCCGGAAAACACTCTGCCCGCAGCTTGCCCGCTTCCGGTTTCGAAATGCCTAAGCTTCGAATTTTAACTGACCGCGAGGGCGCCTCGCCCCTTGCGCCGGAAAGCGGCCAGAGCCTATGGTCGCGCCGAACCGAAAGGATGCATCATGGACATCACCAAAGTCGGCGTTATCGGTGCCGGACAGATGGGCAACGGAATTGCACATGTCTTCGCTCTCGCGGGCTATGACGTGCTGATGACCGATGTCAGCCGCGACGCGCTGGACAAGGCGCGCGAACTGATCGAAGCCAACATGGACCGCCAGGTGGCACGCGGAAAGATCTCCGAGCAGGATCGCAACGCCGCCATTGGACGCATCTCGACGACCATGACTCTCGCGGATCTGGGAGCGACCGATCTCGTCATCGAGGCCGCAACCGAGCGTGAAACCGTCAAGGCCGCGATTTTCGAGGATCTCGTCCCGCATCTCGGCCCGAACACGATCCTGACCTCGAACACCTCCTCGATCTCGATCACGCGGCTGGCCAGCCGCACGGACCGGCCCGAGAAATTCATGGGATTCCACTTCATGAATCCGGTCCCGGTGATGCAACTGGTCGAACTGATCAGGGGCATCGCGACCGACGATCCGACGTATGAAGCGCTGAAGGGCGTCGTGGAACGGCTTGGCAAGACCTCGGCGACCGCCGAAGACTTCCCAGCCTTCATCGTGAACCGCATCCTGATGCCTATGATCAACGAGGCGGTCTATACGCTTTACGAAGGCGTGGGCTCGGTCGCATCCATCGACAGCGCGATGAAACTCGGCACCAACCACCCGATGGGTCCGCTGGAACTGGCAGATTTCATCGGTCTCGATACCTGCCTGGCGATCATGAATGTGCTGCACGACGGGCTGGCGGATACTAAGTATCGGCCCTGCCCGCTTCTGACGAAATATGTCGAGGCCGGCTGGCTTGGCCGGAAAACGCAGCGCGGGTTTTATGACTACAGGGGCGAGGTTCCGGTCCCGACACGCTGACCGGCTACATTCCCTCGCCGAACTTGTCAGCGACCAGCGCCTCGATCGCATCCGCCAATGCCTCGGCCTCGGCGCCGCGCGTCTCGACGTCGATGGACGTGCCCCGCGAGGCGGCCAGCATAAGCAGCCCCATGATGCTGTCGCCCGAGGCGGATAGCCCGTCCTTCGAGACTTCGGCCTCCGCGTCGAAGCCCTCGACAAGTTCGACAAGTTTGGCCGAGGCGCGTGCGTGCAGGCCCTTTTCGTTCACGATCTCAAGTCTGCGTGTCACCGTGCCCGCCATGTCAGCCTCCATCGAAAGAGTCGATATATTTGCGCCCGGCGGCCAGCGCCGCATCAACCGCCACATTCAGCGGCTTGTGACGCGACTTGGCCAGCTTGATCAGCATGGGCAGGTTGGCGCCATAGACGATCCTGCGATCCGACGGGTCACAGGCCCTCAAGCTGAGGTTCGATGGCGAACCGCCGAACATGTCCGTCACCACGACAACGCCATCACCGGAATCGACGCTGTCGGCGGCGGCGCAAATCTCTGCCTGCTTGGCAACGCGGTCATGGTCGGGATCGATCGAAATGGCCCGCATGCCTGACTGCTTGCCCACCACATGCTCGACAGCGGCCAAGTATTCCTTGGCAAGCCCGCCATGCGCGACGATCACGATTCCGATCAAACCCGCGTCCTCAATTCAATCGCTGCGTGATATACTGTCACGACGTTCCAGCTCCCGGTGGCGAGTTGACACCTGCCACCCGGTTTCTGCAAGTGCATTCGCCAGCTTTTCTGCAACGAAAACCGATCTGTGCTTCCCTCCGGTGCAACCGATCGCAACCGTCAGCGACGTTTTGCCCTCCTCCTGATACGCAGGAAGCAGGCTTTGGATCAGGCTCGATACGCGCTCGAAGAAATCGGCAAAGCGCGGATCTGTCTCGACATATGCCCCGACTGCGGGGTCCCGACCGTCCTTCGCCCTCAATTCTGCCTGCCAGTGAGGATTCGAAAGGAAACGGACGTCAAATACCATGTCGACACCGCGTGGCAGGCCGCGTTTGAACGAAAAACTCTCGACCGAGACACCGAGACGTCCCTTGGCGCCCTTCTCGAACAGCCGCTCGATTTCCGCCCGCAGATCGTGGGGCGTCATGTCCGAGGTATCGATCAGAAAATCGGCCTGAGCCCGGACCGGAACCAGCAATTCCATCTCACGCTCGATTCCGACAAGCGGACGCTCCGAAGGAGCCATCGGATGCCTACGGCGGGTCTCCGAGTAGCGCCGGACAAGAACTTCGGGCCGACAGTCCAGGAATAGCAGTTCAACATCCAGAGCCTCGTCCGCCGCCAGTCTGTTCAGCATGGAGATCATCGCATCGATCGAGAAGTCGCGGTTGCGCACGTCGATCCCAAGGGCCAGGGGTCGTTGCAGGGCGCGCCCGCTTATGACCCGGTCCACCAGTGACAAAGGCAGGTTCGCGATACTTTCAAAGCCGATATCTTCCAGGGCATTCGTTGCCGTGCTTCGCCCCGCTCCGGAGGCGCCGGTTACGAAAAGAATCCGGCCAGCCGACGATTCCCCGATTCCACTCATCGATCCACGCACCCCCCTTTCAGATATAGCAACAGAATAGACGGGAATTGGGGACCCTCAACCCTTCGGAAGAGCGGCAGTGTCTCGCCGGCGATCACGGTCTCGCGCGTTTCCGGCAGGCGCTCGGTCTCGGCCTCGTCCATGTCCACGACGGCAACTGCCAGCGCCCGGGTGCAGGGGACGGAAAGAAGTCCGAAACCGCGTGCTTCGATCATCCCCTTGATCGTGTCCGGCGCGGACAGGTGCAATCCACCCTCCGGGCGTCGCACGGCGACGACCCGGTCATCGGCGACCAGCGTCGCGCCCAGCGCGACAAGCTGCATCGCAAGGGCGGACTTACCTGAACCGGATGCACCGCGGATCAGAAGGCCGCGGTTTCCCAGGGCGACGGCGGATGCATGAAGGGTCTGTGTTGCTGCGCCGACGCTATTATCCGGCATCGCGGCTTGGCCTTAGACAGGCAGACCGACGACAAAGCGCGCGCCCAGCGGATCGGACGATACATCGGCGTCGGTGGGCCGGATGTTCTCGGCCCAGATCACGCCGCCATGCGCTTCGACAATCTGCTTGGAAATCGCCAGACCAAGACCGGAGTTGTTGCCGAAATGGCTGACGGGACGTTCTGTGTAAAAGCGATTGAAAATCTTCGTCAGAGCCTGCTCGGGAATTCCGGGGCCCGTATCCTCAACCACCACAAGGACGCGGTTCTCGCGCTTGCGCACCCAGACGCGGATTGCGTCGCCGTCTTCGCAGAACGAGATCGCGTTGGTCAGAAGGTTGACGAAAACCTGTGCCAGCCGGCTCTCCAGACCATCGATGACGATCGGGTCCTTGGGCATATCGGTGATGAACTCGACACCCTTTTCCCGGGCCTCGTTGCCCAGATAGTCGGTCAGGTTTCCGATCATCTTGATCAGGTCGAAGGGCTCTTCTTCCTCTTTCACCAGTTCGCTGTCCAGGCGAGAGGCGTTGGAAATGTCACTGACCAGTCGGTCAAGACGGCGGGTGTCGTGCTCGATCACGTCCAGAAGCTTGGTCTTCTGGTCATCGCGCTTGGCGAACCGAAGCGAGGCGACGGCCGAACGCAGCGACGCCAGCGGGTTCTTGATCTCATGTGCCACATCGGCGGCGAACTGTTCGTTCGCATCGATCCGGTCATACAGCGCCGCGACCATGCCGCGCAGCGCGCCCGACAACCGGCCGATCTCGTCGGGACGGGCCGTCAGGTCGGGGATTCGTACCCTGCTCGGGCTGAATTTCCGCGCGTTCCGTTCACGCCCGATCTCCGCCGCGGCGGCCAGGTCGGACAGAGGGTTGGCAATCGTCGAGGCCAGAACCAGCGACAAGCCGACTGACACGAGAATCGCGATCACGAACATCTGCAGGATCTGCTCTCGCTCGGCCCGGACCAGTTCGTCGATCTCGCCCGCTTCGCTGGCCACGGCCAGAATGGCAACGGGAATATCGCCCTCGCTAACCGGAGTGGCCACGGCGAAAATCGTGCTGCCGTTGATGTCGCGGGTCGTCTTGATCTGCGTCCCCGCCGAAAGCGTAACGGGCACAAGCGCCGAAAGCATCGCATCGGGCGCGGCGGCAACCGAAGTATCGTCAAAGGATTTCCCGAACAGGGTGGCCAGCCCGCCCCAGATCGCATCCAGTGTGTCGGTGATCATGGTCGACCGCCTGTCCGGCATCATCGCATCGGCGACAGACGGTGCGCGCGGTTGCCCGTTCGTCGTGGCCAGCAGGTTTCCACCCACATCGAACAAATACAGATCGGCGGATGTTGGGAGACCGAGATCGGACAGAAAACCCGAAGCTTCTTCCGCATCGAGGACCGGAGGCGAGTCCCCGGCACGCTCCGCAATGCGGGCCTCGAGGACAGCGGACACCAGTTCCGTCTCGATCACCAGCGCGCGCTCGCGCTGGAAGACCAGGCTGTCACGGAACGGATTCAGGAAAAGGACCCCCGCCACAAGGACGAGGATCGCAAGGAGGTTGAACGTGATGATCTTGCGGGCAAGCGGCGACCGGTTCATGGCAATGACGCCACGCCGGTCGCGCTTCGCGCGTGCTTCGCTTTCTGCGGCTGCGTCCGGGCCGATCCAGTCCTCTCCTAGGACGACATCGGTCTGGCGCGCCGGCTTGGCTCCCGCCACGTTGACCCCCTCGGCGGACATCTATTCTTCGTTGTAGCGATATCCGATCCCGTAGAGGGTCTCGATTGCCGAGAATTCCTCGTCGACCATCCGCATCTTCTTGCGCAGCCGCTTGATGTGGCTGTCGATAGTGCGGTCGTCGACATAGACCTGATCGTCATATGCCACATCCATCAGCTGATCACGGCTCTTCACGAAGCCGGGGCGCTGAGCCAGCGCTTGCAGCAGCAGGAATTCGGTTACCGTCAGCGACACGTCGCGACCCTTCCAGGTCACCGAGTGGCGCAGCGGATCCATGCGCAGTTCACCGCGTACCATGACCGTCGCCTGATCGACCTCGCCGTCGGCGTCGCCGGCAATCACTTCCTGGCGGCGCAGAAGCGCCCGAATGCGCTCGACCAGAAGACGTTGCGAGAACGGCTTCTTCACGTAGTCGTCGGCGCCCATGCGCAGACCCAGCACCTCGTCGATCTCGTCATCCTTGGATGTCAGGAAGATCACGGGCATCGAGGTCTTCTGGCGCACGCGCTGAAGAAGATCCATGCCGTCCATACGCGGCATCTTGATGTCGAAGACAGCCATGTCCGGCAGCTTCTTGTTGAACGCGTCAAGGGCAGCCTGCCCGTCGTTGTAAGTTTCGACCTCGAAACCCTCGGCCTCAAGAGTCATCGAAACCGACGTCAGAATATTCCGGTCGTCGTCGACCAGTGCGATCCTGGACATGAGATTATCCTTTTACTGCTCATGAACGCCTTATTCTTGGCGCATTATCCGTGTCATTTTTTGGGCATCATCGTGTCTGTCCTAAGGTAATTCAACAATAATGTGCGAATCATGGGTATTCGCCACGCAAGCGGAACGGTATTTTCCTTTCAAAATGGCTAAAAAGCCTCACTTCTGGGTTTCCCCTAGGTAAATTACCCCAACTGGTGGCGCTAACCGTTAAAATTCAATGACTTGATTGCGCTAACTGTGCGGATCAGTCCTGTTCAAGCCGCCAGAACCGGTCCTATAAGCAACATTATTGCTTACCAAACCCGGGTTTCGGCAGCGAGAGCGCCGTTGCTCAAATGAACCACGGACAAGGAGTTGAAGCGCATGACCACAGGGCGCGTGAACCCGACCCAGACACTCGAAACGCAGGGCATCAGCGGATTGGGGAATGTGTATTACAACCTGATCGAGCCCGATCTGATTCAGCACGCGCTTTGCCGGGACGAAGGTACCCTGGGTCTGGGCGGCACGCTTCTGGTCAGCACGGGCAAGTACACGGGCCGGTCACCGAACGACAAGCATGTGGTCCGCACCAAGTCCGTCGAAGACAAGATCTGGTGGGAAAACAACCGCGCCATGTCGCCCGAGGGCTTCGACCGTCTCTACGAAGACATGACCGCCCACATGCAGGGCCGCGACTATTTCGTGCAGGATCTCTATGGCGGCGCGGATCCCCAGTATCGTCTCGATGTCCGTGTCGTGACCGAACTGGCCTGGCACTCGCTGTTCATCCGACACATGCTGCGCCGCCCGGACCGTGAGGAACTGGACGATTTCGTTCCGGAATTCACGATCATCAACTCGCCCTCCTTCAAGGCCGACCCCAAGCGTCATGACTGCCGGTCCGACACGGTCATCGCCATGAACTTCGACCGCAAGCTGATCCTGATCGGCGGCACCGAGTACGGCGGCGAGAACAAGAAATCGGTCTTCACGCTGCTCAACTACATCCTGCCGCAGAAGGGCATCATGGCGATGCACTGCTCGGCCAACCACGCGCCCGGCAACCCGGTCGACACGGCCGTCTTCTTCGGCCTCTCCGGCACCGGCAAGACGACGCTTTCGGCTGATCCCGAGCGCGTGCTGATCGGCGACGACGAGCATGGCTGGTCAGATCGCGGCACCTTCAACTTCGAAGGAGGCTGCTATGCCAAGACTATCAACCTCTCGCGCGAGGCCGAGCCCGAGATCTACGACACGACCACCAAGTTCGGCACCGTGATCGAGAACATGGTCTTCGATCCCGAGACCAAGGAACTGGATTTCGACGATGACAGCCTGACGGCGAACATGCGCTGCGCTTATCCGCTGCACTACATCTCGAACGCCTCGTCGACCGGCATCGGCGGTCACCCGAAGAACATCATCATGCTGACCTGCGACGCCTTCGGTGTTCTGCCCCCGATAGCGCGGCTGACGCCGGCGCAGGCCATGTATCACTTCCTGTCCGGCTTCACCGCCAAGGTCGCCGGAACAGAACGCGGCGTGACCGAGCCGACACCGACCTTCTCGACCTGTTTCGGCGCGCCCTTCATGCCGCTCCGACCCGAAGTCTATGGCGAGCTGCTGCGCGAGAAGATCGCGACGCACGGCGCGACCTGCTGGCTGGTGAACACCGGCTGGACGGGCGGCGCTTATGGCACCGGCTCGCGCATGCCGATCAAGGCCACCCGCGCGCTTCTGTCGGCGGCGCTGGACGGATCGCTGGAAGATGCCGAGTTCCGCAAGGACAAGAACTTCGGCTTCGAAGTCCCGACCCGGGTCAAGGCCTCGGCCGTCCCGGACATCCTTCTGGATCCGCGCCGGACCTGGGACAACCCCGAGGCTTATGACCGCCAGGCTGCAAAGCTGGTCGCGATGTTCGCCGAGAACTTCGCCCAGTACGAATCGAATATCGACGCGGACGTACGGGCGGCCGCCATCGGCTGAAACACGTCCGCTGACGAATGACACAAGGCCGCGCCACAGGGCGCGGCCTTTTTTGTCCCCGATCATGCCCTCGACCGCGTATGTCTGTTTAATGGGCGCATGATCGTCCTTCTGATTCTCGCCTATCTCGCCCTCGCGCTCGCCCCGCTTGCCCTTTCGGCCGCGCAGGACCTGCCGCCCAGAGCCGTCACCGACGAACTTGCCTCGGGTCTCGGAATGGTGGCCCTGGCGATCCTGCTCGTCGAGTTCATCCTTTCGGGGCGGTTTCGATCCATATCGCGACCGATCGGCATGGACGTCACCATGTGGTTCCACCAGCTTCTGGCCCGTTCGGCACTGGTTCTCGTGCTCCTCCATCCGATCCTCTATTCCACATGGCAACGCGCCGAAGCGAACGATCCGACACGGCAGGGCTTCGTCTCGTTCGAACTTCACGGGCTGGTGCCCGGGATCATCTCCTTCTTGCTGCTGGGTGCGATCGTCGCCATGGCGATCGGACGCTCCGAGTTGGGTTACCGGTATGAGATCTGGCGCTTCCTTCATGGCATTAGTGCCGTCGCGATGGCCTTCTTCGGCGTCCTCCACGCAACCCGTCTGGGCCGCTACAGCCAGGAAAGCGCGCTTGAGTGGTTCTGGTGGGCCATGCTCGGGCTTGCGGTTCTGTCTCTGCTGTTCGTCTACATCGCCAAGCCGATCCGGAAGATGACCCGGCCCTGGAAAGTGGCATCGGTCGAGAAAGCCGCCGATCGCATGTGGCATGTCACGCTCGAACCGGACGGACACGATGGGCTGACGTATGAGGCTGGCCAGTTCGCATGGGCCAATTTCGGGCATAACGCGTTCAGCCTTCATGAAAACCCGTTTTCGATCACGTCTTCGCCAACCGCCGGCCCCGCCGTGTCCTTCCTGATCAAGGAACTTGGCGACTCGACCAACCGGATCGGCCAGCTTCGCCCCGGCACGCGCGCCTACCTCGACGCGCCTCACGGCAACATGACGACAGCCGGGCGCACCGAGCCAGGCATCGCCCTGATCGCGGGCGGCGTGGGCATCGCCCCGATGATCGGCATCCTGCGCGAAATGCGCGCCACTGCCGATACCCGGCCCAGCATTCTGGTCTATGGCAACCGCCATGAAAGGCAGATCGCCTGTCCAGCCGAACTGGAGCGCTTTGCCAGGACGCCCGGCACTGAAGTCATTCATATCCTGTCCGAGCCCGGTCCCGGCTGGACCGGGCTGACCGGCCACCCCGACCGCCAGACGTTGCAGGCCCTGTTCGACACACCGGACCGCAAACGCTGGCTCTATATCCTCTGCGGCCCGCCAATCATGCTGGATACGGTCGAGGACGCCCTGATCGGCATCGGCATCCCCTCCAGCCAAATCCTGTCGGAAAGGTTCGTCTATGAATGATCCAAGACACCGCCTGCCGCAACGCACCCGCATCACGCTGACATGGTGGGGCTTTCACGCGACCGTGGTGCTCGCGCTGGTTCTCTATGCGCTGCGCGCCTGACCGAAGCGCCGGAGCACGGCGGAAGGCGTGTTTCTCTGGGGCATTCAGACCTGGATCAGATTCGAAAAGTCATTTTCGAAAAGAATTTTGACCGTTGGAGAAATCTTCTTGCGCTGCGGTTGCAATACCCCTATTCCTTCGCAGGTGCAGAAACTTCGAGGATTCCCATGGCTCACGACGGAAGCGCGCCGATGACCGAAACGCCTGTTCTGAATGACCTGCTGGCCCTGACCGGCGCGGCGCTTGAGCCAGTGGCACAGGTGCTCGATATCGCGCGCGAACGTGTGCGGGCCACGGTCACGCGGGACGGCCGGATCGCGGGCGATCTGATCGAAGCCAACCAGACGGCCGCCCACGGGCTCGCCTGGTTCGCGACCTATGCCGAGGCGCTGCGCGAGATGCACGGCTGGGCCGAACGGCTACAGGCCGAGGGACGGTTCGGCGAACTGGAGCAGTTGATCCTTCAGATCACCTTCGGCGAATACCTCTGGCAGCTCTACGGCGGCATCCCGATGAGTCAGGGCGAAATCGTGCGCCCCCAGGACATGGGCCTGAGCCAGGACGACCAGCGCGCTCTGATGTCGCCCGCCGTAATGACGCTGACCCAGTCCGGCAACACCGAGACCGCGCGGATGCGACTGGTCGCCCTGATGTGCGACCGCACCGCCGACACGACCTTCGGCGCGACCGGGCTGGACGATGAGCTGGAGATGATCCGCGAACAGTTCCGCCGCTTCGCAAAAGAACGCGTGGAACCCGATGCGCATGAATGGCACCTGAAGGACGAGCTGATCCCGATGGAGATCATCGGCGAGATGGCCGAGATGGGCGTCTTCGGCCTGACCATTCCCGAGGAATACGGCGGCTTCGGCCTTTCGAAGGCCTCGATGTGCGTCGTGTCCGAGGAACTCTCGCGCGGCTATATCGGCGTCGGTTCCCTTGGCACCCGGTCCGAGATCGCGGCCGAACTGATCCTTTGCGGTGGCACCGAAGAGCAGAAGGCGAAATGGCTGCCTGGCCTCGCCTCTGGGGAAATCCTGCCCACCGCCGTCTTCACCGAGCCGAACACCGGCTCCGACCTCGGATCGCTCCGGACGAAGGCCGTGAAAGAAGGCGACGACTGGATCATCAAGGGCAACAAGACCTGGATCACCCACGCGGCCCGCACCCATGTGATGACCGTGCTGGCCCGCACCATCCCCGACACGACCGACTATCGCGGCCTGTCGATGTTCCTCGCCGAGAAGACGCCGGGCACCGACGAGACGCCCTTCGTCGATCCCGGCCTCTCGGGCGGCGAGATCGAGGTTCTCGGCTATCGCGGCATGAAGGAATACACCGTCAACTTCGACGACTTCCGAGTAAAAGGAGAGAACCTCCTGGGCGGCGAGGAAGGCCAGGGCTTCAAGCAACTGATGCAGACCTTCGAGAGCGCCCGCATCCAGACCGCCGCCCGCGCCATCGGCGTGGCGCAATCGGCGCTCGACGTCTCGATGCAATACGCCGAGGACCGCAAGCAGTTCGGCAAGTCGCTGATTGAGTTCCCCCGCGTCGCTTCGAAACTGGCGATGATGGCGGTCGAGATCATGGTCGCCCGCCAGCTGACTTATTTCTCGGCCCGCCAGAAAGACGAGGACAAGCGCTGCGATCTCGAGGCTGGCATGGCCAAGCTCCTGGGCGCGCGCGTCGCCTGGGCGGCGGCCGACAACGGGTTGCAGATCCACGGCGGCAATGGCTTCGCTCTGGAATACAAGATCAGCCGCATCCTCTGCGACGCCCGCATCCTCAACATCTTCGAAGGTGCCGCGGAGATCCAGGCGCAGGTGATCGCTCGCCGGCTCCTCGGCTGACGGTCAGGCCGCCGACTGACGTATGGCCCCCAATCGCGGATGCACGCGCGAGGCCAGCGCCCATGTCGCTCCCATCGCGAGGCCGCACACCGCGAACACCCCGGTCACCGGCGCGGCCAGCAGCACGAGCCACGCCACCCCCGGCGTGACGAACCCGCTGACGTCCCGGAAGGTGGAATAGACGGCCGCCATCTCGGTCCGCTCCGATGGCTTGACCGCCATCAGGAACGGCAGGCTTCCGGCGACATCCAGCAGGATCAGCGCAGCGCCAGCCGCGAACACGGCAGCCACCGCCATCCACGGCAAGGGCGCGACGGAAGCGAACAGAAGCATGACACAGGCCACCGCGAAGCCCAGGCGCACTGCGTACCGGACCGAAGCCCGCTGCACCCAGCGCAGGATCAGGGGCGCCGAGAACAGCAGCGCGTTGATCACCGACAGAACGGTACCGCCCAGCCGGTCACCCAGACCGCTCTCGATGCAATAGATCGGCAGGTAGACGACGATTACCCACCAGCCACAGGACCGGACGACCGCGAATGTCCATCCCGCGATCAGTCGGGGCTGCATCATGAACCGGTTCAGATAGGCCAGCGGGTTCGCCGCAGGTCCGCGTGCCTTCCGGATCTGCTTGCCGTCTCCCAGCCTCAGCCGCCAGAACGCGCCGATGATGCCCAACGCGAACGTCCCCGCCACGAGGAAGGGAGCAGGATACCACACGTCCAGAAGCCAGACGCCCGCCACCGGCCCGATCGTCCACATGGTGGCGCTATAGAACATGCGCCGGGATTCCGCCCGACCGATATCGGAGCGCACGAAGTAGTCCAGAAGATAGGCATTCAGACAGACCCAGAGCGTGATCGTGGCGACCGCGTTCGACATCAGCGCCAGCTGCAGGCCCGTCGGCCCGCCAGCGAGGGCCAGCCCCGCGCCCGCAACGTACAGGCTGGCACCGAAAGTCATCATCCACCGGCGCGGCACGAAACGTGTGCCCCACGGCACCAGCAGACCCGCGATCAGAGAAACGATGCCCACCATGAAATACAGCCGGCTGACCAGCGCCGCATCACCCACCTCGCGGTAGATCGCAAGCGGCATGACCGACAGGAGAATTCCGCGCACACCCGCCTCCAGCGACGCAAGGAAGGCAAACGCCGAAATCGACGGGGTCGGCGAATGCGACAGGTGCACGGGAACGCGAGGCGTAATCATGTTTCACTCCCTGCCCGCTCGAGAAGGGAGGTGTCAGACCGGATACCGACCTGATGGCCCATTCGCGACGAATTTCCTCACGCCGGGAAGAAAATTTTTCGATTTCCCACCCGGATTAATCCGCCCGGCGAGTCAGCCCGTACTTCTCCCTGATTGTTTTGGAGAAGTCATTGTCCCGCACCGTTCTTGTCACCGGAGCCACCGGCTATATCGCCCGGCACATCATTCGACGCCTTCTCGACCGGGGCCACACTGTCGTGGGCACGACGCGCGATGCGAGCCGGGACGCCGAGATGCGCGCCGCGCTGGAACCTGTTCTTGCCGATCGCTCATCGCTCGAACGCTATCGCACGGTGTCGCTCGATCTCCTGCGCTACAACGGCTGGGACTCCGCGATGGAAGGCGTCGATACGCTGATCCACACGGCCTCGCCCTTCCCGATCAGTTCGCCGAAGAATGCCGACGATGTTGTCCGGCCGGCCGTAGACGGCACCCTTCGGGCGCTGCGTGCGGCGCAGGCCGCCGGCATCGCGAACGTCGTCCTGACATCGTCATCCGTAGCCGTGACAGAGACCAGCGACCATCAGGACATCTACGATGAAACCTGCTGGACCGATCCCCAGAAGACCGGGCTTTCTCCCTATGCGCTCTCGAAAACGCTGGCGGAAAGGGCCGCGTGGGAATTCGTCTCCACCGAAGCAACGGGAATGCGGCTCTCGGTCATCAACCCGACCTTCGTGCTGGGTGCGCCGCTGGGTTCGGATTTCGGAACCTCGATCAAGGTGATCGAGCGACTGATGCGTGGAACGGACCCGATGCTCCCGCGATTCGGTTTCGCCTGCTGCGACGTCGGCGACGTGGCCGAGGCCCATGTTCGCGCGATGGACAGGTCCGAGGCTGCGGGACGCCGGCACATCATCTATGATCGCTTCATGTGGCTAGAAGAGATCGCCAGCGTGATTCGTGATGCGGCGCCCTCCGCCCGGCCGGCCCGCCGTGTCGCCCCCGACGTCCTGATGCGGCTTGTGGGTGTCTTCGATCCCGCGGTGCGCGGGATCGTCCCGCAGCTTGGCAAGATCACGCGCGCCGACAACAGCCGCATGCGCGAAGCCCTTGGGCTGGAGCCGCGTGACACCCGTGAAAGTGTCGCTGAAACGGCGCGCTGGCTGACCGACAGAAAGGCCGCCTGACATGCGATTTCGGACCGCCCTGCTCCTCCTGGCCCTCGCGGCCTGCACCGATGAAACCATCTCGGGCTACGCCGATCCGGACGCGGTTTACCGGCTGACCGAAATCGACGGCGCGCCCTACAAGGCCAACGCGACGATCTCCTTCCCCAAGGCGGGCACGGCGCGAGGCGAAGCGCCCTGCAACGCATGGTTTGCCAGCCAATCCGCGCCCTACCCCTGGCTTGAGCTTGGTCCGATCGCCGCAACCCGCCGCGCCTGCCCCGACCTCGATGCCGAACAGGCCTATTTCGAAGCCCTGGCCGCCGTGACACTGGCCGAGGTGCAGGGCCCGGTCCTGATCCTGTCGAACGACGCGGGCCGCGAAATGGTGTTCCGCGCCACGCCCTAGGTTAGGCATCCCGCGCCAGCAGATCGATCAGCCGGTTACGAGAGGCGGGCAGGGTTTTGTCTCCCAGCGATGGCGCCAGGTGATGCTCAAGAAAATGCCCTGTCACCCGCAAACCCTCGACCACCTCGCCCGCCGACCCCGCACCGCCACCCACCAGTGCTGGCGACAGGGGCAAAAGCCGGCCTGCCCACTCCCCGGCGCCGGCATCCGACACCGCGCGCCCCGTCCGGGGCGAGACATAGGAAAGTCCCTCGGTCGCCCCGGTCACGGCGCATGAGTCCAGGTCCAAGCCAAAGCCCAGTTCCTCCAGCACCGCCATTTCCCAGCGCAGATAGGCCAGCGTCCAGAACGGACCCTCCTCCATCATGTCCAGCACCGCCAGCGTCTTTCCGTATAGCGACGGATGCGGTTCACGCTCGGGCAGCGCGAAGGACAATAGTGCGGTCAGTGCATTCAGCCCGGCCAGCATCCGTCGGTCGCCCATCAGGAAGGCACGGCTCCTGACCGGCTCCACGGTGAAAGTCCCAAGGTGATCCTCCAGCCGTGCGCGCCACGACAGGTCCAGCTGCGCGCCGGGCTGCAGGACGGGCGCGATCTTGCGGCTGGCCCCGCCCCGCACGATCCCCGCGTGCCGCCCATGCCCTTCGGTGAAAACCTCGATGATCGCCGCGCTCTCACCGTGGCGGCGCTGGCTCAGAAGTATGCCCTCTTCTCGCCACTCCATCGCTCAGCCCTCGCCCAGCGCGGCGCGGCCGGCATCGGTCAGGCCATAGACACCCGTGTCCACGCGCGCGAACCAGCCATAGTGATTGTCGGCCATCATCCGCGTCGCCCGTGCCACCCCGGTCGCCTTCGCGACCAGGGCGCCTTTCGTCGGACCCGCCGCCGCCAGGTGTTCGGCGCAGCGCACCGCATCCTGACGATAGGCCGTCACGATGCCGCCCCGAGTGCCGCCCGTGTTCGGATCTCCATCGCGCCGCGCGAACTCGCGCAACAGCCTCTCGCGCTTCCCCTTCGATTGCCGCGTCCTGAACGGCGCCGGATCGCAGTGCACCTCGACCAGCGCATCGTCCATGCGCACCGTGATCAACCCCAGTCCAAGCCGGCGGCACAGCGTCGTCATGTTCTTCAGCGCCCCTAGGAAAGGCCGTCCCTTGCCACGCGGCGCGGCGATATACACCGCGTCCGTGATCGCCTGCCGCGCCACGGCCTGGTGAATCAGGGTCAGCGAAAAACCCGTCTTCAGCTCCACGACCACCGGATCCTCGTCACCGCGGCAGGCAACGACATCGGCAGGCCCGACCTCGGCCTTCACCTCGTAACCCTGCCCCTCCAGGAACGCCTTCACCGGCGGATATAGATCGGTCTCGCGCATGCCACTCCTGCCCTCAGGCTGCGACCTTACGGCGGCAGCCAGCCGGGTGACAAGGCAGAGGCGAGGCGCTATAGCGCGCGGAAACGAACCATCCCAGAGAGTATCCCGTTCCATGACCATCAAAGTTTTTGGCCACAAGTCTCCCGACACCGACTCGACCGGCTCGCCCATCATCTGGGCCTGGTACCTGAACGAATGCCGCGGCACGAAAGCCGAGCCGCGCCTGCTGGGCGAACCGAATACCGAGGCACTCTTCGTCCTGAACCGCTGGGATCTGGACAAGCCCGAGTTCCTCGAGGATGTCGATGCGAACGACACCTGCGTCGTTGTCGACACGAACAACATCGCCGAGCTGCCGGCCGGGATCAACGAGGCCAACCTGACCGAGGTCATCGATCACCACATGCTGCAGGGCGGCCTCAAGACGAAGGGGCCGATCAACATCACCGTCCGTCCCGTCGCCTGCACGGCGACCATCATGCATGACCTGATGGGCGACGACGCGGCGAAGATGCCAGTGGCGATCAAGGGCGCGATGCTCTCCTGCATCCTGTCCGACACGCTCGAATTCCGGTCACCCACCACTACCGACGTCGACCGCCAGCTGGCCGAGAAGCTGGCCCAGGAACTCGGCCTCTCGATCCCCGACTACGCGGCCGAGATGTTCGCCGCCAAGTCCGATGTCTCGTCCTTCTCGGACAGCGAGCTTCTGCGGATGGACTCCAAGGCCTACGAGGTCGACGGCACCCGGTTCCGCGTATCGGTTCTGGAGACCACCTCGCCTTCCACGGTGCTGTCTCGCAAGGCGGGCCTGATGGAGGACATGGCAACCGTGGCCGAGGAAGACGGCGTCGACCAGGTCCTGTTCTTCCTCGTCGACATCCTGCAGGAAGAGGCGATCCTTTTCGTCCCGAACGATCTCGTCAAAAACGTCGCCGAGAAAAGCTTCGGCGTCGAGGTCGAGGGCGACCTCGTCAGCCTGCCCGGCGTCGTCAGCCGGAAAAAGCAGATCATCCCGGCGCTCAAGGTCTGACGCGCATGATCCGCGTCGTCGAAAATCTCGCCGAGATCTCCAGCCAGTACGATGCGGTGTTCTGCGACCTCTGGGGGTGCCTGCACGACGGCGTGCGGGCGCTGCCCGAGGCGGTCGAGGCGCTTCGGGCCTTCAAGGCCAAAGGCGGCAAGGTGGTGCTCTTGACCAACGCGCCGAGACCCCGCGCCGACGTGGCGCGGCAACTCGACCGCTTCGGCGTACCAACCGACTGCTGGGACACGATCGCCACCAGCGGAGACAGCGCGCGCGTCGCGATGTTCCGGGGTGTGATCGGCGAGAAGGTCTGGTTCATGGGCCAGAATTACGACCTGACCTTCTTCGAGCCGCCGCATATCGTGGAAAACCCGGTCCCCATCGAAAGGGTCGACCTCGAAGATGCGACCGGCATTGCCTGCCTCGGCCCGTTCGAACCCCATGCCGACCCCGCCGTGAACCGGCCCGAGTTTCTCTATGCCAAGCAGAAGGGCCTCAAGCTTCTCTGCGCGAACCCGGATATCGTCGTCGACCGCGGCGGCGTGCGAGAATGGTGCGCCGGCGCGCTGGCCGAGCTCTACACCGAGATGGGAGGCACAAGCCTGTATTTCGGCAAGCCGCATCCCCCGGTCTACACACTCGCCCGCCAGCGCTTGACCGCACTCGGCGCAGACGTGCCGGACAGCCGCATCCTCTGCATCGGCGACGGCATCGGCACCGACATCAAGGGAGCGCTGGGAGAGGATTTGGACTCCCTCTTCATCACCGGCGGCCTTGCGCGAGAAGAGACGCGAACCGAGCTTCAGCCGGAAAGCCAGGCGCTCGAAGACTATGTGGCGAGCTTCCAGATCACGCCCACCTTCGCGATCGGCCACCTGCGCTGACCGGATCGCGGGCGCTCCTCATTATCGGCCCGAAAATATCCCAGGGGGTGCGGGGGACAGCGTCCCCCGCCAAACACAGGCAGCTTAAGACTCTCTTCAGATTCAGGGCGTGCGCCGGGTTAACCAAGAGAATGCGCCGACAGAGTGCCATACGTTTTGCCGACGTGACGCCGACCCTTTGCCGACCGGGCTTTTCGCTGATTTTCGGCGCGCCTTAAGGAAAACTCGCGCGAATCTGCCAACCACCGTACGCAGGGCGCCGAACGTTGCCTCGTCCGGGCAAAAAAAGACCCCGCGACAAGCGCGGGGCCAGGTCCGTCCTGCGGGCGGCCACAGGCACGGGCGGTAAGAGGGTTATCTACATTTCGCTCCGGATCTGCTGGCGGAACACGTCGATCGAGACAGGCTTCCCATCGCGCCGGATATGCCAGTAGGTCCAGCCATTGCAGGACGGCGCATTCTCCAGCGCCGCGCCCACCTGGTGGATGGACCCCGTGATCCCATCAGCCACAAGCGTCCCGTCGGCGCGCACCTTCGCCGCCTTTCCCGTGGGCGACACCAGCGTCTCTCCGGGGCGCAGCATCCCCCGTTCGACCAGCTGGCCAAAAGGCACGCGCGGCTCGGCACGCTTGGACTGGGTGACATCCAAAGCGGATTTATCGAACTTGCGGATCTTCGCCAGCCGCCGTTCGGCGACATCGCGATAAGCCTTTTCCCGTTCGATTCCAATAAAATGGCGCCCCAGCATCTTGGCGACAGCACCTGTCGTCCCGGTGCCGAAGAAGGGATCCAGCACCACGTCTCCGGGGTTGGTCGTGCCGAGCAGAACACGATGCAGCAACGCTTCCGGTTTTTGCGTGGGATGGGCCTTTTCGCCTTTGGCATCCTTCAGACGCTCGTGCCCGGTGCAGATCGGCAGCACCCAGTCGGACCGCATCTGGATACCCTCGTTCAGGGCTTTCAATGCTTCGTAGTTGAATGTGTATTTACTGGCTTCTTCCTTCGACGCCCAAATCAGCGTCTCATGGGCATTGGTAAAGCGCTTGCCGCGGAAATTCGGCATCGGGTTCGACTTGCGCCAGACCACGTCGTTCAGGATCCAGAATCCCTGGTTCTGCAACTCGGCACCCAGGCGGAACACGTTGTGATAGGAGCCGATCACCCAGATCGCACCGTTCGGCTTCAACAGCCGCCGCGCAACACTCAGCCATTCGCGGGTAAACTTGTCATAGACGCCCAGCGAGTCGAACTGGTCCCAATGGTCGTCCACCGCGTCGACCTTGGAATTGTCAGGCCGATGCAAATCGCCCTTGAGCTGCAGATTGTAGGGAGGATCCGCAAAAATCAGATCGACGGACGCCTCGGGAAGCGCGCGCATCACCTCGATGCAATCGCCATCCAGAATGGAGTCCAGCGGAAGCGATACCGCCCCCTTGGTGGTCTTGGTCGTCATCTGTCTGCCTCGTCCCGGAGCCTGTTCGGCCCACGTGTGATTTGACGTCCAAAATGATTCAGGACCGATTCGCCGTCAATTTCTTTTTTGAATCAGTAGGTTAAGAATTTCTCTTGTCACAAGATATTGTAGACGGTCTTGAACGAACGCCTATGGTGTGGGGTTACACCAAGAGAAAGAAGCGCCTCGCGATGCGCTTTCGTCGGGTATCCGGCGTTCTTTTCCCAGCCATAGCCGGGGTGCTGTTGCGCCAAATCCACCATGATGCGATCCCGCACCACCTTGGCCACGATCGAAGCAGCCGCGATCGAAACTGACCGCCCGTCACCCTTGATCAAGGCCACCCCATCGCAGCCGAGATCCCGCGGTATCATGTTGCCATCGATCAGCGCCTGATCCGGCGGGCGAGGCAGGCCGGACACAGCGCGGCACATCGCAAGATGCGACGCCCGCAGGATGTTCAGCCGGTCGATCTCCTCGACCGTCGCATGGGCGACGGAGACCTCGGCGACCGAATGAATCTCGTCGAACAGGCGGTCTCGGACCTTGGCACTCAGGACCTTGGAATCGTTCAGTCCCACAGGAATTCGGTTCGGGTCAAGAACGACGGCCGCTGCGGTCACAGGCCCCGCAAGCGGTCCGCGCCCCACCTCGTCGACACCCGCCACGAGGCGGGCACCGCTCGCGATCAGTTTGCGTTCTTCTGAAAAATCCGGCCCGGCCATGAACCCCTCAGAACATGACACGGGCCGGCAGGCAAGACATGGGGCGACGCCCCGCACGGCGCCGCCGAACTCGTACCCCACCCAACAGATCACTCGTCATTCGGGGTGGGCCAGGGAGGATGAGGCCCTGGCCCGCCGGCACGGATGGAGATGTGCGGGAACCCGCGCCGGTATCTCGAAGGTCTCAGCGCCCGGCAACGCGCCAGCCGTCGCGTGCAAGGCACCGCGCGCCATACACGGTCCGAAAGCCCCGCGGCGTCCGGACGACCGTCTCGCAGGATTGCGGCAGTTTGCTCGCGAACTTGTAGCGACGGTCGAGACAACGCGCGCCATAAGCCAGCCTGTCTCCGCGCCCGGTCTCGACCGTCACAAGGCACTGCTCGGGAAGCGCGAGTTGCTTGTAGCCTCTGCCGGGCTTGGGCCCATGGCGATCCTGATCCCGGTGATACGGCCGGATGGTGCCATCTATCGTGCGGCGGCGATCGTCACCGCTGCCCAGACGACCGAAGTCTGTGCCGGTTGCGGCACGCGAGGCTTCCTTCCGGTCCTTCCGATCGTCGATAGCCTTCGCGATGATGCCCACCACTGCAATGCCCGCGATAATCTTGGCGATATCCTTGCCATCGGCAGCGGCCGCAGGAGCGGGTGTAAATGCTATGCCTGCGGCGGCCACAACTCCAACGGCTAAAGCGGCAAATCTGTTCATGGGCTTCCCCCCGGGGTCTGGTGATCCTCTTGATCCGGCACGGGCCGGGTCGGCGTGATCCAGACTTGGGACAGGCTAACGCAGCCAAGCAATATCGCCCGTCTGATATGGGATATCAGGTCGCGAACCACCGCTTGTTATTGATTTTCGAAAACTTCGCTCGCAGGGTAACTTCCATGAAACGCATCGCTCTTCTCACAGTATTTCTTGCGTCCCTCGCTGCGGGCGAGCCGGCTCTTGCGGCCTGCTACGCAGACTACAAGGCCAAGCAGGACAATCCGCTCCGACTTCACTATGGCGTCATGCGGATCGACACGAACCCATGCGCCATGTCAGAAGGCGTGAAGGCAACTGTCGCCAGTCGGCTTGCCTCCGCGGGCTGGCAGTTGCTCCAGGTACAGTCGGTCTTCGACGACAGCGGACTTGAGAAGAGGAAATCCGATGCAGGCCAATACTTCCTCCGCTTCTGAAGTGCGCGCCGCCGGCGCGCGCGTCGTTCTGCTGGGTATCGTCGCCGTCGTACTGATCCTCGGCGCGGCGGGGGCGTTCCTGTTCCTGAACCTCCCCGACGCCAATGCGTTCAATGCCCGCGTCGAGCAACTGTTCGTCGAAAATACCGACCTGACGAGCGCCGCCGAGATCAAGCTTCTGGAGATCCTCGCCCAGTCGGGCACAGCCTTTTCCGAAGTTCTGTCCGGCTACCGGTTGGTTATCTTTGTCCTGATGCTGTTCGCCACCGGTTTGCTTGTGGCCTGTCTTGTCTTCGTGGTGACGATCATCCTTCTGAACCGCAGGATCGGCGCGATCGAGCGGCAGGGCATTCAGGTATCTTCCCTTAAGATCAACCGCGAAGAGAATCTCGTCACCCTTAACGATATGGAATTCAGCCTCACGGGCGCGGCAATCGAAACCCTGTCCGTTCTGGCCGAAGCCCGGATGGACGGCGACGTTCTGTCCGGTGCCGAGATCGAGGCGATGATTTCGGGCCGCAAGCCCGAGGACTGCGAAGAAGCCGCAGGCGCGACGCGAATCAAACGCCTCCGGGATGCCTTGGGCAACCAGATGATGGCGGAGCTTCTGATCAAGACGGTGGCGCGCCAGGGATATGTACTCGCCATCGACCAGCGCGCCATTCGCGTCGAGTGAAAACTCGAAATTTGAGACGTTAACTCACTTTTTCCCATTTTATGAGACACTCTGATTCCGTAAGGTAAACATGCCGCCGGGAGCTGACATCCCCGCTCCTGGTGGTGCTCCCGGTCGGGTACGGCTACCCCTGCATCCGGCCGGGAGATTTCCAGTGTGTTCGATTGTCTGGGTGTCCACGGCATACCTCGCCGTTGAACCCGGAGTAGGCGGTTAGTCAGTACAAAAGAGGGGGCAGAGGTGTGTTCTTGAGCGGTGCGTGCCTTACGCTTCTGGGAAGCGGATCAAATTGATACGGGCTGGAACCCTCATCCAGCCCTTTTTGATCGAGTGGGCCAACATCCCTCGCGGTATCGAATTTCGCGATGAGGGAATGCTAATTCGATTCTGACATCCTTTAAGGCGATCCGGATCGACGAACGAACTCGGAACAACCCTTGTTCTTTTCATTGTCGATACCCTCGACCCGGAATTCGTCATATAACCCGATGCCGCTTCTACCGGAGTTCTTGTGTTCTCAAGACTTGGTCTTGATCGATTTCACGCATGTTGACCCTGTATCGCCGGGAATAGGCGATCCTGCTGTTGCGGAACCCATCAAACCTGTTGGTCCTGAAGATGCAGCTTCATCTCGATCAGAACCTGCTGAAGCGCATTGGTCTCATCCAGAAGCCGTTTGGCCTCGTTCAGCGAAATCACGCCATCCGCAATGGAGTGATTGTACTCCGCCATCAGCGTCGCAAACCTTTGGGACAGCGCGATAACGTCAGAATTCAGCCCACCGGGCCGATCATTCGTGGTGTCGCCGGATTCGACGTGGAAGCCCTGCAATTCCGCCATTGCCTTTGTGACAAGCGGCGTACCCGCAATTGCCTCCAGTTCGACAGCAAGGTTGACAGGAATGAACCTGTCGGTGTCCTCTTCCATCATCGACGCGTAACGTCCCAGCGTTGCTTTCGATCTCCCGGAAACTTCACAGGCCCGTGCATATCCAAGTGATTTGATCAGGGCTTCGGTATGGCGTTTCAAATAATCACCACGAGCCCTGCGCGTACGCGCATCCTCGTTCATGAGTGTCCCTCTTACGACCCAGTCCAAATACCCCTGCCGAGGGGAGATACCAAATCATGCAGCTATTGAAAGGATTTATTTGGCGGCCCCGGAAGGAGTCGAACCTTCGACCTACCGCTTAGGAGGCGGTTGCTCTATCCTCTGAGCTACGGGGCCACAGGCCCCTTCTGTCCCGTAATCGCATTTGGATCAAGCCTCCGACCGCAAGGTGTTGCAACCTTGTGCGTTAGCGATAACCTGTCCATACCGGAAAGTAGACAAGCCAAAAGGGCGCGTGGGATAAGCGATGGACGACAAGAAAGTCATACCAATGTCCGATGACATCAAATTACCGCGCAGACCTCTGACCCTGAAAGACGTGTCGATCGAGTCGGGCGTATCGGAGATGACGGTCAGCCGGGTGCTCAGAAACCGCGGTGACGTATCCGAGGCGACTCGAGAAAAAGTTCTAAAAGCCGCCAAGGCGCTTGGCTATGTGCCAAACAAGATCGCCGGCGCGCTTGCCTCCAGCCGAGTAAACCTTGTGGCGGTCATCATTCCCAGCTTGTCGAACATGGTCTTCCCCGAGGTCCTGTCCGGCATCTCCGAGGTTCTTGACGAAACTCCGCTTCAGCCGGTCGTCGGCGTCACGAACTACCTGCACGAACGGGAAGAAACCGTTCTGTTCGAGATGCTGTCCTGGCGGCCGTCGGGCGTCATCCTTGCGGGCCTGGAACATTCGGATGCCTCCCGCGCCATGCTGGCGGCGGCAGGCATTCCCGTTGTCGAGATCATGGACACCGACGGCGAACCGATCGACTCGGTCGTCGGTATCAGCCACAGGCGCGCCGGACGCGAGATGGCACGCGCCATCGTCAAGCACGGCTACAGGAATATCGGTTTCCTTGGCAGCAAGATGCCGCTGGACCACCGGGCGCGGAAGCGCTTCGAAGGCTTCACCGAGGCGCTGGCGAAGGAAGGCATCGAGATCATGGACCAGGAGTTCTACTCGGGCGGCTCCAGCCTCGTGAAAGGCCGCGAGATGACCGAGCGGATTCTTGAACGGTCACCAGAGATCGATTTCCTTTACTATTCGAACGACATGATCGGAGCCGGTGGACTTCTCTATCTCCTCGAAAAGGGCATCGACGTTCCGGGGCAGATCGGTCTGGCGGGATTCAATGGAGTCGAGTTGCTCGACGGGCTGCCCAAAAAGCTGGCCACGATGGACGCGGGACGCAGGCAGATCGGACGCGAGGCCGCCAGGATCATCGCAGGCTGTACCGACGGCACACTGGAAGGCGGACAGCGGATCGAACTCACGCCCAAACTTCAGTACGGCCAGACGCTGAAACGTCGCTAACTGACTGCAGGTTACCTCTTGGAAAGGAAATCCGGCTAGCTTCCGCACCAGATCTCGCGGACGCGATGGGATGGCATGTTCCTTCTGCGCTCTGCCTTCGCCTTCACAGTGGAGCGAGCCGCCATGTGCCTGATGTGCCAAACCTTTCAGCCGTGGGCCGATGACTGCGCTTATGCGTTGGTCGGGAAAACCGAAGCCACGGGAACTTCGGTCTCGGCAGCGACGACGGCGTATTCCTACGATCAGATCGCGACACAGCTCACCGAGGGATTCTGGAACCACCTCGGCAGTGGATCGCGGGCTTTCGATACCTCCGCCAGCAAGACGCTTTTTGTCGATGTGACCGCTCTGACCATCAACGGACAGGCGATGGCACGGCAGGCTCTCGATGCGTGGTCGTTAGTCACCGGGCTGACCTTTGTCGAGATCGACTCCAGCAGCCCACCCAACACCACATGGTCCGAAGGCACCGACGCTGCCGAAGGCGTCACAACCGTCTATGCCATGTCGGTTGGCGACGATTTCACAGGAACACTTGCGCCGGGTGGAGATCGGGACGCCATCGGAATCTTCCTTACCGCGGGGCAGACCGTCGAGATCCACTTGTCCGGCGATCCGTCGGGCGGCAACGCCACCGCCGACCCTTATCTGTGGCTTCTGAATGGCTTCGGCACCGTCATAACCCAGAACGACGACGCCTTGGACAACGACAGCGCGATCATCTACCAGGCGACGGCAACGGGCACCTACTATATTCGCGCCGGCTCGTTTGCAGACAGCAGCCCCGGCGACTACCGCGTATCAGTGAGAGAGACGTCGGCAACCGTCGACATCGTCTTCGACGATGAACAAGCTGGTGCCTTCGCGACATCGTCGATCGTCAACGGCGTGATCCAGAGCTCCTTCGTGAACATCAATTCGAACTGGGCGGGTGGTTCGGCCCGGACAGACGGCTATTTCTTTCAGACCTACCTGCACGAGATCGGGCATGCCCTCGGCCTTGGCCATGCCGGAAACTACAACAACTCGGCCAGCTACGGCACGGACGCGCTCTATCTGAATGACAGCTGGCAAGCGAGCGTGATGTCCTATTTCCACCAATCCGCGAACAACTGGCTGGATGCCAGTTTTGCCTATGCCGTCACGCCCATGATGGCGGACATCATCGCAATTCAGAACTTCTACGGCGCGCCCGAGACAAATCCCGGAAACACGACCTATGGCAACGGTTCGAATACGGGCACCTATCTCGATGCCGCGCTCGGACTGTCCAATCCTGTTACCTACACCGTCTTCGACTCCGGCGGCACCGATACGTTCGACTTCTCCGAATACACCGCGCATCAGCGACTGGACCTTCGACAGGAGACCTATTCGGATCTCGCCGGGCTGGACGGCAATATCGGTATCGCGCGTGGCACAGTTATCGAAAACGGCCTGACGGGGGGCGGAAATGACACGATCACCGGAAACGATGCCGACAATGGCCTCTCTGCCGGATTCGGCAACGATTCCGTTGACGGTGGTGCCGGCAACGACGCTATTCGGGGCGGATCAGGCCTGGACAGCCTGAGCGGTTCCGACGGATTCGACCTGATCGAGGGCGGAACAGGCGACAATCTGATCTCGGGCGATGCGGGGGCCGATCTGCTGATCGGTGGCGACGTGACGCTGTCGATGCTGATCCTCATCTACCCCGACTGGACACCTCGCGCCGATGCGCAGGACTTGCTGGACGACGGCGATCTTATCGCCGTCTGGCTGGATATTCTCGACGATATTGCAATCGCCTGACAACTCTTCATGCCCCCATGCAGGCGTAATCGTCACCATAGAGGATATCGTCGCCGCCGCCTCCGACCAGCAAGTCGTCGCCGCTTCCCCCCACAAGCAAATCTTCACCGGTCTCACCCGACAGGGTGTCCTGACCGGATCCGCCATCAAGTGTATCGTTGCCAGCTCCCCCGATCATCGTGTCGTTGCCACCCTGACCGGTCAACACGTCGCCGCCGCCGCCTCCCGAGATCGTGTCGTCTCCCGCAGCGCCATTAAGGGTGTCCGCCTCGATGCCACCGACAAGGCTTTGCGCGAATGGCACAAGGGGCGGTCGATCCACATTCAGGATCGTGGCATTCGAGAAGTCTCCGGCGGTCAGGGTGGCACCGTCGGCGGTGCTGATCACCAACGTCTCCGCGCCGTGGCTGACCAACGCGCCATTTGCCGTGGGGGCGACGGAAAGCTGACTGACGTCATACAGAAAATCCCATGCCGACAGATCAAGCCTGTCCTCAAACCGATCATAATCCGAAATGAAATCCTGCTGCCCGTCAGGATGCAGAACGAACAAATCTGCCCCCGGCCCGCCGCTCATCAAGTCCTCGCCCGCACCGTCGGCGATCGTATCATCGCCTGCAGCCCCGAGCAGGGTGTCATCCATGCTGGAGCCCGCAAGCTGGTCATCCCCTGAGGACCCGGTGACGGTGCCGCCCCCGCTCTCCACGATCAGAACCGACCCCAGCGTGGACAGGTCATAGCCGATACGTGTCAGCCCCGGCTCCCAGAGCGATGACACCAGAAGATCCAGCCGGTCACCCGAAATGGCGAGCTCGATGTCGCTGACACGATACAACGTGGTCGCCGCATTATCGGCGAGGCTGGCTACATGCACCAGCCGCCCGCCCGGCAACACGGTAAAAAGAGAGACGCCACCGTCCGCTCCACCTGCTGCTGCGAAAGCGAAATCGCCATGATCGATCGTCGCCAGCGCGCTGAGCGCCTGAAAATGGGTAGTCGTCGAATCCAGGATATGATCCGCAATCTGCATCTGCCCTTCGTCATCCACCCGGACAACGGATATCGAGGACGTACCAAAGGAACCAATGACAAGCAGCGTTTCATCCAGCCGCTGAACGACATCAACGGCCGTAGGCGTATTGATCGGCAGCCCCTCGACAACGCCAATCGCGTCGCTCTGGCTCAAACTCCCGACCGACACTTCAACGAGGTTCACTCCGTCTTCCAGGGCTGAAGTCGTTGCTACGAACTGAGTTCCGAAGACCTCGAAGCCCACACTTGCAGAGACATCCGCGAGGTATCTGTCGACTGTGTCGCTGAACGAAGCGGCAAAGCCGAAACCGGATCCGGCATCTGTCAGAAGGTCCAGTCCACCTGCCCCCTGCCGCCCGGTTACAAGAACGGGAACGCCGTCGATCACAAGCGACAGCGGCGCGACAAGCACATCTGCAGCGGCAAGCGGACCCTGGAGGCCAAGCGCGCCGGACCCGGAAAGCGCAACCGTCTGCCCCGACGACAACGGCAGGCCTGACAAAACCAAAGTGTCCGCGCCATTTGCATATGACGCCTTGCCAAGTTCCGGCGTGCTGCCAGCAACGAAGCTGCCAGACAAGGCAAGGCTGCCTGCGAAAGAAAGCGTTCCATCGCCGCCGATATCGACCTCGACCAAGGTCATATCGTTTCGGCCGAGAGCATAAAGGACCCGCCGGTCTCCAAATTCGAGAACAAGCAAATCGGAAAGACCGAACGTCAACCCAAGCTGCCCGCCTGTCAGCACATCCTCGACCGTGAAGACTGGCATGTCACGCCCCGCTTTTCGCTGACCGGCAACCGGTCGCATCGAACGGGAAGAGAAATCCGAAATTAGAGTTAAGACTTGGTTTCCGCTTTTCCGATTTGCCGGATCTGGCTCAATGTCTGCCGAGGCGTCAAAGCCTCGATGGCGATCACCAGGTCCAGAACGGCTCCGGTCGGTGATGCCATCGCCCGCTCGAAGGCGGCGGCAAAATCCTCGGTTCGCTCGACCCGCTCTCCATGAAACCCGTAAGCGCTGGCAAGTGCGGCGAAGTCCGGGTTGACCAGGTCCGTTCCCGACACGCGTTCCGGAAAATGGCGTTCCTGATGCATACGGATCGTCCCGTATGTCCCGTTATTCAGGATCAGCACGACCGGCGTCGCTCCGATCTGCATGGCGGTCCCAAGTTCGACCGCGTTCATCTGAAAATCGCCGTCACCGGCAATGCAAACGACTGGCCGTTCCGGATGCGCGACCTTGGCGGCAATCGCCGCGGGCAGCCCATAGCCCATTGCACCCGATTGCGGTGCCAAAAGGCGCTGCCCCGGGCCAAAGCGGAAGTACTTGTTCGGCCAGATGGCGAAGTTGCCAGCGCCGTTTGTCAGGATGGCATCCTCCGGCAGATGCTCGCGCAGATAGGCGATGACCTTGGACATGTCGACCGGCCCCGGTTGTTCCGGAAGATCGAACGTCGCTTCGTAGCCTTCCCGCGCAGTCTTGCGCCACTCGGCCCAGTCGCCTTTCACGGGCTGAGCCGCAAGCGCGCGTGCGAACCCGTCGGCCGATGCGTGCACGGCGATGTCGGGCTGATAGATCTTCCCGAGCTCACGGTCGGAGCCATGCACATGAATCAGGGTTTGCGCCATGTCGGGAAGATCGAAAAGGGTATAGGCACCCGTCGTCATTTCACCAAAGCGTACACCAAGGGCAAGGATCAGATCGGACCGGGTCAAGGTCTCGCGTATGGCAGGCAGCATCCCCACGCCTGCGTCACCCGCATAGGTAGGCGAGTGATTGTCGTATCGATCCAGATACCGGAACGCGACAATCACTGGGATGTCCGAAGCTTCGGCAAAGGATTTCAAAGTTGCGGAACCCTCTGCCGTCCAGCCCCCACCACCCATCAGGATTACAGGCCGGCGCGCCGCGGCGAGAGCATTCCGGACGTCCAGAAGCGTCTCTGCCGATGCAGCGGGTGGTGTTACGGTAACGGCCCGGGAAAGCGCCGGAACACTTGGCATACTGGCCAGCATATCCTCTGGCAAGGCAACAACAACGGGGCCGGGCCGCCCGCTGATCGCCGTCGTCCAGGCCCGCGAGAGAATCTCGGGGATGCGGTCGACATGATCGATCTCTGTCGCCCATTTTGCGATCGGACCAAAGAAGGCACGGTAATCGACCTCCTGAAACGCCTCGCGCTCGCGTGTCGCCGTGTCGATCTGGCCGACAAACAGGATCATGGGAGAGCTGTCCTGCATTGCCGTGTGCACGCCGATCGAGGCATTTGTGGCTCCCGGCCCACGTGTGACGAAACATAGGCCCGGCTGCCCAGTCAGCTTGCCATAAGCTGCAGCCATGAACGCGGCACCGCCCTCGTTCCTGCAAAGGACAAGGTCCAGTTCACCCTTGGTGTCATAAAGACCATCCAGCACCGCCAGATAGCTTTCGCCCGGCACGCCGAAGCCCTTTTTCGCCCCCAGAGCCCGGAGGCATTCGACCAGTAGGTGTCCACCGTGTTTTTTGCCCATGAGCGCTCCATCCCCCAGTTTTGAAATGCATAGGCTGCCGCATCGAACGAAATCAAGGTGAGGCGGAAAGAATGGGTATTATCCCCGGGAATATCGGGGTCCTACGCTCCGGACGCCGGATTGTTCGCCCCAAATTCAAAACTAACCCGGCAGTTCGTGCGTGATTGGTTGCCGATACAGAAACACTCCGTTGAGAGTTGCGAGATTGGCGCCAGCTCCGAAGTCGCCGCTAGTCCACGTCTTATAATTTCCGTTAATTACATGTTTTTAAATAAATTTTCAAATCTCCAAATCTCTTCTTCAGAGCCTGGAAAATCCCCCTAACCCGCACCCCGAAAATCTGGAAATCCGCCTCAGGAAGCCGACGCCACATATTTGTCCCAGCCTCGCCATCCTGTAACCGCCGTTAACCTTAATACCCGCTCCCTGAGAAGGTCGCCCGCTGCTGGGATGTACCGAGAAGTGCAAGCTGCCGTGTGAATTCGCGGACATTGAAGACGAGGGATGCAAGACAGAAGCCTTAGCTGTCGCTGCATTCTTGAGTGAGTTGGGAAGTAAAAGTCATGCCGCCATTCAATAATCCGAATTTCAGCTTTCCTGAGACTTTCAACCAGGATTCCGACGTTCCACCGGGACAAATCATTTCCGAGGCGGCGAAAAACTCGCCGGTTGATCTTTCCAACCTGCCAAATCAACTGGTTGTTGTTGAAGATGCGCCAAGTGCTCTTGACCTCTCTTCGGTCGAATGGAAGGCCAAGGCGCAGGGCAACAAGAACATCGTTGTCGAGTTCGCGGCAAGCGCGGGAACCTTCGAGGCACTCTCGACCGACAAGGTACAGGTGATCGGCAACGGATCCGGTGCTATCCAACTGATCGGTAAACTGCCGCACATAAAGAACTTCCTCGAGAACACACAGGCGATCCTTTACACTGGCGCAGCCAACGACTTTGGCAAAAGGGACCTGAACATCAACGTGATCGAGGATCAGGTTTCTTCAACCGTCACCAGCACGACGATCCTGATCGAGGAAGCGCCCGACGAACAGATCGGCACACCGCAAGACGATGTGCTGACCGGCGACGATGGCCGCGACATTCTGATCGGTCTTGGGAGCAACGATCTGCTCATCGGCAATGCGGGCGACGACACCATTCAAGGTGACGACGGAAAGGACACCATCATTGGCGGCGCAGGCGCCGATAGTCTCGACGGTGGCGCCGACGAAGACGTAATTCAATACCTGGGTTCGAATGCAGGCGTGCAGATCGACCTCAACCTTGGCGCGAACGGAACGCAGCAGGCCTCCGGCGGCCATGCTGAAGGCGACACGATCGTGAACTTCGAGCACGTCTATGGCTCTGATTTTGCGGACACAATCACCGGAGACGACGGTCGGAACATCCTGTTCGGCTACGATGGCGACGATATCATCAATGGCGGCGGCGGAGATGACGTCATTCGCGGCGGCGAAGGTGCCGACACGATGGACGGCGGCGAGGGCATCGACTGGCTTCGGTATGTCGAGTCCGTGGAAGGCGTCACAGTCGATCTCTCCGTTTCCGAGCAAGTGTCCGGTGGCGATGCCGATGGCGACGTGATCAGCGGCTTCGAGAACGTCCAGGGCTCGGATCACGGCGACATCATTACGGGCGATGACGCCGCGAACTACCTCATCGGTTTCGGTGGAGACGACATGATCTCCGGTGGTGCCGGACGCGACTCAATCCGTGGCGGCGAAGGCGCCGATACCCTCGATGGCGGGGCGGACGTGGACACGTTGCAATATACCGACTCTGCGGACGGAATCGTGATCGATCTCAATGCCGATGCGTCTGGCTTCCAGTCGGCCTCCGGCGGCGACGCGGAAGGGGATGTCATTTCCGGCTTCGAGAACGTCCTTGGCACGAACTCCAACGACATCATCACCGGCGACGCAGGTCGCAACATCCTCAATGGGTACGCCGGCGACGACATTCTCAACGGCGGCGATGCGAAAGACGCGCTTCTTGGCGGTGCAGGTGCCGACCAGTTCGTCTTCGACACAGCGCTTGCGGCATCGAATGTGGATCGCATTCTCGACTTCGAAGCCGGCATCGACATGCTCATGCTCGCAGGTGAAATCTTTACCGGGCTTGTTCAAGGTGCGTTGAGTGCAAGCGCGTTCCACGTCGCGGCAGGCGGGATCGCGGATACCGCCGATCAGCGGATCATCTACGACACCGGCAACGGAAATCTCTACTTCGACGAAGACGGAAACGGCACCGGGGAAGCGATGCTCTTCGCCAGCCTGACATCCACGCCGGATCTCGAGGCAACCGACATCTTCATCTTCTGAGGAAGAATCCAGGGGCCGGACGCAGCGCTGCTCGTTCGGTCCCTTTCAAGTCACTTCAGTCATCTCCCTCGAATCAAAGCGACTCTCGACAGAAAGTGTCGATGGCAAACCGGGAAAAGCCGCGAATTGTGAGGAGATTTCGGGCCATGTTTGACCAGAACATGCCGAAGAGGTCACCTGAGCCGGCTCGCCGGTGAATTTCAAGGATTTCCCGGGGATTCGGCACTTCTCTCAAGTCGCGCCAGAAATCTTTATTTGTGCACATTTGGGCCACAATCGACCGTTAACCCTTCCTTAAGTTTGCTGCTTAGTGGAGGGACAGATGTCCACGCATACTCTAAACGATCATGGCCTCGCCAACGCGATTGAGGTCAGACGTGCAGAGAAACAATCCCGGAAAGTCTCGCGACGGCCAAGAAGGAAGGCAACCTTCGAAGACATCGCGCTGGTCGGTCTGGGATACGTAGGCCTGCCCTTGGCCGTGCACCTCGCCAACAAGTTTGAGCGCGTCGTAGGCTTTGACATCTCCCAAAAACGTGTCGCTGAAATCAACAAGGGTTACGACGCGACACACGAAATCGGAAACCTCGCACTGCAGCGGTCCGGTCTCGTAGCTACAACCGATATTTCTGCTGTCGCTGATGCCACTTTCTATATCGTCACGGTTCCAACGCCTATCAACGACGCGCGCCAGCCGGATCTCTCCCCACTGAAATCGGCTTGCGAAGCGATCGCGCCCGTTCTTCAGCCAGGCAATGTAGTTGTCTTCGAGTCCACCGTTTACCCTGGTGTAACCGAGGAATTCTGCGCGCCCATTCTGGAACGCATTTCCGGACTGAAAGCCGGCGCCGATTTCGGGCTTGGCTATAGCCCCGAACGGATCAATCCAGGCGACAAGGTCAATACAATCGAAAACGTGACCAAGGTGGTTTCCGGCGACACACCCGAAACACTGGAGCGGGTCAGCGCGGTCTACGACCTCGTCGTCTCGGCCGGGCTTCATGCCGCCGAAAGCATCAAGGTAGCCGAGGCTGCAAAAGTGCTCGAGAATACTCAACGCGACATCAACATCGCTCTGATGAACGAGATGTCGCTGATCTGCGACAAGATCGGCATCAACACTCGAGATGTGATCGACGCGGCCGCCACCAAGTGGAACTTCCTTCCTTTTACGCCGGGTCTCGTCGGAGGACACTGCATCGGGGTGGACCCCTACTATCTTTCGATGCTGGCCGAAAAGGTTGGCCATCATCCGCAGGTCATTCTTGCCGGACGTCGCACAAACGATGGCATGGTACGCCACGTGGCAAATGCCGCCTTGCGCCTGATGATCGAGCGCGGCGGTTCGGTGCGCGACATGCGCATCGGCATCTGCGGCATCACCTTCAAGGAAGACGTACCGGACATTCGCAACTCAAAAACGTTGGAACTGGTGGAAATCCTTCGCGGGTACGGCATGACCCCCCTCGTGCACGATCCGCATTGCGACCCCGCCGAAGCGAAAGCGCTTGGGTTCGAACTGTGTGAAACGGAAGATTTCGTCGGGCTCGACATGATGATCCTGTCGACACCGCATCGCAAATACATCGAGGACTCGCATTTCCTGAACCGGATCAAGTCCGGTGGCATCCTGATGGATGTGAAAGGTTTCTACCGCCATTCGGAAACTGCAAAGGCTCTCACCTACTGGTCACTCTAGGAACACTGTTGAGGGGGCTCACAGAGATGTTCACAATTTCGCCTATCGGATCCTGTCGGATCACGACACCTTTGAAAAACGGCCAATCGCGGCATGGCTTCCGGCTGAACCTCAGCCGGTGTTATGGCTATTGCCATTCTCCTGCCGAGGCCGTTCAACTGGCGCGCTTCATGCGCGGCGAAATCGAAATCCCTGCCGATATCTGGCCGCTGATCTCCCGATCCCATGACCTTGGAGCCATCTCAGCCCAGCGTCACGATCCGTCGCATCTCTACGTCGTCGAGCTTGCCTCGGCGAAGGAAATCACCGTCGACGGCGTTTCGATTCAGCTCAACTATCTCAGGCTGGCATTCAACGAGTTCTTTTCGGATGGGAACCGGGCCCAGGAGTTCTGGTCTCATGCCGCTTCAGATGACCGCGACGCGCTGCCCGACTTCCTGGCACGAGAATGGGCCGCAACAGAGCAGCAGCAAGACGAGTCGGCAACGCTGGGTCGAATCCACCTGAGGATTGCCTGCCGCGAGAGCCTGCGCCGCGACATTCAGGAACTTCATGGTATTCTGCCCGAAGTCCTCTTTATCTCTCATGTCGACGCGCGAAAGCCGGACGGCATCACCATCGGGTCTCGCTCCAGCTTCATCAAACTGGTGCGCGAAGAAGTCATGGCACAAGGCCTGAACTTCTTTGATCCGACGGACCTTATGGAAGAACACGGCCAGTCCGCCGCGATCGAAGATGAAAGCACCAGCCTTGCGCATTTCACAGCTCCGTTCAGCGACGCGCTGATGGATGAATGGATGCACCACTTCGTTGCGCCTTCGACAGTAAGCTACATCAGCCAGAACCGCGACATTCCGGCAGAGGAACTGTTGAAGCCACAGGTCAACGCGGCGCTGTCGCGCGGCGAGTATCAGCGTTTGCTGGGAAGGCTTGAGCTTCTTCAAGCTCAGTGTGAAACAACGAGAGAGCTTCTCTCGGGCGTATCGGAGAAGCGAGACGAGGCACGAAAAGCCTTTCTTGAAACCGCTCTGTCGACAGAGCCGGAACTCCTCTCAATCGACGAGATCTCGGAACTTGTAACAAAGGCGGGCAACCTGGGTCTTTTCGATCTTGCCTTGGATTTCGCGGCAAGCGCGCCCCAGGGCTTCCAGTCCCTCCCTGCGAAACAACTGATCCAGATCGCGCTGCTGGCGACCGAAGCGGGCGAGTTCGACGACGCGTTCGAGTTCGCTCTCGCCGCTTTCTGCCAGAACAGCGCGCTCCTGCGGGCACGCGCCCTAATAGTCGACATTGCACTGACCGAGGAATTCAACCTGCTTGCAGTGCTGACCTCAGAACAAGCCGCCGACCTTCTCTCGAGCTTGCCTGCTGCCGATCGGCTTCGGCTCATGGAGTTGAACGGAACCGCTCCATGGCATGCAATCACGCAGGACTGGACAGCGTCCGAAATCCTCGAGGCCGCATCTTTCCTTTCCGAGCGCGGCGATCTCGACCAGGCTGCCAGGGTGCTCGGAACATGGCGAGAACTCCATGAGCAGGATCGCATCCGGGACGAAGCACTGGTCTCCCTGATCGGCCACTGGGTCGCATGCGCCCGCGAACTCGAACACACGGCCGAACGTATTCAAGCGCTCACCATGCTGACCGACGCGTGCCCGCGCCATCCCGAGCTGCGCAACGCGGTGCGCGATTTTCGGGTAGAACTGGTCGAGCGGGTTCGCGAGGCGGGGCGCAATGGCGATCTCGAACAGCTGGAATCTCTGGCGATCGAAGCAAATCTGCTTCCGACGCCGCTTCCCGAGTTCGACCTCTGGCGCGCGCGCGTGCTTTTTGACCGGGGCGAGTTCGAAGAGGTTCTGAAACTGGGACCGATAGCGACCGACTTCCTCTCTGAAAGGATCGGGGTCTGGGCTCTGCTCATGCGTGCTGCCCTCAAGGCCAACGACACGGGCCAAGCGATGGAATTCGCACGCCGCGTGATCGATCTGGCCTGCGGCAAGACGCAGAATTTGAGGGTTGAAGCCGAAGCGGTGCTGAATGCCGAGCCGGCGGGGACGTAACCATGCGGGCACTTTCCGACCAGCTGAACTTCTCGCCCGAAGCGGCCCCGCTGCCTGACGGTTTCTCCGAACAGGTCTACGAATGCAGCCGCAAGATCGCTGATGCGGGAACGGCGCGGCATCTTTATGACGAACTGCGCCCGCTGCTGTCCAAGTACCGGGCGGACCGGGCCATCGCCGTGGCCTGCGGCCTCCTGCTTGAAAAACAGCGTACAGGCTCAGGCATGCGCGAAGTTTGGCATGACCTTCAACGGCTGTACCCCAAGGATTCCACCTCTCTGCGTATGCTCATGCGCTGGTATCGCCGCGAGGGACGCGTCGAGGCGGGAATTACGCACCTGAAGGAACTGTTCCCCCGGTCGTGGCATAACCCGGCTCAGGCTTGTCAGGCCATTCTCGGACTCAGCGAGCTGCGGGCCTGGGACGAAATCGACCGGATCATGGAGACAATCCTCTTCCTGCACCCGGATGATCGCAGAAGCCGCATGGCCTATATCAAGGCCCTGAGCGAACAGTGCCGCTTCCTCGACGCCGCACAGGTAGCGGAGTCCGTCTCGTACCGGGACCGCATGGGCAAGGCATCGCAGGATCTTCTGGCACAGGTCGAACGCAACGCAGCGACACTGAACCGCTACGGCCGCATCGACACTCCCTCGATCATCAACGATATTCTTGCGAAGGCCGCACCGCCGCGTCGCTTTACGGGCGCGGATCGCGTTGTTCTCTTTTCGGGCCAGCTTGGCACTGGCGGCGCTGAGCGCCAGATGACCCGGATCGCCTGCGCGCTCAGGAAACGCCTCGACGAAGGCTCCAGAACCAGCCCGGCGCCCGAGGTCTGGGTCAAACACACGAATGCCGCCACCGGCGGCGATTTCTATGTTCCCATGCTTGCCGCAGCGGGTGTTCCGACGCGTGTGATGACGGAGGAGACAGAGACCTCGCCCGCAGATCTGGAGTCGTTGTCCGATGAAGCGAAGGCACTGATCGAGCTTCTGGCGCCCGACATCAGACGCCACACTTGCCAGCTGGTCCGGCTTTTCGAGGAACACCGAACCGATGTCGCCTATCTCTGGCAGGACGGCGGTATCGTGCAATCGGCAATCGCTGCCGTGCTCGCAGGAGTCCCCCGCATCGTCACGTCTTTCCGGGGCCTTCCTCCGAACCTGAGACCGAATTTCTATCGTGACGAAATGCCGGTCCTCTACGCAGCCTTGGCCAAGCTGCCGCATGTCACCTTCACGGCGAACAGCCAGAAAGCCGCGACCGCTTACGAGGAATGGCTCTCGCTGCCGCCAGGCAAAGTCATCGTGATCCCGAACGCGATCCCGGACCTGACGGCCGAGGGAGACGATACGGACCGGGAATACTGGTCAGAGGTGATCGCGCGATCAGAGACCTGCACGAAGACGGTCATTGGCGTTTTCAGGATGGACGCGAACAAGCGACCGCTTCAGTGGATCGAGGCAGCCGCCCGCGCGCTGAAAAGCAAGCCCGACACGCGTTTCGTCATCCTGGGAACCGGTGTCCTCAATTCGGCCTGCGAGCGGTTGATACACGACCTTTCCCTCACGGATCGCGTCTTCCTGGCCGGTGTCCGCAGCAATGTCGGCTTCTACATGCATCGCGCCGATATCCTGATGCACCTGGCCGAAATGGAAGGTCTGCCGAACGTTCTGATCGAATCTCAGATCGCCGGCACTCCGGTTCTTGCGACCCCGGCCGGCGGGACAGACGAAGTCGTGACCAACGGTGAAACCGGTATCCTGCTTTCGACAGCGACCGAGTTGCCCGAAGCCGAACTCGACGCGCGCCTTCTCGAATTGCTTTCGGACGACGGTAAACTTGCGCGGCTTGGTGCCGCCGCAAGATCTCAGTCCCGCGAACGCTTTTCGGTCGGAACGATCCTCGACAGAACAATAAAACTTTTCAACAACTTCGAGCAGCCCATATGACCCGGAAAGTCTTTGTCACGGGAACCGCCGGTTTCATCGGCTTCCACCTCGCCCGCCACCTTCTCGACGAAGGGTTCTCGGTCGTGGGGTTCGACGGGTTGACCGATTACTATGACGTGACGCTCAAGAAGAAACGCCATGCCATCCTCGGCCAGAACCCCCGGTTTCAGGCGCATATCGGCATGCTGGAAGACTTCGGGTTCCTTTCGGAATGCGTTCAGGAGGCAACCCCGGACGTGATCGTTCATCTGGCGGCACAAGCAGGCGTCCGCTACAGCCTCGAGAACCCGCGGGCATATATCGACACCAACCTGACCGGCACCTTCAACCTGATGGAGACGGCTCGGGAAGCAGGCATCGACCATCTATTGATCGCTTCGACATCATCGGTCTATGGCGGCAACAAGCAGATGCCTTTCGACGAAACGCAGGCCACCGACCTGCCCCTGACACTCTATGCCGCGACAAAGAAAGCCAACGAGGCGATGGCGCATTCCTATGCGCATCTCTGGAACATCCCGACGACGATGTTCCGCTTCTTCACGGTCTTCGGTACATACGGCAGGCCCGATCTGGCTCTCTTCAAGTTTGTCCGTGCAGCGCTCGCCGGTGAAGCCATCGACGTCTACAACCATGGAGAAATGGCGCGCGACTTCACCTATGTGGACGATCTCGTGCATTCGATCAGGCTGCTGATCGACAAGGCTCCTCCAGGTACAAACGCGCGGGACACACAGATACCAGGTGACAGCCTCAGCCCGGTTGCGCCCTTCCGCGTGGTGAATATCGGAAACGGGCAGTCGGTCCCGCTCATGACCTTCATCCGCGAAATCGAGAAGGCTCTCGGCCAGCCCATCGAAAAGAACATGATGGAAATGCAGAAGGGCGATGTGCCGGCCACATGGGCCAACACCGACCTACTCGAAGCGCTTACCGGGTATCGCCCGAACACGCCTGTAGAAGCGGGAATCCGGAAATTCGTCGACTGGTATCGCGAGTATTATCAGGTCTGACCGATGAGCACCCAAACCCTCATATCACCACCCGGCGCATTCGACAGAATCATGATCCTGCTCGATCGCGAGCGCAAAACGCGCTTCGCGGGGGGGCTGTTCGGCTATCTTTGGGCCTACATCACGCCAAGTGTCTGGATCGCCTTCATCGTAGGCCTTTTCTGGGCACTCGACAGGACAGCCCCGATCCATGTCGGCCTGGAAATCTTCGTGGCGACCGGTGTTTTGCCGTACGTCTTCTTCCGCCAGACAGTGACCTCGATGAGCAGAACGCTCAGTGCGCAGCGCTACATGCTCTATTTCCGCACGGTAACGCAGGACGACATCCTCTGGGCGACGATGCTGCTCGAAGGGTTCAACCTGATGCTCTCCGCCGTCCTGATCTTCGGGGCCGTCACCGTAATCTTCGGAAGCGGACTTCCCTCATCCGTGCCGGGCGTCATGTTCGGCCTCGGCCTGGCGTGGATGCTGGGATGCGGGTTCGGACGGTTCGTCGCCTATGGCGGACAACTGAGCGATACATTCGCGCGCATGGTGCCGCTTATCCTGCGGCCCTTCTTCTGGCTTTCCGGCATATTCTATGTTGCAGCCGAACTCCCGGGCCGCATCCAGGATGTCCTGTGGTTCAGCCCGTTTCTTCACGTCACCGAAATCATCCGCGAAGCGTATTTCCTCGGCTTCACGTCCAACTTCGCCGACGTCTGGTACCCGTTTGTGATTGCGGCTGGGTTCTACCTGGCCTCCATTCCCCTTGAACGCTTCGCAAAACGTCACCGGATCATGCGGGGTAAACTATGATCGCGCTCGATAATGTGACAATCCTGAAACCCGGCTTCGCACGACGCGATCCCATTCTCGAGGACGCGACCGCAACCTTCCGCCTGGGGGAACGCACCGGCATTCTGGCTGCACCGGGAACGGGCAAGTCGACCATCGCGCGGATGCTTTGCGGCATCGAGCAGCCCGACTTCGGCACGGTACATGCCGGCTGCCCGGTCAGCTGGCCAATCGGTTTCGCCGGCTTCCTTCATCCAAGTCTCAGCGTCCGGGACAACCTTGCCATCTTTTCGAGGATGCTGGGCATTTCGTCTGTTGCTGTAGAGGAGTTCTGTATCGAGTTCTGCGGGATTGAAAATCTTCGCAACAAGAGAATGTCTGAACTGACGCCGACGCAGCGCGCAATGCTCGCCTATGCCTGCGCGTTGGCGAACCCGGAACCGTCGATGTGGATAGCGGATGAGGTGATCACAATCGGCGAGCCTCGGGATCGCGCAAAATGCGACGAGGTGCTTTCCGAGCGTCTTGCAAGTGGCGGCCTGATATTCCTGTCCAGAAACCTTCGCGTATTGAAGGCATATTGCGATCGCTTCTTTGTTCTCATCAACAAACGCCTGATGCCCTGCGAGGACCCGGATGTCGCGCAGGAAATGCTTGAAATGGCCGCTCAGGAACGTGGCACCGCCACGAATGAGGTGCTGACATGACAGACGCAATCTCACCTGAAGAGGCGAGGATCGCCGCCTGGCGATCGGAGCGAGGGCGCTTTGCCGGGACCGTCAAGGCGGCGCGGATCGCGCGTCAAAGCACCATGCACAGCCCGGTCGAAAGCGTGGCTGAACCTGAAGTCGTGGAACAAAAGCCAGCACCCATGTTCCTGAGAACCGCAAAGCCAACCGACACGATTGAACCGATCAAGCCAATCGAAGAACCGGTCACACAACCCGACGCTTCGCCATCGGACTACGTTGGGCTTATTCGGAGTGCATATGAACGCGTCATGCGCGTTCCTCCATTCGTCAGAATGGTCATCGCCCCGACCGTGGCTGCGGCCATCTATCTTTTTGGCTTTGCAACCCCTCTCTACGAGGCTCAGTCGGTCATCGCGATCACGAAATCCTCGGACGCCGGATCGAACGGCAGCACCGGCCTCCTGGGCGGCATGGAACGGCCGTCCAATCTGACTGAAGTCTTCCGGGCGGATGAATACATCAAAAGCCAGGCGCTGATGGACTCGCTGGAGATCGAGCTTGGCCTCGTTTCCGAATTCAGCGGCAGCGCCATTGATCCGATCCGTCGCCTGCGTACGATCCCGATCTTGTCGCAAAGCAAGCTCATGCAGTTCGACCGTTTTGTCGAATCCTCCATCGACGTCCAGAGTGGCCTTCTGAAGCTGAATGTCAGGGCGCCCGACAAGGAACAGGCGATCGCCATCTCGCAAGCGGTTCTCCGCAATGCCGAGATTCAGGTCTCGCAGCTTGGCGAGCAACTGTTCGACAATCGCGAAACGCTGGCGGCCAGAATGCGCGAAAATGCCGAGCAGCAGGTCGCAGAGGCGCAGGCAGCGCTTGTTGCGCTGCAATTGAAGTACCAGGAAGTCGATCCCCGGTTCCGGATTGAAGGCATCTACGCCCGCATCAAGGATCTCGAAAACCAGGCCCAGGAGCTTCAGAACGAGATCCAGATGGCCGAAGTCTCGGGAGTCCGGAACAAAGCCCGGACCGACAGCCTTATCGAAATGGAGTCCAACCTGCGAGCACAGATCGCCGAAGAGCGGTCCCAGCTTGTTGCCACAAGCGGCTCGTCCGGCATTCCGCTCAACAACATTCTCATCGAATACGAGTTGGCGAGCCTGAATGTCGAAATGGCGCGGGAGGCCGTGAAAACCGCGATCGAAGCACAAGCGGCAACCGTTCAGGAAGCGGCGCTCAACCGAAGCCTGTTCCAGGTCGTCGTGCCTCCGCGCACAGCAGAAACAGCAGTCTACCCAAAGATCCCCGGCGTGTTGGCCCTGGTTTTCGTCATCTGCCTTGCCATCTTCGCGGTCTTTTCAGCCGTGCGCGAGAACAGGGCAAGGTAGGGGCGGTCACGGACCTCTGATCCCGGCCCATCAGAACTCAGTCAGGAGGCCACAGGCCGGGGATAAACCCGCCCGTCAAACAGCTTCCTCGCTGTCCTCAGTGTGCCGGCGCGTCGGACACTCCCGTCGTGATCGCGTTCCAACAGCACTTCCGCCGCGCCGCCGGGATGCTCGACGGCAAGGGTCTGTCCTTCGGGAAGCACGGCAACCGACGCGGCAGGTGACCCGGAAAGCGTGCAGGCCGTCGCAACCGAGACCGCTGCAAAGATACCGATCGTGGCGTGGCAGCGGTGCGGAATGAAAGACCGCGTCGAGACCGTACCGCCAGTCTTCGGCGACGAAACAAGCGTCATCTTCGGCACCGTCTTTTCGGCCACATCGCCCAGGTTCATCATCGGACCGGCCTGAAGCCGGATCGCCTCCAGCCTTGCTTTCAGCTCGGAATCGGAATCCATGGCCTCGCGGCTTTCCATCCCTGTTCGCCCGACATCCGAAGCCCGCAGGATCACGCAGGGCATCCCGTTGTCGATCAGAGTGCAGGGGACGCCGTCGATCACGTCCACGGCATTCCCTGTCGGCAGCAGGGCGCCGGTCATGGACCCGGCAATGTTCTCGAACATCAGCGGTACGGCGGCATGGGTTCCGGGTACTCCGTCTATCCGCGCATCGCCAGCATAGCTGACCCGCGCGCCGGGAGTGGAAACCCGCGCCGTGGCAATCTCGCCGGTATTGATCATGTGGATGCGCACATGGGTCTCATCCCCGGCGGCGGACACAAGCCCGAGCTCGATGGCCGCAGGGCCAACACCGGCCAGGATATTGCCGCAGCCCTGCGCGTCTGAAACCAGCGCCCGATCGACGAAGACCTGAAGGAAAAGGTAGTCGACATCCGCATCGGGCCGCGATGACGGAGACAGGATGGCGACCTTGGACGTCAGCGGATCGGCTCCGCCTATGCCGTCGATCTGGTGAACATCAGGCGAGCCCATGATGCGCAACAACATGTCATCGATGGCCGAACGATCAGTCGGAAGATCCGATGCGAGAAAATAGGCGCCCTTGGAAGTGCCGCCCCGCATCCAGAGGCAGGGGATCCCATCGACCGAGGGATCAGACATATTTCAGGCCCTTTTCAACCAGCCGCGTTCGCATATCGTAAAGGTCCAGTCCAAGTTCCCCCGAAGCCAGCCGGGCACGCTTGTCCTCTTCCGCCGCAAGGCGTTTTTCTGCGCTTTTCAGGACTTGTGCGGCCTCGTCGCGTCTCACGACAACCACACCGTCATCATCGGCCACGATCACATCGCCCGCGTCGATCGCCTGACCCGCGCAGACGATCGGCACGTTGACCGAACCCAGCGTTTCCTTGACCGTACCTTCCGCGCTGATCGCTTTTGACCAGACCGGAAAGCCCATGGCCGTAAGGTCCCGGACATCGCGTACGCCTCCATCGATCACCAATCCCCGGCAACCGCGCGCCATGGCCGAGGTGGCAAGAAGATCGCCGAAATAACCGTTGTCGCAAGGTGAGGTTGGCGCAAGGACCAGGATGTCCCCTTCCCGAAGCTGCTCGATGGCGACATGCAGCATCCAGTTATCGCCCGGAGGCGCCGAGATGGTCACCGCCGAGCCGGCAATCTGTGCACCCCGATAGATCGGCCGCATGTAGGAGGCGAGACAGCCCCGTCGCCCCTGCGCCTCGTGAACGGTTGCGACACCCGCCTGTCCCAGTTTGGCGATCACCTCCGCATCGGCCCGAGCGATGTTCTGGACGACCTTGTGCATGGCTTACTCCTTTACCGGCGGCGTGCCGTGCGTGTGGAAGCTCTCGATGGTCTTGAGCCCCCAGGCCTGACCTTTCTTCCGTTCCGTCTCGGTCCAGACGACCGGCTCCCAGTCCGGAGCCATGATCAGCCGCGCGCCCGCGTTGGCAAGCTCCACCCGGTTCCCCGCCGGCTCCCAGACGTAAAGAAAGAACGTGCCCTGGATCGCATGCTTGTGAGGGCCGGTCTCGATATGGACACCATTCTCCAGGAAAATGTCTGCCGCGCGCAGAATGTCCTCGCGCTGGTCGGTGGCATAGGTCACGTGATGAAGCCTGCCATTGCCACGTCCGTGCTCTTCGGTGCACGCGAGATCGTAGGTCTTGTTGTTGACCGTGAACCAGCAACCTCCGATCCGCCCGTTGTCCAGCCGGATCATCTCGGTCACGCGCGAGCCAAGGCAAGTTTCCATGAATCGGCGGAACTCTGTGACATCCTCGGACAAAAGGTTCAGGTGGTCCAGCCGACGCGGACAGGCACCCTGCGCATGAAAGCGCGACGACATGTTCTTCAGCGCGGGTTCATCGCCGGTGATGTCCGGCCGGTTCGTGTCGTAATAGATCTCGAACACATGCCCGAACGGGTCTTCGAAGCGGAACGCACGACCATGAGACTGGTCTCCGTCGACCCAGCCATGCGTCTTGAACCCCGACGCCTCGATGGCGGCCACGCGCCGGTCCAGCGCTTCAGGAGACGCCGCACGATAGCCGATATGCCCGACGCCGGTACTGGACGCGCGCGTCAGTTTCAGCGTCGCGTATTCATAGTCATCCCATGCCCGCAGATACGCCGAGTTCTCATCCTGTCCCGACAGTTTGAGCCCGTAAACGCGGGTGAAGAAATCGAGCGACTCTTCGAACTTGTCGGTCAGCATCTCGACGTGGCCAAGATGAGCGATGTCGAAAGACGGGTTGGTGGGTGTGGTCATAAGCGGCCTCTCGTGGGTTCCGAGTTGTGCGACTTGTCCCACGGCCATGGCTAAGGGCGCAATTCGAATGCGGGACAGAAGATATAAGTTTTGTCTATTCCGATCGCTCCCCGAAGGTCAGGAGAACGCTATCTGCGCCTTGACCGCGCGGCTTCGGTCACCCGCTGTTTCGAATGCCTGCACCGCCTCTGACAAAGGGAAGGTCTGGGTGATGTAGGGTTTCACGTCGATCAAGCCTTTCCGCATCAGGCTGACCCCCGTGAAGAACTCTTCATGAAAGCGGAACGAACCCGAGAGCGAAAGCTCTTTCGCAGTCATCGCCTGAACCGGCAACTCCATGTCTCCGCCCAGCCCGAGTTGAACGATCTGACCACCCGGCCGCATCGCGGGGATCGCACCTCGCAGGGCATGAACGGAACCCGAGCACTCGAAGAGAACGTCAAAATGGCCCTTCTCGGCCTCGTAGGTCTTCAGCGCCTCGGGCCCGGCAGTTATGGCGATATCGGCGCCTGCAGTTTTCGCCATGCCCAGTGTGAACTCGGCAAGGTCGGTCGCAACGATCTGATCCACTCCCGCCCGGCGCGCCGCGAGGATGCAGAGAATACCGATTGGCCCGCATCCCGTCACCAACACCGACTTGCCCAAAAGCGGTCCGGCGCGTCGGATGGCATGCAGGCAGACGGCCAACGGTTCGGCCATGGCCGCCTCCCCCGGAGTCAATCCGTCGGCCAGTGCGCACTGCCATGCCTCGGCCACCAGAACCTCGCGGAAAGCGCCCTGGATATGAGGGAACGGCATGGCCGAGCCATAAAACCGCATGTTCAGGCAATGGTTGAACTGGGCCGAGCGGCAGAACCTGCACTGACCGCAGGGCCGAGACGGCGACACGGCAACCAGTTGCCCCGCGCGCAGCCCATCGACACCCTCGCCAAGCATCTCGATCACCCCCGAGACTTCGTGGCCAAGGATCATCGGCTCTTTCAGCCGGACCGTGCCGAAACCGCCATGATTGTAGTAATGCAGATCCGATCCGCATATCCCCCCGGCAGCGAGGCGGATTCGTACCTGTCCCGGGCCTGGCCGATCGACGGCGCAGTCTTCGATGCGCAAGTCCTTCGGTTCGTGGATGACTATGGCTTTCGCTGTATCGGACACGTCGGACACTCTCGGCTTGACGGGGTGGGTCAAGCAGAACACAACGAAAGACAATCTCCAAGCCAACAATGAAAGGCCGTCCGCGATGGGACTGAAACTTTTTGACCTGACCGGGAAGACCGCCCTTGTGACCGGTTCCTCTCAGGGGATCGGGATGGCATTGGCGCGCGGACTGTCCGAGGCCGGAGCCTCGCTGGTGCTGAACGGGCGGGACAGCGGCAAGCTTGCGGCGGCGGCGGCGGCGCTGCGCAAAACAGGGGCCGAGGTTCGGGAACTGGCGTTCGACGTGACCGACCACGATGCCGTCCGGCAAAGCATCGACGACTACGAGTCCGAGCAGGGCGCGATCGACATCCTCGTGAACAACGCCGGAATGCAGCACCGAACACCTCTCGAGGACTTTCCCGCCGACAAATTCGAAGCCCTTCTGCAAACGAATGTCGCCAGCGTCTTTCATGTCGGACAGGCCGTGGCGCGTCACATGATTGCGCGTGGTCGTGGCAAGATCATCAACATCGCTTCGGTTCAGACCGCGCTGGCGCGTCCAGGCATCGCGCCCTACACGGCCACCAAAGGTGCCGTGGCAAATCTGACGAAGGGTATGGCGACCGACTGGGCCAAGCACGGGCTTCAGTGCAATGCGCTGGCTCCTGGATATTTCGACACACCGCTGAACGCGGCTTTGGTGGCCGATCCCGAATTCAGCGCATGGCTGGAAAAACGCACACCCGCAGGCCGCTGGGGAAAAGTGGAAGAACTGGTCGGAACCTGCATCTTTCTTGCGTCCGACGCGTCATCCTTCGTCAACGGCACCACCATCTTCGTCGATGGTGGCATAACCGCCTCACTCTAGAAAAGGCTGCGGCCTCGCGCTGGAATAGCGCGAGGCCGGCACTCCTTCTCGATCAGTTCGCGAACTCGCTGAACACGGTGACGCTTCCATCATTTTCCAGACGGCAGCTATAGCCTGTGCCGCCAACATCGAGTGTCAGCAGAGGCCCACCTCCGGTCTGGATGCGGTCCGACACGTAAATCGCGCTTTGCGACACACCTGTCAGTCGCGCCGCCTGCGAAATGCACGGCCCCGTCATCTGCGAGAACTGGTCTGGTGTCCCGCTCAGACCACCTCCGGCGCTTCCCCCCGTGTCCTCCACACAGGCGGAAAGCGCGACAAAGGCCGAAACCCCCAGTGTAAGTTTGAGCATTTTGTGCATGTGATTTCCTCCCATTGGTTTTGAGCGAGCGGGTTCCTCATTTATCCGCCGTAGATAACCGCATCGAAAATGCGATAGCGTTCGATCGTGCCGATGTAGACATATGTTTCGTCGCCAACCCGCTGGTGGCGCAAAGGCGCGGGGACGTCTGCGCTTACTGGCACTCCTCGTACGAACTCGATCCGTCTTTCGTTGCCGGTTGGCAGCGTAACCACCACGGTGGCATCTCCGCCGCCGCGTCGAATGACGCCAAATTCGCAATCGAACATGGTTTGTCCGATCTGGTTCGTGCAGGGAATCCGCCCGGTGGCGTTATAGCCCGTGCCCGGCACCAGCGCATCTCCCGGTAGCTGCCTCGCCGTTTCCACGCATCCGGAAACGATGAGAACCGATGCTCCTGCACAAATCGCCCTAATTGCACTCTTCATCGAGGTGCCTCCCGAAATTCAATTACCGCCACGCCGGATCGCTCCCACGATCAAGATCAGAATGACCGCACCAATAATGGCGGCAAGGAACGAACCCACAACGCTTTGGAAACTGATACCAATGACCGGAAGAAGCACATTCGCCAGAATCGAGCCCCCGATCCCGATCAGAACATTGCCCCAGAACCCTGATCCTCCACCTTTGACGATCAGGCCCGCAAGCCAGCCAACGATGGCACCGACCACGATGGCGATCAACAATCCGATCACCAGTCCGACCCCGGCGCCAACGACCTCTGCCGCTTCCTGCTGGGCCTGCGCCGGCAAGGCTGAAGCAAGCAAAACGGCGGATGCTGCAAGCCTGCGCGGCAGCGATGCTTTAAATCCGCCGCAGCTTGCTTCCTTTTTTTCACGGGCAAATGTGTCCGCCTTTGTCATTGTGTCCATTAGTCGTGCTCCCCTGATTACTTTCGGTTTGAGGACTTCGGCTCTCACCGAACCCCGAAGATGACGTTGAAAGACTGAACGCGGCCGCTCCGGTTCGTGACTTCGATCCTATGGTCGCCAGTCTGCCAGAGCTGGCCGCGATACTCGCGATCGGAAGTCGCCTGGTCGAGAATCGATCCGTCCGGATTGAAAAGCCGCCAGGACAGATCGGGGCCGTTTGCGGCAAGCCGGAAATAGAGGTTCTGACTGTTTCGTGCCGAAAGCAGATAGGTCACCGTCGTTCCCGGTCCGAGTTGATCAGTGAACTCGGTGCCCGTTGCGCCGGGCGTGAAGCGGATGCGCTCCACACGGTTGGCGCTGGGCAACTGGGTTGCCTGCCCTGCTCCGCCGGTCAGGAAACGCGCATTAACCCAGCCGCGCTCGCGCATGTCGGTCATTATCTCGATCTCGCACCACGTCGCACCTCCGACTTTCTGACAACCAAGCCTCCGAACCCTGTCACCGTTTCCAAGGGCTCCGATGACGCGGTTGCCGGTACCCGGTCCGCTACGAACGTTGAGGACATCGTTGCTTGCCACGCCTGTGACCTGAACGATGTCGGACCCTGATGCCGGAGGCCTCGGCACGCTGGCCGAACCGCCTCCGCCCGGCCCCGGCAAGACCAGGAACCGTGCCGCGACCCAGCCGACCACCCCGCCGGTCGTGGCCTGAACATTGCACCACTGCTGACCGTCCGACATGGTGCAGCCCCCAACATTTCTCAGAAGAGTTCCATTCCGGAACTCACCCAGCTTCAATCCGCTGGGGCGCGGAGCATTTCGGACGTTTAGAGAACCACCGCCGGACAGACGAACGACGAAGAAGTCTTCTTCGGGAAGCACGCCGCCGCCGGACGCGGAAGAACCGCCGGACGAGCCGATGGAGACGTCGATTGAATAGCCGACCGTCTTGCCGGTGTCGCGATCGTTGCCCATGAGATAGACGCGGATCGCCCAGTTGCCGGTATAGGGCACCCGCACTTCAGCCCTGCTGTCATTGTCCATGCTACCCGTGTAAAGACCGCCGAAATCCTGTCCTGCAGGAAGAATGTTGAAATACGCAGTTCCATTGCCGTTCGTCCCTGTGACCCGCAGGGAAACATTCATGGTCTGACCGCCACGCGCGTTCAAAACGTAGTCTACATACTCGCGACCCCGGATCGTCCCATTGACGGTCGTGCTCGTCGCGCCTGGATTGAAACGGATGTCGATCCTTTGCTGTGCGAATGCTGGCGAAGAAATCCCGGTAAGCGCAAATGCGCAAGACAGAAGGGCGCAGGTGGCAAAAGCCGTAATCCGGCCTTTCTGCCGCCGGATCCTACGTTCCATTTCGGTGACGTCATGCTTGCGAAGTGCATTCTGCCCAGAAATCCCAAACGTGAACCCAAATATGGAAAAGTACCCAAGCCAAAGATTTCTTCGCACGTCGCCCACCACTGATTGTGCGCTGCAGACCAGATAACCGATCGTAGCGCCTTGCCTCCTCTACCGACGAGATGAACACATCGACCCTATGGCGGGGAGGGCGAAAAAATGCGTTCTGTTGCAATCAAAAGATGTGCGAGTTGCTTCCCGATATCCGGAGCCGGCTCCCAAACCTGCTGTGACGCGTTCTGCAAGCGTTGCACCGTACGCAATGTCATGAGATCGCCTGTGCATGGACCGGCGCCAACCAGCGAGATTTGATCTCGTCCGCGGGCGCGGGGGACATTGACGTCGACGGAAGGGCGAAGGCGTCCGACCAATGCGGCAAGCCCGCCCAGATTTTGCGGAAGCATCTGTTCAAGCCGGGCCTCGATGTCCCGGGTGAGGACCGGTGCCGTTCCCTCGCTTCCGATCGCCACGATGATCGGATCGCGATCGACGATTTCGGGGAGCGTCGCTGCAAACAAGTCCATTCGCCCTTGCATGACCTCCATTTTGGACCGTTCTTCCAAAGCACCCAGTTCCAGAAGCGGGTTTCGTGAGCCTGGCGTTTCTTCGACAAGCGCCTGTCCGGCGGACTGCCCGGAAAGAAATGATCCGGTTTGCTGTTGGAGCTGGTCGGCGAGGTATCCCGCCTGAAGCCTCATGTGATCGGATTTGGGCAGGGTCTCCTTCGCAAGGGGATGAATCCGATCGATAATGGATTTTGCACGGCCAATGTCTCCCGCTTCCAGCATGGAGCGACTGTCGCTGCGCGCAATACCCTTCACAAGCGAAACGAACTCCTCGGCGTGAGGCACAGCTTCGGCCAGCGGGACCCAAGACACGCGCGTCCTGCTTACCGCCCATTACGACCATCTCGTTACTCTCGACGGAATGCTTTTCCCGGGTGCTGACGACAACGCCTCCGGCGTCGCTGTGGTTCTCGATGTTGTAAAACGGCTTGCAGCCGATCCTCTTCCTATGCCGGTCGATGTCGTATTCTTCACGGGAGAAGAACATGGGTTGCTCGGCTCGCGGGCTTTCGTCGACGCGCCCCCACTTTCCGTTGTCCAGATACAGAGCTGTGATCAACGTCGATGCGGTTGGGCGACCGTTTGGCGATCAAGCCCAGTACGCGTCCACGATATTCGCAATCGGACAAGAGTGCTTCCCTGCGGTTCGCGAGGCGCTACGACTTGGTGCAAATGAAACGGGCCTGAGTCTCAAGGGCTTCGAAGAAGTCACCGCGCTGTCGCCGCTCGCTGCATCCTGCGAGGCGCAGCCAACGATTTCAAGCCAGGCGTCATCCTCGCCTTGCACGGAGTTCGGCCTTCCCGAAGATGCGAAAGGGGTCGAGTGCTACAAGGTTGATGTGCACCTGCGCCACGATGTGCCGGATGGCGATACGATTTCACTTGCCGTGGCCCGGATCGCGGCGGTGGAAGCAGATGGTCCGGCAGACCCGCTCTTCATGGCTCAGGGTGGCCCCGGCGGGGCGACCATCGCAACCTATGCCGCCTATCTGCTATCCAACCCCGAGGCCCGCCCGACAGCCAACCGGTAAATCTTTCTCTGGGATTAGCGCGGCACGGGATACTCCACGCCTCTCCTGGCCTGCCCCGAGTATCGCGTATCCGTACTCACGGAAGCCTCAGCAGAGGAGTCGAGCGGCAAAGCCTCGTTGGTGGCCTGTGGTGAACGGTTCAAATCGGCCGGTGTTGACTTGTCAGCCTTCAATTCGGTCGAAAATGCTCGCGATGTGGAAAGCCTGCGGCATGTGTTCGGCTATGGCGAAATCAACTTCTACGGGGTCTCCTACGGATCGGAACTGGCACAGGTCGTGATCCGCGAGGTGCCCGCTGTTCGATCGGCCATCCTCGATGCCGTGGTTCCCATTTCTTATGATCTGCTTCACGAACCGGCGCGCGCCCAGCAGATGATCGGCGAGCGATACCTTCTCGGTTGCCGGGAAGACCCGCGCTGCAACGCGGCCTTTCCGAACCTGGCCGAACGCTATCTCGCCATGATCGACCGTCTGAACGCGGAGTCGGTAAACCTGACGATCTACCCAATCGAAGGCGAGCGGCGGGAGATCCCGGTGCAACTCAATGGCGACCTGCTCGAGGACGTGCTGTTCTCGGCGCTCTACGGCAACGTCTCCTCGATCGTCCCGTTGATTGTCCATCAGGCAGACCAAGGCGACTTCGCCCTCGTCGCCTCCGTGTTGCTGCCCTCGCAGCTCGGGTCGTCGGGAACGGCAGAGGCAATGCATCTCTCGGTTGTGTGTTCCGAGCGGTCGAAATCGTCCAGTCAACCCGATCTCAGCGGTGTTCTCCCCAGGCTTGCGGAGGCAACGCGCGACGACGCTGCCATGCAGATCGCGATCTGCGAGGCATGGGGCATCGAGCAACTGCCTTTCGACCAGGTAGCGCCTGTTCGAAGCGAAAAGCCACTTCTGCTCATCTCCGGCGCATATGATCCTTTCACCCCGCCCGTTTACGGCGAAAGCCTGCTTGCGCAGTTTCCGGCAGCTCATCACGTGGTGTTTCCGAGAGGCACGCACGGCCAGGTGGTGACGAACATGTGTGCCAATGCGCTGGTTGCGAGCTTTCTGGATGAACCCACCTCGCAGGTGGAAACCTCCTGCATCCCGGCGTCCGCGCCCGAAGTCGTCACGCAGGACGACGTCGTGTTTCTTGGCGTGCTGAACCGGTCGATCGCGCAATCGGGGATCATGGGTCTGGCATAGGCGGGCATGGCACAGATCCCGGCGATTATCCTGGGCTTGTTGCTGGTGGTGGCCAGCCTCGTGTACCCGGTTGTCTGGATCATTAGACTTGCCGCAGGGTAGAGGCTTCCCGCCGGAAGCGCCGGGCATCGCCTTGCCTTGCACGCGCCGCCATGCCTAACCTTTGCCTCCGGTATTTCGATCTTGGGTTCAGTCGGCGCGCTTTCAACGGCGGTCGGCGCCTCGCTCATGAAGAACGAATACCTTGGGCTCATGGGCGCGGTTCCCAAGGAGCTTTCACCACTGCTCGCAGCTCCCTGGGCCGTCGTGGCAATTGCATTCGCAATGCTTGTGACCGCGATTCAGCTGTGGCGACATCGTCTGCGCTCAGTGCCGGGGCGTCTTGGATTCTCGGTGTTTTTCCTGGTTGCTGCGGCCGCCGCCGTGAATCTCGTTCTGCTGGTGCAACAGCAAAATCCGTTCGACCCATGGTCGGATCGAAATTCTGCTTGCCGACACGAACTGATCTTCCGGTTCGAAGGTCAATGCTGTCGGTTGACTGAATGAAAGATGTCTTGGCGGCGAGGATGGAAATCAGGAACTCAACCAATGGTGTCCGACTGCGCCGCGCAGCTGAGCGGACCTAAGTTTCCCTTAGGCAAACGGCCGCTTCGTCCGGGTAACGGCCATTGGTCAAAAAAACAATCGATGGCAGCTCCGAGCTCGAAACGGACGAGATGGAATAAGTTGCCTTCGCTGTAACGGCCGGAAGACCGGCCTTTGGTCGGACCACAGGAGCTACGACTCGTTTCTTGGAGCGGCATCCAATCACCTAGTTTCGGCTGTCCGCGTCAATCGCCCTCCAGGATGACGAAATCGCCGCAGCAAGCGCATCAATTTGCGGGCGCCCCGTGTCCATCGAAATAACAGACAACCTCAGAATAGTGCGGGATTTCCAACGCGCAGAGTGAACGAAAACGCCCTGACTTCCATTCAAAAGTCCCACAAGATTCCGTATCTTCCACGCCTCATTTTCGCGATCGTCGCATGCCACGACGATTTGGTTCAGTTCGACGTGATTCAGGACTGATAGCCCGTCAATTTGACTGATGCGTTCGGCCAGGCGGGATGCCGCTGCGCAATGACGATGGACCAGTTCGGTTATGCCACGGCGTCCGAGATGCCGTAAGACAGCCCATGCCACGAAACCCTGCGCTCGGCGGGAGAGTTCAGGCACATAGCCCGAAGGATTGCGCCCGTCATCCTCTGCCGCGTTCAAATAGCCCGCCGTCATCTGCATCGCCCGGCGATGGGCATTCCGATCCCTTACAATGGCGAAGCCGCATGCATAGGGTATTTGCAGCCATTTGTGTCCATCGACCGACCAGCTATCGGCCAGTTCAGCACCTTCCGTCAGGTATTTCCGGCTGGGCGAGACCCGCGCCCAAAGGCCGAAGGCGCCGTCGACGTGTATCCAAGCGCTATGCGTCCTAGCGATCTCTGCGATCTCTGCCAGTGGCTCGAAACCGCCTGAATTGATGTGCCCGGCCTGCGCGATGACTATTTTCGGACCATCCTCCCGGCCGATGGCATCGGCCAAGTCACGAGGCCGCATCAGACCCGCTGAGTCGGACGGCAGAACGTGGAAATTAAGATCGCCAAACCCAAGTTGGCGCAAAGCGGCATAGTTCGCCACATGTGCGTCGTCGCTCAGATAGATGCGGACGAGTGGCGCACCCTGAAGCCCGACCGCGTCGTAGTCGTGCCCGAAACGGCTTAGAACTTCGCCACGCGCGGCAGCCAGTCCCACGAATGTCGCCATAGTTGCCCCGCTGACGAAACCGACCGATGACTCTTTCGGTAGATCAAGCAGGTCCAGCAGCCAGGCTTCCACGGCTTCTTCGGCGACCGCCGCCGCGGGTGAAGACTGGTAGATCGCCGCGTTTTGCCCCCAGGCGCTGGTCAGCCAGTCGGCCGCGACGCCAACCGGGTTCGAAGCCCCCATGACCCAAGCGTAAAAGTTCGGATCGGTATTCCCGATCAGCCCTGGCTCTGCCGCGGCAATCAGTTCGTCGATCACAACAGCCCCTGGCAAGCCCATGTCGTTCATTGGCAGGCAAAACCGGTTCCTGAGCATTTGGGCGGATGCCTTGGCGGCGATAGGACGCCGTCCTGCCCGATAGTGCTGGGCGTAGCTTGCCGATTGAGCAAGGACATCGACGTTCGGCCTGCTGAGCGGTGTCTGGTCCATGGCCATCTCCGATCTACCTGGGATGCATCCAGCCGGGAAGAAAGTCGTACGGGTTCGCGGTCTTCGACGCGTCGAGGGGCAGGCCCAGCCGGGCAAGCCTTTCTCCCATGGAACCGTCCCGGAAGGCGTCGAAAGTGTCGGTCGCGCCGCCGACATGTTCAGCGCCAATGAAGATCTGCGGGATCGTGGGCACACCGGTTCTGACCGCCAGCGCTGCTCTCAGATCGCCGCCGAGGTTGTCCTTCTGCAGCGCTGCCGCGTCCAGTTCCACAGCATGATACGGCACGCCCGCCGCTGCAAAGAGTTTGCGCACCGACCAGCTGAATTCGCACCATTCGAGAACGAACACCACGACCGGGTGCTCTGAGACGATGTCATCGATCATCTTTGCCGCCTCGGGTTTGCAGGCAGGCGCCGCGGTGCTGACGGCCGGTATCGGCGCCGGTGCGGGCGTGTCGAAACGGAAGCCAGGGGTCGATCGCGAGATACGCAACTCTTCTTCGCTCATCGATTCCTCGATGCCGTCGAACAGGACGGTGGACATGTATCTCTCTCCCGTATCGGGCAGCATCGCCAGAATGCGCGCTCCCGCCGGCGCGCTTTCGGCCACCTTGAGAGCAGCCGCAAACGTCGCCCCGCCACTGATGCCGCAGAAGATGCCTTCCTTCACGGCCAGATCGCGCGCGGCGCCAAGCGCATCGTTGCCGGATACCGGCTGGAAATCGTCGATGGCACCGGCCTTGGCAGCGTCATCCGCCAGCTTGGCAATGAAATCCGGAGACCAGCCCTGCATCAGGTGCGGCCGGAACATGGGATGGCTTGCGGGGCGACCCTCGGCGTCGCGCGTTTGGGGAATTCCGCTCTGCATCATCGGCACGTTGTCGGGTTCGGCAAGCACGATGCGCGTCTTTGGGCACTCGGCGCGCAGCACGCGGCTCACACCCTTGAGCGTACCGCCCGTGCCGAATCCGGTCACCCACACGTCCGGACCTTCGCCGCAGAACGCGTCGACGATTTCGCGTGCCGTCGTGCGCGAATGCATGTCGGCGTTCGCCTCGTTCTCGAACTGCCGGGCCAGGAACCAGCCGTGTTCGCGAGCCAGTTCCTCGGCCTTTGCGAGCATCCCGGTTCCCTTCTGCGCAGCAGGTGTCAGGACGACCTTTGCACCGAGAAAGCGCATCAGGCGGCGCCGTTCGACGCTGAAGCTCTCGGCCATCGTCACCACAAGTGGATAGCCTTTCGCAGCGCACACCAGCGCCAGCCCAATGCCCGTATTGCCGGATGTGGCTTCGACCACGGTCTGACCCGGTTTCAACGCCCCCGAGGCTTCGGCAGCCTCGATGGCGGCCAGAGCGAAGCGGTCCTTGATCGAGCCACCCGGGTTGAAGGCTTCGACCTTGACGTAGAGATCGACGTGCTTCGGCGCGAGCCTGTTGATCCGGACGATCGGAGTATCGCCGATCGTGTCGAGGATCGACGGGAAGAGGTTGGGGGCAACGGGTGTGATGGTGTCGTGTCTCATGGCTCTCTCTTTCATTGAATCGGCAGAATGGGATCAGGCCGGTCGGTTCTGTACGATGGTGTGGCGGACGACCTGGGCGTCGCGGAGGGCGAGGAACCAGGGGTCCGTCGAAAGCGCGCGCTCGGTCAGGTCGTGGACGACCTCCGGACTGGCGTCGGAATCGATGATGATCCGGATCCGCGTTTCGACTGGTGCCGCCGTACGCGGGCTCAGTCCCATGAGCGCGGCATCATCGAAATCCGTTTCGACGATGACTTCGACCGAGCGGAAGATCAGCCCTTCGCGCGCCGCCAACATCTTCACCCCGATTGCCACGCAACCGACGATCCCGGCACGGGCATAAAAACCCGGACTGGGACCGGCAGCATCCCCGCCCATGCCGGGTCCCATGTCAGCTATGACCGAGAACTTGTCCTGCCTGATGTGGCAGGTCAGGCCGTCGTCTATGCGCCCCGTTGCCACGATAGTGCTCTGGGCCGCCGAAAGGTCGGCGCGCATGCGCTCGATAACGGCCGTCTGCTTCGTGCGGACGTTCTGGTCACGCGGTGTCATGGCCTGTTTTGCGACTTCAGTGATCATCTGGTTTCCTTTCAGGCCGCGGCGCGGCCGTCCTTTCGTTGAATGTGGTCAGCAAGGGCCTCGGCATCGCGGCCGACTCCGTCGAGAAGTGCCGAGTTGCGGCGGCGCATGAAGGGAAGGCCCAGAACGAAAAGCCCCGCAGCCACGTGGCCGTTGTCGTGGATCAACGTACCCTTCCGGTCGAAGACCGGCAGGTCAATCCAGCTGAAGTCGGGTCTGAACCCGGTCGCCCAGATGATCGTTCGAATCCGCCCTCGGCTCAGGTCCAGGGACAGGCGAGGCGCAGTCGAAAGAACAGTAGGCGCAAAGCGCTCAGGTGCTCCGATATCGCGCGACACATTGGTTTCCCCCCATGCGTCGAGTGTGTCGAGCAAACGATTCATCTTGAGATCGGACAGGGCGCAATGGTTCGATAAGCCGCCGGAAAACAACGCTATCCCGTCACGGACGGCGCTCAGGCGCCCTACGATCTCGACGCCGCGCGAGGCCAGCATGTTCAGGTCGCAAAACCGCTGCGCGGTCGAACCAACAAGCTGAAGCGACGGCACGCGACGTGCGCGGCCTATGTCGTCTACCTCTTCGGTTCGGGTCGCATGAATTCCGGCGCGGTCCATCCACCATTGGATGTCCTTGCCGCGATACGTGCGGGGCACACGTATATGTTCGCCCGCCGAAAGAAAGACTTCGTGGCCGGCAGCGCGGATCTCGGCCGCCAGTTGCACCCCGGTTGCCGAAGCGCCAACGACCAGCACTCCTCCGGGGACGAGCTGATCAGGGCTGCGATAATCGAGGCCCGTCAGTTGAGAGATCCCGACGGGCATCTCTGTCGCCAGGCCAGGAATGTTGGCTGCCGAACACGCGCCGGTAGCGATCACGAGCGAGGAACAGGTCCAGTCGCCGCCGCTGGTCGCGACGCGGTATCCACTTGCGTCAGCAGTCACCGCGCGAACTTCGGTACGCTCCTCGACCGGAGACTTGCTGGCAGTCGCATAGCTGTGCAGGTAGTCCCGAAGATCGTCTTTCGACATGAACCCGTCCGGGTCCGGTCCCGCGTAGGCAAAGCCGGGAAGCCGGCTTTGCCAGTTGGGTGTCAACAGTTTCAAGCTGTCCCAGCGCTCATGGCGCCAGGCGTTTGCGATCTCCCCACGTTCGAAGACGATATGTGCGATGCCACGGTCCGACAGGCAACGGCTCATCGCAAGGCCGGCCTGACCTGCGCCGATGACGATTGTATCGATGCGTTTCATGAGCTTGCCTCCTGTCGGACCGGGCGGATCAGGCCACCGTCACGTGGACGTTGGTCGGGTTGGTCAGGATGTCGAAGACCGCCGAACGCTTCTGCGACTGGGCGACCAGCGCCGCGATTTCATCTTCGGTAGCGTCGGCGTCGATCTCGAAACGGACGCGGATTGCCGAAAAGCCGTTCCGAACATCGGGGTCCATGCCCAGGATACCGCGCACGTCCATGTCTCCTTCGACCATTGCGCGCATCTGATTGAGCTGGATGCCGCGATGCTGCGCGACTGCTGCGACACCGCCCGAGAGACAGCTGGCCAGCGCCGCCAGGACGATTTCCGGCGGAGTTGGCGCGCGGTCGGCCGCTGCAAAGACTTCGGGGTGGTCGCTTTCGATGCGGTAGGTCTGTTTGCGCTCGTGATCCTGACCAAGGCCGAAATAGCCGTTGATCGCGTTGCTGCTGTGGGTGCCTTCCATCCATTCACAGGTGCTGCGGAAGGTGAATGCCGCCGCTTCAGGCATCTGTTCGAACGCGCCGCGCGCTCCGATCAGGGCTTCGGTGTTTACGCCGTTCGAAACGGTTTTGGTCATCGTGGTGGTTTGCATGGTCTTTCCTCTCATGTTTGGGTTTTCAGAAGATTGGTCTGCATTTCTGTGCCGGATTTCCCGGACGGGAGGATGGCGGGTCCTACGTCCCGCGTATTCAAGGATGCTGGCGTGCGTAGAGCGACACTGCGAGTAGCTGGCTGTTCGCCTTGTACCAGCGGCGTGAGGTGCCGTCGGAAACGAGCCCCGAGATCCCTTTGAAACCGCGCCCCCAGGTAGGCGTCGGGCTTATCTTGCGTTTCGACTTCATCATGCTGTCCTTTGTGTTTCGGCCCTGTCGGGTTGCGATGAAATGTGTCTAACCCCTGCTTTTGCTTGCGGTCTTGGGCAACCAGTGAGAACTTCTTGGGGAAAGTCTGAGTTTTTCAGGGGGATGGGTTTGCGCTTTGCGTTTGACGGCTTCGTCCTTGATCTCGAGCGTGGCGACCTGCGCCGCGGAGACGAGGCCGTACCTCTTGAACCCATGGCCTACGCCGTGCTTGGACATCTCGTGCAGAACGCCGAGCGGCTGGTAGCGAAGGACGAACTCATTGATACGGTCTGGGACGGCCGGTTCATCTCTGACGCCGCAGTCTCGACAGTCATCAAATCGCTGCGCCGGGCGCTTGGAGATGACGGAAAGCAGCAGCGCTATATCCGCACGGTTCACGGCAGGGGATTCCGCTTCGGCGCAAGCGTTGAGGTGTCCACGTCAGCCACCGTGGCCCGCCAGCCGACCACTGACGAGCCGATGCCAGGAACCGATACGCAAGTCGGCCAGCAACCCTCGATCGCCGTCCTGCCATTCACCCTGATCGGTCACTCTGAGGCCTTCTCCGCAATTGCCGATGCGATCCCGGGCGAGATGATATCCACGCTGTCTCGGCTACGTTGGCTGACGGTCGTAGCACGAGGGTCCAGCTTTCGCTTCCGGCCGCCGCTGCAAAGCCTCGATACCGTCCGAAGCGCATTGGGCGTCACCTATGTGCTGTGCGGAGAGGTCGAGTTGCTTGGGTCGTCGCTGGGTGTTTCCGTCGAATTGGTGGATTCACGCACCTCAGGAGTCGTGTGGGGCGACCGGCTGACGGGAAGGATCGACGATGTCCATGAAATGCGCGAACGCATTGTGGCCCTTGTCGTTTCGGCAATGGAAATGCACATTCCGCAGCACGAGGCGCGGCAGGCACAGCTGAGGTCACCTTCCGACCTGGACGCATGGTCGCTCTATCACATCGGTCTTCAGCACGCCTATCGATTCAACAAGGCGGACAATGCGCGGGCCAGTGACTACTTCAGGCGAGCGACAGAACTTGATCCCCACTTCGCCCGGGCCCAAGCAGCCCGGTCATTTGTGAGCTTCCAGGACGCATTCCTGCGCTATTCCGCAGACCGTACAAAGGCCATCGACGATGCGCGGCGCTACGCGGAACGCAGCGTGGAACTGGATCCCATGGACCCGTTCGCGAACTTCAATGTCGGCCGGGCAAACTGGCTGAAGGGCGATCCTGCTGCGGGACAGGCGTGGCTGGACCGCGCAGTAAGCCTGAGCCCGAGTTTCGCGCAGGGCTTCTACGCCCATGCCTGGGCAGACATCATGAGCGGTAAAAACAGTACGGCACTCGAGAATCTTGAAAAATCGATCAGTCTTAGCCCACTCGACCCATTCCGCTACGCAATGCTAAGCGCGAAAGGCATCGCGCATTTCCACAATGACAACATGGAAGAAGGAGCACTCTGGGCGGAACAGGGTGCCCGGACCCCCGGCGCGCATTATCTGATCAGCGCATTTGCAGCGGCGATAAACCAAGCCGCTGGAAATCGTGAGCGTGCCAGATACTGGACAGAGGAAACGAAGGCACGCAGAAGCGACGCATCTATCGATGCATTCTTCAACGCCTTCCCGGTCAAGAACGCCAAGAAACGCAAAGAGCTATATGATGCCCTAGTTGATTTGGGATTTCCTGAAAAATAGGCACCAGCTGAATGCACAAGTTCCTTGGAGATGCCCCGGCTGTCCCGGACCGGAAACGATGCAGCATCGTGGTGTATTCCCGCATCGCTGAAAAAGCCAAGAAACGACCAATCAATTTGCCAAAAGGACTTGCCCGAATTGTCGACTTTTCTTGATCGTGCTCAAGAGAACGACGCCCCATCGACCGCGTCCAAACACATTTTCGCAAATGCGGCGCGAAATGTGCGGTCGTTGGTGATTGACTCCCGAGTTTGCAGCTCCGCCGGTGAGTTTGATGTCAAATGTGACCTGGTCCGCGGAGCTCTCATTGGCCGGTCGCAGTTGCGCTTGAGCGGAGTTTACGTCCCCAAATTCTGCGGGCGACACGTCTTTCGTTTTCTCCGTGCCGGCCTGAGACTACGTTTGAGCGATGTTCAATCGATGAATCACAGCTGTGACCGGTTTGGCGAGCCTAAGGCGTCGGGGGGAGATATCGCTTGCTCTAATGTGCAATCATGACATGGCGGACCGCCGTGTAATCCTCGAGAGCGTACATCGACATGTCCTTCCCGTAGCCGGATTGCTTCAAACCGCCATGGGGCATCTCGTTGACCAGCATGAAATGGGTGTTGACCCAGGTGCAGCCGTACTGGAGCGCAGCCGAGGCGGCCATGGCTTTGCCGATGTCCCGGGTCCACACCGACGAGGCGAGGCCATAGGGGCTGTCATTGGCCCAGTCGATGACTGCGTCGTCGTCGGTGAAACGGGTAACCGATACGACCGGGCCGAAGACCTCTCGCTGCACGATTTCATCGGACGGCAAGGCGCCCGCGATGACGGTTGGCCGGTAGTAGAACCCGGCCCCATCCTCGACGCTTCCGCCCGTGGTGATCTCGATATGCTTCTGCTCGGAGGCCCGTTGGACGAAGCTTGCCACCCGGTCCCGCTGGCGTGGTGAAATGAGGGGCGGGATCTCGTTCCGAGCGTCGTCGGCATCGTTGTAGACGATACTCGCGGCCGCAGCAGTCAGGTCGGCGACGAACTTATCGTAAATATCGGCATGGGCGTAGACCCGGCATGCCGCAGTGCAATCCTGACCAGCGTTGTAATAGCCAAAGGCCTTGAGCCCTTCGATTGTCCGGCCGATGTCGGCATCGCCATATACGATGACCGGCGCCTTGCCGCCGAGTTCGAGGTGGGTGCGTTTCACCCCTTTCGAGGCGGCCATGAGGATCTTCTTGCCTGTCGCAACGTCCCCGGTGATCGAAATCATGTCGACGCCCGGATGGTTGACCAGCGTGTTCCCGACGGACCCACCCTGCCCGACAACCACGTTCACCACGCCCTCAGGCAGGATGTCGATGAGGATCTTTGCGAAGGCCAACGCGGTCAGAGGGGTCTGCTCAGACGGCTTGATCACGACCGTATTGCCCCCTGCCAGCGCCGGGGCCAATTTCCAGGCCATCATCATCAGCGGATAGTTCCAGGGCGCGATCGAGGCCACGACGCCGATTGGATCACGCCGGATCATGCTCGTGTGCCCTTCAAGGTACTCGCCCGCGACGGGGCCGTGCATGTTCCGCACAGCCGCCGCAAAATAGCGGAAGCAATCGGCGATCGCTGGCATCTCGTCATTGGTGGCGCATCCGATCGGCTTGCCGCAGTTGAGAGCCTCGAGGCGGGCAAGGGATGCGGCGTTCGCATCGACCGCGTCGGCGATAGCAAGAAGCTTGGCCGAGCGCTCGCCGGGCGTCGTCCTTGCCCATCCCGGAAACGCCGCTCGGGCGGCTGCAACGGCGCGGTCGATCTGATCGGGGCTTGCCTCGGGCAGCTTGAGAATGGTCTCACCGGTGCGCGGATTGAGGATCATCTCCTCGGTCTCGGTTCCCGCCTCGAAGGCGCCGCCGATCAGCATCTTGGTGTCCATCATGGTCTCCCTTTCATTTGCCCTGTCCGGCGACCGTCTCGGTCCCGCGGGTGAGGTAATAGGCGCCGAGGATCGGCAGGAACGTGACGATCACAACGACCATCGCCACCACGTTGGTCACGGGACGCTGACGTGGCCTAACCAGCTCTTCCAGCATCCAGATCGGCAGCGTCTGCTGCTGACCGGCGGTAAAGGTGGTCACGATGACCTCGTCGAACGAGAGCGCGAAGGCGAGCATCCCGCCAGCGAGGAGCGCGGTCGCGATATTCGGCAGGATCACATAGCGGAGCGTCTGGAAATAGGTTGCACCAAGATCCATGGACGCCTCTACGAGCGAGCCGGATGTGCGGCGGAAGCGAGCGACGGCGTTGTTGTAGACGACCACGATGCAGAAGGTCGCGTGGCCCAGCACGATGGTCCAGAAGCTGAACGGGATATCGGCGATGTTGAACGCCGAGCGCAGCGAAATGCCGGTGATTATTCCGGGTAGCGCGATGGGCAGGATCACGAGAAGCGAGATCGTCTCGCGCCCGAAGAACTTCGACCGCGCCACCGCCGCCGCGCAGAGTGTGCCCAGCACCATCGCGATCACGGTCGAAATCGCCGCGACCTTGAGTGAGAGCCACAGCGCCTCCCAGACGTCTGGCCGGTTCCAGGTCACGCCGAACCATTGCACGGTGAACCCCGGAGGGGGCCATTGATACGACTTGTCCTCGGTCGTGAAGGCGTAGACGAAGATCAGCAGGATCGGCAGGTGCAGGAACAACAGCCCGCCTATAGCCGCGATCTTGAGCCCGAGGGATGCCTTAGAGTGCATCGAAGGCCCCCATGCGCTTGGCCACGGTCAGGTAGACGCCCATGACGACGATGGGCACCACCGCGAAGGCGGCGGCAAGCGGGATGTTCCCCGCCGTGCCTTGGAACTGGTAGACTGCCTGGCCGATCATTCGGGCGGAGGTGCCGACGATCTGGGGGATGATGTAGTCGCCCATCGTCAGCGAAAAGGTAAAGATCGACCCTGCCACGATACCGGGCAGCGCCAGGGGCAGGATGACGTGTCGGAGGGTCTGGCCGGGTCTTGCACCCAGATCGCCCGACGCTTCCAGCATCGATGCGGGCACCCGCTCCAGCGCCGCCTGGATCGGCAGGATCATGAAGGGGAGCCAGACATAGAGGAAAACAAGGAAGGTCCCGGTCCAGCTGACCGACAGCGAATTCCCCCCGATGCCCGGAATCGCGAGGTACGCATTCAGAAGCCAGGACAGGTGCAGCGTTTCGAACAGCCAGTTCAGGATGCCTTCCTTGGCGAGGATCAGCTTCCACGAATAGACCTTGACCAGATAACTGGACCAGAGGGGCAGCATGATACCCAGATAGAACACCGCCTTCCACCGCCCCCGCGCGTATCTTGCGGCGTAGTAGGCGATGGGAAAGGCGACGATGGCCGCGGCAATCGTCACCGCAGAAGCCATGAGGATCGTACGCACCAGAATGTCGAAGTTCGAGGCACGGAACAGTTCGCCATAGGTCTTTAGAGTGAACTCGTAGTTCACCAGCCCGGAAAACTCGTCGATCGAGAAGAAGCTCTGTGCCAGAAGCGCGAAGAGCGAGCCCAGGTAAACGATCCCGAGCCACATGAGTGGCGGGATGACGAGCAGGAGGAGCAGGAGGTTGGGCCTCCGCCACAGCGCATCAGACGCACGCGTGACGAAAGCCTCAGCCATGCGCATGCTCCATGACGTGAAGCGCGTCCGCGGGCCAGCCAAGCATGACGGCATCGCCCACCGCCGGGACGGGGCGGCCCTTGGGCAGCAGCACGTTCAGACGGGCTCGGGCGGTATCGACCTCGACCCGCGTCGCCGCGCCCAGAAAGGACAGCGAGACCACCTTGCCCGAAAGCGTTCCCTCCCCCAGCGTGATCGCCTCGGGCCGCAGGCTGGCAGGCGCCGAAGTGCCCGTAAGCTCGCGAACCATCTCGGGGGGAAGCACATTCGAGGACCCGACGAAATCCGCGACGAACGGCGTTTCGGGACGGTCATAAACCTCGGAAGGGCTGCCTGTCTGCTGGATGCGACCCTCGTTGAAGACTGCGATGCGGTCGGACATCGACAACGCCTCGCCCTGGTCATGGGTGACGAAGACGAAGGTGATGCCCAGCTGGCGCTGAAGCGATTTCAACTCGCCCTGCATCGCTTCGCGCAGCTTGAGATCCAGTGCACCGAGAGGTTCATCCAGAAGCAGGACCTTGGGTTTCATAACCAACGCGCGGGCAAGAGCTACGCGTTGGCGCTGCCCCCCCGAGAGTTCGGAGGGTTTGCGCCCGCCGAAGCCCGAGAGCGCGACAAGTTCCAGCGCCTCGCCGGCCTGCCTGCGGCGCTCTGCCTTGCCCTGACCCGCGATCATAAGCCCATAGGCCACGTTGTCCTCGACCGACAGGTGCGGAAACAGTGCGTAGTCCTGGAACACCGTGTTCACGGGGCGCCGGTAAGGCGGGGTCGCGGTGGCGTCTTCTCCGAAGATCGAGATGCGTCCCGAGGTGGGCTGCTCGAAGCCAGCGATCAGCCGCAGGCAGGTCGTCTTGCCCGATCCGGAGGGGCCGAGCAGGGCGAAGAACTCGCCCTCGGCGATGTCGAGCGTCACGTTGTCGACAGCCCGCACCGTTCCGAAGTGGCGCGAAACGGATTTGAAAGAAACTGCTGCAGTCATGTTCTGCCCCGTGGCCGGCGCCGGTCGGAACCGGCGCCGGTTGGGTTTGAGATCAGCGGCCGCCGATGACGCCGATGTAGTCGGACACCCAGCGATAATAGGGCACGCATTCGCCCTGGCTTGCGCACTGGGTGACAGGCGTCTGCCAGAACCGCACCTTGTCGAAATCGTCGAGCCCGTTCTTGGTGCACCCTTCGGCCGTCTGCATGCCGCGCCCGTCGGTGCATGCCGCGAGAACCGCCGGGTTCGCGCCGAACCAGACCGACAGGTCGGACATCAGGTTCGAGGTGAGTGTGTGCTCGAACCACATGTAGGAACAGTTCGGGTTGGCGGCGTCGACATGCATCATCGTAGTGTCGGCCCATCCCGTGACGCCCTCTTCGGGGATCACGCTGGCGATCGGTGCGCCGTCGCCCTGGAGCAGGTTCACCTGGAACGGCCACGAGCCCGAGGCCGCCATGCCCTCGTTCTTGAAGTCGTCAATCTGAATGAACGCATCATGCCAATAGCGGCTGACCAGCGTGCGCTGGGTGCGCAGCAGATCAAGCGCGGCATTGTACTGATCCTGGTTCAGTTCATAGGGCGAGGTGATGCCAAGCTCGGGCTTGTGCGTCATCAGGTAGAGCGCCGCGTCAGCAATGTGGATCGGGCCGTCATAGGCCTGGACCCGGCCCTGGTTCGGCTGGCCGTCTGGGAGGTTCATCGGCTCGAAGACGACGTTCCAAGAGGTGGGCGCGCTGTCACCGAAGACCTCGGTGTTGTACATCAGAACGTTCGGTCCCCACATGTAGGGGACGCCGTAGTGGGTGCCGTTGACATAGTGCCAGGGCGCCTCTTTCAGCCGGTCGTCGATCGTGTTCCAGCTCGGCACGAGGTCGATGTTCACGGGCTGGACCCGCTTGCCCGCGATCATCCGAAGCGAGGCGTCGCCCGATGCGGTCACCAGGTCGAAACCGCCCTCGTTCATCAGGGCCACCATCTCGTCCGAGGTATTGGCGGTCTTGACGTTGACCATGCAACCGGTCGCTTCTTCGAACTTGGTCACCCAGTCGAACTCGGCCATCGTCTCGCCGCGTTCGATGTAGCCCGGCCAAGCCACGATGTTCAGCTGACCTTCACCCGGCCCGACCTGGGTCACCATCTGAGCGGCTACCGACTGCGCCGCGAGGATCGCGGCAACCGCGACAGCTCCCGTCGATTTCAACTTGTTCGTCATGGATCTTCCCCCCGTGAGGATATGTTGCGCGCAACCACATTCTTCGAGAACCAGGGCCTTGGCAAATCTAATATACAGGACGGTGATATCGGAAATTCCGATATCATCTCAGCCGTGGCGCATGAAAGCTCTGGGCGACAGAGAGGAAGGCATGGGCAGCTGTCGCAACCGTGGCGCCTCGGCGCCAGACCAGCCCGACCTGCACCACCGGAAGGCGGGCCGATACATCCCGGCTCTCGATCCTGTCGCCCTCCAGCGACCACGGCCGATAGATGAGGTCGGGCAGCAACGCGACCCCCGCTCCACTTGCACAAAGTGACCGTACAGCCTCGACCGAACGCGTCCGAAAGGCAATGCGTGGGCGGACCTGGAAGCTAGACAAAAGCCGGTCCGTTTCGGCCTGCATCTCGTCGATGTCGAGAACGATCTGCGGCTCGTCCGTCAGGTCGTCGAGCGCAATGCTCTCGTGCGAGCAGAGCGGATGACCAATGGGTAGCCACAACCTGTAGGGAGACACAGCGAGGATTTCCGAGTGCAGCGCCTGCGCGTTCCTTAGGTTCGAGACGACCATCACCGCGACATCCAGCTCACCACCGATCAGAAGATGTTCGAGGTACTCGCCAGTATCTTCGACCGCGCTCACGTCGATCCCAGGCTGGGCGCGCCGAAACCGCGAAAGGAGATCCGACAGCACATATCCGGACGTCAGTGACGTGACACCAATGTTAAGCGTTCCAGACACCGTGGCGCCTTTGTCGGCCAGGTTGATTTCGGCGTTTGAGACCTCCGTAAGAATTGCCTTTGCGTGACGCAGAAAGACATGCCCATGATAGGTCAGTTCAACCCCACGTCGGCGGCGGTCGAAGAGCCGAACTCCAAGACGCGCTTCAAGGTCCTTGACCGCTTCGGTCACGGCACTTTGCGAAATCGACAACTCGGCGGCGGCGCGGCTGATCGTGCCGTATTCGGCAATACCAACAAAGTAGCGAGCTTGCTTTAGAGTGAAAGACATTGCGCTTATCCCCAACCGCAATAGCTAAAGTTCCCCGCAGCAAACAATCAATGGCTTTCCGCATCAAAGGCTCTGTGAAGTCAAGTTGCGGCGGCTCTTTCGGCTGGACGCCGGATCGTGGTCGTTACTGCTGAAGGCGTCATTAAAAGCCGCAAGGCCTCGCGTCTCGACACGTGATGTATTGACAGCGACTTGCATGGTCCCGAGTGAGATCTTCTAGGTGCGTACTGGAACAGCTGCTATGCATCGGAACCAGCGAAATGCCGCTTCGTGCCGCAACTCAGACATAGAGGAGTCGCGCGGCGAAGGTCTGCTTTCCGCCAATTGGTTCAGTTGCCATGGCCTAGTACTGAAGCTGGTATTTAGCTTTGAACAGACGTCGAGACTGGCTGTGAGCAAAACGCACAGTTACGGACAACGGACGACCCTCACAAACGTATTTTGATAACGCACTATAGATGAGGTCCAAGGAAGGTGGACAACAAGGTAGATGCGCATAGCGTTAAACACGCTACATCATTCAGAGAATATCGACAAAAAGGAGGGTTTTGGTAGCGGAGGAGGGACTTGAACCCCCGACACGCGGATTATGATTCCGCTGCTCTAACCAACTGAGCTACTCCGCCACGAGCGAAGGGCTAGGTAGAGGCTTGAGAGGGAGGCGTCAAGACCGATTGAGCCATAGCGTCAGGAAAACGGCCTCCCGAAATTCAGCACTCAAACGCCGACGTAACGCTCGCTAGTATCCTGGTCGAGATCGGTGGTGGCGCCCGACCAGACCGATTTGCCGCGCTCCAGGATCACCGCCCGATCCGACACACCCCGCAATTCCTTCAACGACTTGTCGACAACAAGGATCGCAAGACCGGTCTCCGACTTCAGACGCGCGACCGCCGCCCAAATTTCCTGCCGAAGAAGCGGGGACAGACCCTCGGTCGCTTCGTCCAGAAGCAAGAGCCGCGGGTTTGTCATCAGCGCTCGCGCGATCGCCAGCATCTGCTGCTCGCCGCCCGAAAGAGACGCCGCACGCTGGCCCCGGCGTTCTCCCAGCCTGGGGAACAGCGCTTCGATCTTCGACTGATCCCAGTAACCGGACCGCGCCGCGGCAACGAGATTCTCGGTCACCGTCAGATCGCGGAAACACCGCCGCCCTTCCGGTACAAGACCAATTCCCAACCGAGCAACCGCATGGCTGGGCAGTCCAGAAAGGTCGCGGCCGTCAAATGTGAGACCGCCCGCACTCGGCAGCATGCGGCAGATCGCCTTGATCGTGGTGCTCTTGCCCATGCCGTTGCGGCCCATCAGGGCCACGACTTCGCCTTCCCCAACCTCCAGATCGACGCCGAACAGGGCCTGACTGGCCCCGTAGGAGGCCGTCAGGTTCCGGACGCTCAAGAGACTCATGCCTCTTCTCCAAGATAAGCGGAGCGCACGATCGGGTTTGCGCGAACCTCGGCCACCGTGCCGCTGGCGATGACACGGCCATAGTCGAGGACGCTGATCCGGTCCGCCAGCGCGAATACGGCGTCCATGTCGTGCTCCACCAGCAGGATCGGCGCTTCACAACGCAGTTCATCCAGGAAACCGGTCATCTGCCGGGACCCATCCGCGCCCAGCCCCGCCATGGGCTCGTCCATGACAAAGGCCTTGGGATGCAATGTCAGCGCAACTGCGACTTCTAGCTGTCTGCGTTGCCCGTGGCTCAGCTCCGCCGTACGCATGGCGGCGAACGGCATGAGACCGACCCTCTCGAGGGCCTCTTCTGCTCGCTCTCGCAGCGCCTGGTCTCCCAGCGCCGACCCAAGAAGTCGCCAGGCGCTACCGCCTGCGCCAACGGCGCCCAGAACCGCATTCTGAAGAACGGTGTCTTCCATCGCCAGCGCGGAAATCTGGAACGTGCGCCCCAGCCCCGCTCGTGCGCGCACACGCATGGGCTGCGCCGTCACGTCCTGCCCCAGCAGATGCACGCTCCCGGAGTCCGGCGCAAGGCCACCGCAGATTTGCGCGATCAACGTCGACTTGCCCGCTCCGTTCGGCCCGATGATGGCGTGGATCTCACCGGGCAGCAGGGCAATCGAGATGTCGTCGCTTGCGGTCAACGCACCGAAGCGCTTGGTCAGACCACGGGTTTCCAGGACAGGATCAGTCATGCGCCGCCTCCCGACGGGTCAGCATTCCGATCAGGCCTCCTCGGCCGAACAGCACGATCGCCAGAAGAAGCAACCCGAGGAAGATGTGCCAATAGTTGCTGAGCCCGCCCAGAACATGCTCCAGAGTCACGAAGACCACCGCTCCCGCGACCGGACCGAACAGTCGCGCCACGCCACCGATGATGATGAAAACGATGATCTCGCCGCTGGTCTGCCAGCTGAACATGGTCGGGCTGACAAAGCGGTTCAGATCGGCGAACAACGCCCCCGCCAGACCTGTGATCGCCCCAGAGATCACGAAAGCCGCCAATTTGATCCGCTGCCCGTCCAGTCCGACCGTCTCGACCCGGACGGGCACCTGCCGCGCCGCGTTCAGGGCCAGTCCGAAGGGCGATTTCGCCAGCCGCGCATTCAGGAACAGCACCGTGCACAGGATGACGAAGCACAGCCCGTAGAACTGGATCGGTACCAGCGTATTCAACCCCGGAAACCCGTTCCGCACATAAATCGACAGACCGTCCTCACCGCCATACGCGGGCCAGGAGATTGTGAAGAAATAGAACATCTGTCCGAAGGCCAGCGTAATCATGATGAAATAGACGCCGCTGGTTCTCAGCGACAAGGCCCCGATCACCAGCGCCGCCAATGCGGACGCGATGACCGCCACCAGCCAGATCACCGGCATCGACTTGGTGCCCTCGATCACCAAGGGCCATTCCATCAGTGGCGTGAAGCTCTGCGCGTGAAAGGCGAGAATCCCCATCGCATAGCCCCCGATGCCGAAAAACGCCGCATGCCCCAGGCTCACCAGCCCGCCCAGTCCCAGGGCGATGTTCAGACCCACGGCGGCCAGCGCGAAGATCACCGCGCGGGTGGCCAGCGTGATCGTGAACGGCTCATCGGCCAGATGCGCCCAGAGCGGCACCGCAACCAGCAACGCCAGAAGACCGGCATTCAGATATCTCTCGCGGATCATGCGCGCGCCCCGAACAGTCCCGTAGGCCGCCAGATCAGGATCGCACCCATCAGGATGTAGATCGCCATCGACGACAGCGACGCGCCGACGGATGTGGCCGAGGATGGCTCCATAAAGAGCTTGAACAGTTCCGGCAGGAAGATGCCCCCAAGCGTGTCGGTCAGCCCCACCAGCAGCGCGCCCACCAGCGCGCCCCGGATCGACCCGATGCCGCCGATAACGATGACGACGAAAGCCAGGATCAGAACCGGCTCGCCCATGCCCACCTGCACCGACTGGATCGCGCCCACCATCGCGCCCGCCAAGCCGGCCAGACCCGCGCCCAGCGCAAAGACCAGCGTGTAAAGCTTCGAGATGTCGATCCCCAGCGCAGCCGTCATCTCGCGGTCGTTCTCGCCTGCCCGGATGCGGATGCCGATCCGCGTCCGTGTGATAAGCAGGTCCAGGCCCAGCGCGATCAGCAGACCCGCAAGGATCAGGACCAGCCGGTACAGCGGGTACTGGATGCCTCCAGGCAAGGTGACGGGTCCTGACAATGCGTCCGGAATATCCAGGAACAATGGGAACGACCCGAAAATCCAGCGGGTACCTTCCGAGAAGATCAGGATCAGAGCAAAGGTCGCCAGAACCTGGTCCAGGTGATCCTTCTCGTACAGACGCCGGATCACCACCAGTTCCACGATCGCCCCCGCCAGCGCCGCCGCGACCAGCGCGCCGATCAGGGCCAGGATGAAAGAGCCCGTGGCCCCGGCCACCCAGGCCGCGGCAAAAGCGCCGACCATATAGAGCGATCCATGCGCCAGGTTGATCAACCCCATGACGCCGAAAATCAGCGTCAGGCCGGCCGCCATGAGAAACAGCATGACCCCAAGCTGCAGGCCGTTCAGAACCTGCTCGATGATCAGGATGGTGGACATGCCCGTCTCAGCGACGACCCGCTCCGTCAACCGGAGCGGGTCGGCTCGTTCTTACATCTGGCACTCGGCCGCATAAGGATCGCCGTGATCCTCAAGCACCTTGCCGATGATCTTGTTGGTATAGACATCGCCTTCCTTGATCACTTCGCGGATATACACGTCGTGGATCGGATGGTTGTTCGGCCCAAACTTGAAATCCCCCCGGACGCTGGCGAAATCCGCTTCCTTCAGCGCGGCGCGGAAAGCGTCCAGGTCCGAGATGTCGGCCTTGCCCATAGCGCTGATCAGCAGGTTTGCGGTGTCAAAACCCTGGCTGGCGTAAAGGGACGGCAGGCGCCCGTACTCCGCCTGGAAGCTTTCGACGAAGGCCTTGTTCGCGGCATTGTCCAGATCCTTGTTCCACTGCGAGGTGTTTTTCACACCCAGCGCAGCCTCGCCCACGGCTTGAAGGATTCCCTGGTCAAAGCTGAACGCCGGTCCCACGACGGGAATCTCCACGCCGCTTTCCGAGTACTGCTTCAGGAACGAGATCCCCATCCCGCCGGGCAGGAAGAAATAAACGCTGTCGGCGCCCGACGCCCGGATCTGGGCGATCTCTGCGGCATAGTCAGTCTGGCCCAGTTCCGTATAGACCTCGGCTGCGACTTCGCCCTCATACAGAGCCTTGAAGCCATTGAGCGCATCCGTGCCAGCCGGATAATTCGGCGCCAGCAGGAAGGTGTTCTTGTAGCCCGCGATATTCGCATAGGCTCCGCCGCCATTGTGCAGGCTGTCGTTCTGCCAGGCGACGTTGAAGTAATTGGGATGGCACCCCTTGCCGGCCAAGGGCGACGGCCCCGCATTCGGAGAAAGATAGATCTTGCCCTGTGCCGTCGCGCTCGGAACTACGGCCATGGCGAGGTTCGACCAGATGATTCCGGTCAGCACGTCGACCTTCTCGGACTGGATCATCTTGTCCGCGAGCTGCACGGCAATGTCGGGCTTCTGCTGGTCGTCCTCGATGACGACCTCGAGATCGTCGCGTCCCGATTGCTTGACCGCCAGCATGAAGCCATCGCGCACGTCGATGCCCAGACCGGCACCACCGCCGGACAGGGTGGTGATCATGCCGACCTTTACCTCGGCGGCCGCCATCTGTGCGGATGCAAGCATCGCGGCGCCCAGAAGAAGTGTCTTGAATTTCATAAGTGTCTCCCCGTTGCTTCCAGCCCCGAGCAGGGCCTTGTCTTTTCTTCAAACCGTTATTCTATCGCTTGAGACAAAGTTCAAGGAATGCACATTGCTGGCAAGCCCGAAATCAATGCCAATGTTTTCATCCGCCCCGGTCTGTGAGACGTTGCCTCCAAGATGACAGAGCCCTCGCCCGAAATCCTGCCGCTTGGTCTAGATGGAATCCTCGTCCGCTTCGCTGATACGCTCAGCGAAGCCGCGAATCGGGCTGCGCTCTCCTATCGCGGCGCACTTGAGCATGATCTGCCGACGGGTATCACCGAAACAGCCACGTCGCTAACATCGGTATTGGTCCGGTTCCGTCCCGGCGACATCACGCGTGCCCGGCTACAGGACGAACTTCGCGACCGTCTTTCGGCGATGGACTGGTATCACGCCCCCCTGCCCGAGGGTCGGACGCTTTGGCGTATGCCGGCCGTTTTCGGGGGTGACTACGGCCCGCAGCTTGACGAGGTGGCCGATGCCATAGGGCGCACGCCAGATCAGGCGGTTGCCGAGATTGCGGTGTCGGAGTTGCGCGTGCTCGCCCTCGGCTTCGCGCCGGGACAACCCTACCTGGGCTTCATGGACGAGCACTGGAACATTCCCCGGCAAACCGAGGTGACGCCCGAGGTGCCCCGCGGCGCCGTCGTGGTCGCCGTCCGGCAAGTGATTCCCTTTGCCAATGCCGCGCCGACCGGCTGGCGTCAGATCGGACGAACGGCGTTCCGTTGCTATGCGCGCAATGGCACCCCGCCGATTCCTCTCAAGGCCGGGGACACCGTGCGGTTCGAGCCGGTACCGGCAAAGGACTTCGCACGCCTGTCCGAAGCAGGTCCGTTGGGCGGCGCAATGGCGGAGCCGATCGAGTGACCGGCCACCTCATCATCGATCGCGCCGGCCCCGGCCTCACCGTCCAGGACCTGGGCCGACCCCATGGCATGGGACTTGGTCTGTCGCGCGGCGGCGCGGCCGATCGTCTGGGCTTCCTGACAGGGGCAGCGCTCGTGGGAAATCCACCCGACGCGGCAGCGCTTGAGATGACCGTCGGCGGCGGACGTTTCCGGGTGGACAAACCAACCCGGATCGCCTTGTCCGGCGCACGACTGCGCGCCAGCATCAACGGCAGTCCGATCGAGGACCACGCCTCTTATAGGCTGAACACCGGAGACACGCTCGACATCGGCCCTGCGGAAGATGGCGTCTACGGCTATCTGCATATTGCAGGCGGTCTTCTGACCGACGAGGAACTCGGAGGGCGCGGGCGTCACCGGATCGCGGGGCTTGGACCCGATCTCTCGCCCGGCGACCGCCTGCCCTTCGGCGCCGACCCCGAGCCGGATGCGCCTCCCCTGCGTCTTGCCCCTGGAGCCCCCGGCACCCAGCCGATCCAGGTGATCCCCGGCCCCCAGACCGGTCTTTTCCCGCAGGACGTTCTGGACCGGTTCGAAGCCACGACCTTCACCCGCAGCCCGCGCGGCAACCGGCAGGGCGTGCGCATGGATCAGGAAGGCGCGCCCTTCGCGACCGCAGCCCAGCTCGGGCAGGTCTCGGATTTCATCTCCGAGGGCGATATCCAGATGACCGGCGACGGCACGCCATTCGTTCTCCTGTGCGAATGCCAGACCATGGGCGGCTATCCCCGGATCGGAACCGTCATCCCCGCCGACCTGCCCCGCATCGCGCAGGCGTTGCCCGGTGCGCAGATCCGGTTCCGCTTCATCGCTTTCGACGAAGCGGAAAAAACATGGAAGGGCGACGACGAGATCTACCGAAGCCTCCGAAAAGCCCGGACGCCCCGCATCCGCGACCCGCGCGAGATGGCGGACCTTCTGTCCTACGAACTGATCGACCGCCCCCCGGACGACATCGTCGGCTAAGCCCTCAGAGCATCCACTCGACCGGCAGATAACTGGCAATGGTCACCAGAAGGCGCAACGGCACGGTCGTGTTCGGTTCGACATCGAAGCTGGCGACGCCGCCATCGGCGTCCTCCGCCGTCCACAGCAGACCGCCAACCTCATCCCGGCTCACCCGATATGCCAAATACCGCAAGGTCTCATCCATCCAGCCCGAGATCAGGCCAGCGATCCTCGGGCTGTCGATCAGGAAACCCATCTCCGTATTCAGCCGCCGCGACCGGGGATCGAAGTTCAGCGACCCGATGAATGCGCGGCGCCCATCCATGGCGAAGGTCTTGGCATGCAGCGCCGCCCGCGACAGCTCCATCATGCCCAGATCGTTGACCGCCCGCCGCGCGCCATGGTCGCTGCGCAGCTCGTAAACCTCCACGCCGCCATCGATCAGGGCATCGCGATAGTTGATGTAGCCGGCGTGAACCACGGCCACATCGGTCGCTTCCAGCGAGTTCGTCAGCGTCCGCACCCGAACACCCTCCGACGCAAAGCCTGCCATATGCTCGGTCGCCGTCTCTCCGGTGATGAAATAGGCCGAGACAATGTCGAACGAACTCTGCGGCGGTCCCAGTTCGGTCATCAGCTTTCGGATCATCAACTCCGAGACATCCACCAAGCCAAGACCCTTCCCGGGGTCATCGCTGAACAGAAGTGTCGGCACCCACTCCAGCGGCAACTCCCCCGACATCAGCTGCCCGATGATGGGAGATTGGCGCACCACTTCTGAATAGGCCCGCGCCTGCTCGGTCTCGCGAAGCTCCGCGTCGCGCGCCGCCAAAAGGCTTTCCGCACCGCGCTCTGCTTCGACGAGGCTGCTGATCGCATGGGATGAGCCGCTGAACCAGTACCGTTCGAAATCCTCCGAGACATCCATCGCAGCCGGCCCCACGGCCAGGACATCCAGATCCAGATAGGTGTGGCCGCTTCCGGTTTCGAAGTAGACATCGCCGATATTCCGCCCGCCCACGATAGTGGCCGCAGCATCGGCGGTCAGCGACTTGTTGTGCATACGCCGGTTCAGACGGAAGAAATCGAACGTGTAGTTGAGGATCCTGTGATCCCGCATCGTGAACGGGTTGAATACCCTCACTTCCGCTGTCGGAAGGGCATCCAGCGCGGCCAGTTCCTGGTCAAGATCGGGGGTTCCGTTGTCATCCACCAGAAGACGAACGCGGACACCGCGCATCGCGGCATCCTGCAACTCGGACAAAAGGCGTATGCCGGTCAGATCGTCCTGCCATATGTAATACTGCGCATCGATGGTCCGTGCCGCCGTTCGGATCAGCAAGACCCGGGCCGCGAAGGCATCGGTGCCACGCTCCAGAGGGAGAACACCCGATGTGCCGGGATTCGCCTCCGCCAGCGCCTCGACGATCCGCCCGATGTCCGTATCTCCCAGCGCAGGCCAGTCACCACCAGTCTCTGCATCGGGCAGATCCGGCAACGGATAGAGCAACCGCAACGACAAGATCGCAACGGCCGCAATTGCAACGACGCTCAGTGCCAACTTCAAGAACCAGCGCATGCGGGGCTTTCTCTGCTCAATGGAACCCAAATCCCTTGCTCGGGATTGTGCCTGTTCAGAGGCTAGGCCGCTCCGCGGCCCGGTGCAAACAGACGATGCCAATCAGTGATAGTTTTGCGATCCAGGAAAACCCGCCTAAGGTCAGTCGATCAGGGGGGTGATCATGACCGAGAACGAACACCATTGGATAACCTTGCACCGGGTGCGGTTTCCAAACGCCATTTCCGTTGCCGACCAAAGCTTCGAGCCACCGCCGCAAGCCGATTGCTGGCGTTTCTGTCCCAGCCACAGTGTGAACGACATAGGATTGCCCACATGGAAATCCGAGGTCTGGTGCGGTCTCGGCATTTACGATTCACGCGCCGACGCAGAAGCCGTGTTCGGCTCGCCCGGTGAACATCTGCCCTGGCTCGAAGAAACGACCGAGGCCTGGCATGCGATAGCTGTGCCGATCGCGCATCATGGCGAGGTCAACTGGCGCGGAACCCTGGAGAACGGAACGGCGCTCCGCACAGCAAAGGCTCCTGCTGGGGGCCACATGCTCGTGGTTACCACGGCCGGCTACAACTCGCGCGATCCGGACCAGATCCCCAGGATCGCGAATTTCATGCAGGGCATTCGGGAGGTGATGGATTTCTACAGCGATCACCCCGGAAATCTTTGCAACGGCGTGTTCAACGGCGGTTTCGACGGGCGGGACGGATTCACGCTGACGGTCTGGAAGGACGACCGCGAGATGATCTCCGGCGCCTACAAGCCCGGTGTGCACAAGACGCTTATGGATCAAAGTCGCGACGGATCGATGTTCGACAGGTCCTCGTTCACGCGGGCCCGGCTGATTTCAAGCGAAGGCACCTGGGACGGTGCACCAATACCCGGCGCCGCGTGACACCGAGAGGCTGCCGGCCCGGGTCGGGTCGCAGCCACCATATCTTGTGATCCCGGAAGAACTCCGGAAGGATCGCATTTCTGTTGCCATACGCTTTGCATACGTTTTGCAGACGCTTTGCCGACAGAGGTTCAGGCTTGTTTTAAAGGGTTCAAGACAGCATTCCATTGCACGACGGATGCGCGGGCCACCCGTCGGACGAACCTTGTGGTCGAAATCCATTAACCTTTGTCAGAGAACACGTTTGAGGAAGGCGCGTGTCCGGTCCCGCATCGGCGCGCCGAACAGCTGCTCGGGCGGTCCTTCCTCCAGGATCACGCCCTCGTCCAGAAAACACACCTTGTCGGCCAGTTCTCGCGCAAAGCCCATCTCGTGGGTCGCCAGAACCATGGTCATTCCCTCTTCCCGAAGCTGGCGCAGCACATCCAGAACCTCGCCTACCAGTTCGGGGTCAAGTGCACTGGTGATCTCGTCGAACAGCATGATTTCTGGCTTCATCGCCAGCGCCCGAACGATCGCCACGCGTTGCTGCTGCCCGCCCGACAACTGGTCGGGATAATGTTCCATGCGGTCCTTCAGCCCAAATCTCTCGAAGAGTTCGGTGATCCCCGCCAACAGCGCCTCACGGGTCATGTTCCGCACTCTCCGAGGCGCCAGCATCGCGTTCTCCACGGCGGTCATATGCGGGAACAGGTTGTAGCTCTGGAAGACCATCCCGATCCTTTGGCGCACCGGTTGCGGATCCAGTCCCGGTATCGAGATGTCCTGCCCATCCAGCCAGATCTCCCCATCGTCAATGGGTTCCAGGAGGTTCAGACATCTCAGAAGCGTTGACTTGCCCGAACCCGATGCTCCGATCAGGCACACCATTTCGCCCTGGTCGACACTCAGGTCGATGCCCCGGCATACCTCGTTCGGGCCGAAACTCTTGCGGATACCCCTTGCCTCCAGCTTCGCCATCAGGATCGCTCCCGAAGCTGCCGGGCCAGAAGGTAATCGGCATACCGCGTCGCCGGGATCGTGATCGCCAGGAAAATAAGAGCCGCGCCGACATAGGGTGTGAAGTTCGCGAGCAGCGACTTGTAGACCCCTGCCTGCCGGAAGATCTCTACCGGCCCGATGAACGACAGAAGTGCCACGTCCTTCTGGAGGGCGATGAACAGGTTCATGTTCGCAGGAACGACGCGACGGATCGCCTGCGGCAGGATCACGAAGCGCATGATATCTGCATTCGACAACCCCAGAGACGCTGCCGCCGATCGCTGGCTTTGATGAATCGATTCGATCCCTGTCCGGAACACCTCGGCGACATAGGCCGCATAGGTAAGGACCAGCGCAACGGTGCCCCAGATATAGGGGGAGTTCCACGGTCTGGGCAGTCCAAGCCCCGGAATTCCGAAGCCGATCAGATAAATGACAAGGATCACCGGAACACCCCGGAACACATCCGTGTAAACGATCCCGAACAACCGCAAAGGATACAGCGCCGGCGACCGAACATCTCGTGCCAGGGCGACCAGAAGGCCCAATATAAAGATCAAAGGGGCCGACCACGCGAAGATCGCAACGTCCAGCAAAAACGCTTCAAGCAAACCCGGAAATGTCTTCGCAAAGACCTCGGCATTGAAGAAACTCTTCTTCACCGCCTCCCAGCCCGGCGCCAGCGGGATCAGAACGATCAGAGCCGCAAACACACCAAAAGTAGACAAGGCGGCAATCGTATTCGACCGCCGCCTGACCTTCGCTTCGTAGATTTGCCTGCGAGTGGCCAAGTCTTACTCGATGACCGGAACACCCGTGGTCTCGGACAACCACTCGGCCTCGATCGCGGCTAGCGTGCCATCGTCCTTCATCGACGTCAGCGCGGCATCTACGCATTCTTTCAAAGGGTTGCCTTCCTCCATCAAGAGGCCGAACTGGTCCGGATTTTGGCTGCGCTCAGCAGGGAACTGACCAAGGATCACCCCGTCGTCCAAGACAACTGCACCGAGATATAACGCCGTCGGGAGATCGAAAAGAGCGGCGTCGATCTGATTGGCCTTCATGGCTTCGACCACATCGGCGTTGTCTCCGTAGAGCAGTGGATCCTTTTCGGGTTGAATGAGATCCGCCAACATCGGTACCGCCGTCGTGTTCGCATCGGCACCCCAGATTAGGCTCTTTAGAGACGAGACAGACGCCGTCGCACCACTATCGACAACGGGTTGGCGGGTCAGGACAGCCATCGCCGCCGAGTAATAGGGAACCGAGAAGTCTACGACTTCCTCACGCTCCTCGGTGATCGAGTATTGCTGAAGATTGAAGTCAAAATCTTTTGCCCCCGGTTGGATCGCCTGATCGAAAGACGATCTCACCCACACAACCTGCTCGTCTCCGAAACCCATCCGCTCGGCGACCGCATACGCAACTGCTGCCTCGAAACCTTGTTTGGATTCCGGCGCATCATCGATCACCCACGGAAAATAGGCCGGATTACCCGTCGCAATCGTCAGCTTGCCGTCCTCAAGGGTTTTTCCTGCCGCGCAGTCATTCTGGGCCATCGCGCCCGTGGCAAAAACGGAAACCAGTATCGTCGTGCTCAGAAGTTTCATGATTCATGCTCCCTGAAGATGGCCGCATGCTTGGCCGAGCGCCAGAAATTGTCCAGTGCCAGAGAAGACTGCCCGGAAAATTTCCGCCAGATGGAAGGCGGTTATTCGCGGGCTCGAAGCACTTGCGCCGGCCGCGCAGCCAATGGTGCCCATGCAAAGACAAGACCGGCCAGAAGCGTCGCGAGAACTCCCCCCACTACAATCAGCAGGGCCGAAATGGGTTCGAAGATATAATCGGTATCCATTACAAATGTCATTACGCCCCAACCAGCCAATGCCCCAGCTAAAATGGCTACGATCCCTGCCGCAGCTCCCAGAAAGGCCGAACGCAAGGTGAAGCTGGCAAGGATTGTCGTCCGGGACGCGCCAAGTGTCTTCAGGATCGCGGCCTCGTATGTCCGTGCGTAGACACTCGCGGCTGCCGCCCCGATCAGGACCACACCACCGGTAACGAGTGTGACCAGAGCTCCATAAGTGATCGCCGCAGCAATGCCTGCCAAGACTTCAGAGACCCGTTCAATGGCGTCCTTTACCCGAATTGCGGTGATGTTGGGAAATGCGTTGGAGATATCGCGCAGAATAGCCGCTTCAGCATCTTCATCCGCATAGACCGTCGAAATGAAAGTGTGCGGCGCTCCGGAAAGAGCGTCCGGGTTCATCGACATGACAAAGCCGATGCCCGCGGTCGAGAAATCGACTTCCCTGAAGTTCACGATTTCTGCAGTGATGTCGCGGCCAAGAATATTCACCGTGATCTCATCGCCCAACTGCAAGCCCAACTCTTGAGCTTCATCAGTAGCGAACGAAACCTGGGGCGATCCAGAGTATCCCTCCGGCCACCATTTGCCATGGGTAATCTTTGTTCCCCCCGGCGGTTCGTCCGAATAGGTCACGCCGCGATCGCCACGCAGGACCCAATGGTCACCCGCCACTTCTTCGGCGGGCTTGCCGTTGATGCGCGTGATGATGCCGCGCAACATTGGCGCGCTTTCGATCTTTTCGACCGCCGGATCGTTCACGAGACGCTCTTGAAAGCGGTCCATCTGACTAGGCTGGATATCGACCATGAAGAAGGACGGAGCGACTTCAGGCAGATCACGTTCGATAGCACCGCGCAGGTTCGCATCGATTTGGCCTACCGCCGCCAGCACCGTCAGGCCCAAACCCAGCGAAAGCACTACCGAGCTTGCCTCTCCTCCGGGACCGGCAACAGAGCCGAGGGCAAGCCTCAACGCACTCCGGCCCCGAACCAACCGGGCCCGTGCCGCTCGTCGGGACAACCATCGCGCCGCATCGGCGGACAAGACCAGGATTGCAAAGGCACCAAGCAGGCCTCCGGCGGCACCAAGCGTCAGCGTCCATAGGCCGGACAAGTAGGCTGCGCAGCAAATAAGTGTCGCGACCAGAAGAATGGTCACTACCATCCAGAGCGTCCGGGGAAGCCGACGCTTCGATCCTCCTCCATCGCGGAACAGGGTTGCCGGACGCACCTCTTCGACTCGCGCCAAGGGCCATAGCGTGAAGATGAGCGCTGCCAATACGCCATAAAGTGCGGCCTCGATCAGGGGCCCGAAATGCAGCCGAAAAACAGCAGGCACTGGTAGTTGGCTTTCAAGCAAAGGCGCAAAGATCAGCGGAAGAACGGCGCCAAGGGCAAGACCCGCTGTCAGTCCAATGGCAGTCAGGGTTCCGATCTGAAGAAAATAGATTTGGAAGATCGTCTTGTTGTCGGCACCCAATGTCTTGAGGGTGGCGATGACATCCGTCTTTCGTTCGAGATAGGCTCGAACGGCCGCAGAGATTCCAACGCCGCCAACCGCAAGACCTGCCAGGCCTACGAGTACCAGGAACGAAGACAGGCGATCTACAAAACGCTCGACGCCGGGAGCCCCGTTTCGACGATCTCGCCAGCGGACGCCAGTAAAAGACGTCTCCACTTCGGCTTCCAGAGAGTCCAGATCGGCATCGATGGGCAATCGCAACTTGTACTCCGTCTCGTACAACGTTCCAGGCTGGATCAACCCGCTATCGGCGAGATCAGCCGTGCGGACGATCGTGCGAGGGCCAAGGCCAAAACCGCCTCCGGCGTCGTCGGGCTCATGCTCGAGCCTGGCAGAAAGAATGAACTCCTGCGTGCCCAAGCGAAATGACTCACCAACTTCCATACCCAGTCGGTCGACGAGGAGCGGCGCCATCACAGCGCCGGGAACACCCCCAGACCCTGCAAGCGCTTCGTGAAGCGGAATATTGGGCGAAAGCCGGACAGTCCCGACAAGGGGATAGGCGTCGTCAACCCCTTTGACCTGAGTCAGTCCGCGCTCAGCTGCCTCACCGACTCCGAAGACAGCCATTGACCGAAAGTCGACGACTTCGGCGACAGACGTCGCCTTGGTGCGCATCCATTCTAGTTCTTCAGGTTCCGCAAAACGGTAGGTTAGCTCAAGTTCGGCATCCCCCCCGAGGATGACCGCACCTTCGCGCTCCAGACCTTCGCGAATGGACTCGCGCACGCTACCGACAGCAGCGATGGCCGCGACGCCCAAGATCAGGCAGGCGAGGAATATCCGAAAGCCAATCAGGCCCCCGCGCAACTCACGGCGCGCAATTTTTCGGGCGACCGAGAAGCTCATTCAGCGGCCTCGGCCTGATTACGGTCGCCATCTACGATTCGGCCGTCCTCCAATTGAATGATTCGATCGCAGCGCCCAGCCAGTTGCGGCGAATGAGTCACCAAGACAAGGGTAGCACCGTGTCGCTCTTGCAAACCGAACAGAAGCTCCATAATCGCCTGACCCGTCGAGGCGTCGAGATTCCCAGTGGGTTCGTCGGCCAGCAGGATGTCCGGGCGTGGAGCCACCGCGCGAGCAAGTGCAACACGCTGTTGTTCGCCACCAGACATCTGGGACGGATAATGATCCAGTCGCTCTGCAAGACCGACAGCCTTGAGTTCCTCTTTGGCGCGCTCAAAGGCATCGATCTTGCCCGCCAATTCCAATGGGGTCGCCACGTTCTCAAGAGCGGTCATCGTCGGAATTAGGTGGAAGGATTGAAATACTACCCCCATATGTTCCCTGCGAAAGCGGGCAAGCGCGTCTTCGCCGAGCGTCGTCAGGTCGTGTCCCAGTGCTATCACCTGACCGCTGGTTGCACGTTCCAGCCCGCCCATCAGCATAAGGAGCGAAGACTTGCCCGACCCAGATGGTCCGATCAAACCAACGGACGAACCACGCGCGACATCCATTGAAATCCCTTTGAGGATGTCGACCCGACCCGCATTCCCTTCTAGGGAAAGTGTCGCGTCCTTTAGCGAGAGGATCGTTTCGGTCATGCTATCTCCGGTCTGGCCCCGTCGTCTCCCTACGCCATATGGGGTGATCCGCATCTTCTGCAACGTCGGATTTTCAGCAATCGCGAGCGCCGGACTTGCTTCGGCCGAACCTGTTGTTATCGCCGCGCTTGGTGACAGCCTCACCCAGGGTTATGGTCTGCCTGCCAGCCAAGGTTTCGTTCCTCAGCTTGAAGAGTGGCTCCTTTCCAAAGGTCTCGATGCCAGAATCATTAACGCAGGCGTCTCAGGCGACACCACAGCCGGTGGGCTGAGCCGCATCGAGTGGACACTGACACCCGAAGTCGATGGTGTGATCGTGGCGCTTGGCGGAAATGACCTGTTGCGTGGTATAGATCCAGCTGCGAGCCGATCAAATCTTGAAGGGATTCTTGAAATAACCGGATCCCGCGATTTGCCCGTTCTTTTGGTAGGCATGGATTCCCCTTCGAATTACGGGCCAGATTTTGAGGCTGCATTCGACGCGATGTATCCAGAGCTTGCGGCCAAGTATGGCACGCTTTTCTATCCAAACTTTCTTGCCGCTCTGATCAAAGCAGATGACAGACAATCAGCATTGGAAGAGTTTATGCAAGGAGACGGCATCCATCCGAATGCAAAAGGGATAGAGCTTGTCGTAGAAGATATCGGGCCGCAGGTCGCAGAATTGGTCAGACTTGCGAACGACTGACTTCAGGTCATGCCCGGCTCATCCAGAAGATGGCGGCCATCCCGATCTTCGATCTCAATTACCCAAAGGTCTGGATCGAATCCCCGCTGTTTGACGATGCTTTCGTCGACCAAGTGCTCATCGCCTTCCGCCAAAATAATCCACTGACGTTCGCCGGTAATCAGATCGAATGACCTTTGGAAACAAGCGGCGCGTCCGTCGAGTGTATTCAGTTTTATGAGCACTGCACCGGCAGTTGGGTCGCCCTTCTGAACAATAAATGCAGGGATCGTTGCCAGACGGCATCGGGTCAGATATGCGGCAACCCAGATTTCCGTTGTCAGCCTCGTCATGAATTCCCGTCGCTGAAATCCAGGCCCATCTCAGAGTACCTTTCGGCCTCGTCCAGCCAGTTTGGCCTAACTTTCACGGTCAGAAAGAGATGAACTTTTCTTTCCAGGAACCGGGAGATTTCTTCCCGTGCAAGCTGACCAATTGTCTTGATCGTCTCACCCTTCTTGCCAAGGATGATCCCCTTGTGCCCATCTCGCGCAACATAAACCACCTGATCGATCCGGACGGAACCGTCGTCTCTCTCTTCCCAATTCTCCGTTTCCACCGTCAACTGGTATGGTAGTTCCTGATGCAGGCGAAGCGTCAGTTTCTCGCGCGTCATTTCGGCAGCGATCATCCGCAAAGGCAGGTCGGCAATCTGGTCTTCCGGGTAAAGCCAAGGCCCCTCGGGCAGCTCATGCGCCAGCCATGCCTTCAGATCATCCACCCCATACCCCTTCTCGGCAGAGATCATGAACGTTTCGACAAAAGGGAACCGACTGTTCAGATCTTCGGCCAATCCCAAGAGTACTGGACGATCGACGCGGTCGATCTTGTTGATCGCGAGTGCTACCCGGTGGCCCTTGGCAACTTCCTCCAGCCGTTCGAGAATAACCTCGACGCCTGCCGTAATCCCGCGATGTGCCTCGACGAGAAGTACGATGATGTCGGCATCGGCTGCCCCGCCCCATGCAGCGGCAACCATCGCTCTGTCCAAACGTCGCCGTGGCCGAAACAGGCCAGGAGTGTCGACAAATACGATCTGGCTTTCGCCTTCGATGGCAACTCCGCGGATACGCGCCCTTGTCGTTTGCACTTTGTGGGTGACAATAGAAACCTTCGCACCAACCATTCGGTTGAGAAGAGTCGACTTACCGGCGTTTGGTTCTCCGATCAGAGCTACGAAACCGGCACGGGTTGTCATGGGGCAAACCTTATCTGGAATGCCGGGCGGATAGCGGATTTCCGGCCCGTTGACCAGCGCAAGAGAAGCTTTTGCATCGGATCGATTTCTGGCAAGGCTGTAGTTGGGGGACTTCACAAAATGTCGATGCGCTGGCTGATCCTTTTCGTTCTGTTCTTCGCGCGAACAAATATGGCTTTTCAGTACCAATCAGTGGCCGCCCTCTCGCCGTTCATTATGGAAAGCTATTCTGCAAATCTGGCGGATATTGGCCTGCTGATCGGATTGTATTTGGGCCCAGGCGTGGTTGTCGCCATACCCGGCGGAACATTGGCTGTCCGGTTCGGCGATCGACGGGTCGTGGGTTGGAGCCTTGCTGCAATGCTGGCCGGCGGCCTAATGATGGCTTTGGGCGAAAGCTGGTCCGTCCTCATGTCAGGACGGATCTTGGCCGGGATCGGTGGCGTCGTTGTGAATATCGTCATGACCAAAATGCTGGTCGATTGGTTTGCCGGGCGCGAAATCGGAACGGCAATGGGCATATTCATCAGCTCATGGCCAATCGGAATTGCCGCCGCTCTTTTGGTCCTTCCTCTCGCCACAGCGGCGGGCGGCCTGTACGTTGGCTGGCTTGTCGTTGTCTTCTCTGTTGCTGCATCTCTCACACTCTTTCTTTTGATTTATCGACCGGCACCTGGAACCGACGATGCCGTAGTGCCGGCAGCCTACGGAAAGTTCCCGGTTGTTCCGCTTTTTCTGGCAGCCGGAGTGTGGGCACTATTCAATTCCGCCTTGGCCATGGTTTTCGGATTTGGCCCTCTGCTTCTGACAGAACGCGGAATCCAAGCAACTGCTGCAAGTTCCGTCATTAGTCTATTCACGCTGATGGTCGGGATTGGCGTTCCTCTCGGTGGCATAATGTCGGACAAGTTCGGACGCGACCCGGTGATCCTATTCAGCCAGATTGGTAGCATCTTGTTTTTGCCCTTCCTTATCATTCTTCCAGACGCGATGCTCTCGCCGACCTATGCAATCTCTGGCCTGATAATGGGACTTGCCGCGGGTCCCATCATGACGATGCCGTCACAAGTTCTGCGGCCCGAAGCCCGGGCCTTCGGGATGGGAGTTTTCTTTGCCATTTACTACGCGGTCATGATGGTGGGCCCCGCACTCGGCGGTGCAGTGTCGGATTGGACCGGCAACGCAGGTACTGCGTTTATTCTTGGTGCGGCCATGCTTTGCGCCAGCGTCGTCGCGCATTGGGCGTTCATGCGCAGCGCATCGCGAGTTTCCTAGGCGCCCAGAGCGGACAGAAGCGATCGCGCCGCCATTTGTTCGGCAGCCCGTTTGGAATTGGCTTGTGCCTGTGCTGTTTCTCCGGACTCCAGCCGTACCTCGACGGTGAAGACCGGCGCATGGTCGGGGCCTTTGCGGTCCAGTTCACGATAATTTGGCGGGTTCTGCCCACGCGCCTGTGCCCATTCCTGAAGCGACGTTTTCGGATCTCGAGCATCGGTCTTCACCGTGTCGATCCTGTTTCCCCAAAGATGAACGACGATCTCTCGGGCCACGTCGAAACCGGCATCAAGATAAACCGCCGCAATTACAGCTTCCATGGCATCCCCGAGGAGAGCCTCCTTCCTGCGACCCCCGGACATCATTTCCGAGCGGCCAAGCTTCAGAACTGAGCCAAGGTCGATCTGTCGGGCGACATCAGCACAAGTTTCTTTCCGTACAAGCGCATTGAACCTTGGAGCTAGCTGACCTTCCGTCGCGTTGGGATCAGCCCGCAGCAAGGCTTCGGCCATTGCAAGACCCAGGACACGATCTCCGAGAAATTCCAGCCGTTGATTGTCGGGACGGGATTCGGAAGAAATTGAAGCGTGCGTTACCGCCCTTACCAACAATTCGGGTTGCGAGAAACTGTGGCCCAGTCGCTTGGAAAAGGCCGATAGTTCGCCGGAGAGACGCATCACTCGATCTTCTTGAAGAACCGATCAGGCCGCCATGTCCAGACAAAGAAGAGCGAGCGTCCTGCGGAGGAAAACATGACGCGGTCAGCGCGGCCGATGAGGTTCTCGAAAGGAACGAACCCAACTCCTCCGAACTCAGGCCTTTCTCGGCTGTCGGTGGAGTTATCTCTGTTGTCTCCCACGAAAAAGTACTGGTCCTCAGGCACCGAAAAGACGCCGGTGTTATCGAAGCGTCCGTCGTTGGCGTTCAGAACGGAATGCTGAACCCCGTTGGGGAGCGTCTCCACCGATTTTTCCTTGGTACACGCGCTGCCCAATGGCGGGATACCTTCGACGCAAACAGGACGAGAGCCAACCGGACCCTGCGGTTCATAGGCTTCGACATATGTACCGTCAGCCACCTGTGGTACAGGAGAGCCATTGATAAACAACTGGCCCGAGCGCATCTGCACGGTGTCACCCGGCAGTCCAACAACCCGCTTGATAAAATCCTGACCGTTAACCGGATGCCGAAAAACGACGACATCGCCTCTCTCAGGCTCCCGGCCAAAAATCCGACCATCAATAGGACAAAGGGAAAACGGACAGGAATAGCTCGAATAACCGTAGGCCATCTTGTTTACGAACAAGAAGTCACCGATGAGCAGAGTATCCTTCATGGAACCCGAAGGAATCCAGAAAGGCTGAAAGAAAAGTGTTCGGACGACGCCGGCGATAAGTAGGGCGTATACGATGGTCTTGACCGTTTCTACGATCCCTTCCACCACTGTGCCGGATTTTTCTGTCATGTCCGCTCCGCCTCAAACGCGCCGACGCTTTCTGCGGTCAGCATTCAAACAAGTCAAGCTAACCCGCGTGTCTTGTCGGGTCTTGCCCCACCCACGGCTTTTCCAATCGGCCGGGCTTCGATCACCACGAATGCCTGCGCCCAGGGATGATCATCCGTCAGCGTCACGTGGATGATCGCCTCATATCCATCCGGGGTCATTTCTGCCAGACGTTCAGCAGCCCAACCGGTTACGTGCATGACCGGTTGTCCACTGCGCAGGTTCGATACCGCCATGTCCTTCCACGCTATCCCCATGCGAAGACCCGTTCCCAGAGCTTTCGAGCATGCCTCTTTCGCCGCCCACCGTTTCGCGTAGGTACCAGCAGTATCCCGTCTCCGCTCAGCTTTTCGCTGCTCGATCTCAGTGAAGACACGATTTCGAAAACGGTCGCCGAACCGGTCCAGCGTGCGCTGTATCCGTTCGATGTTACAAAGATCTGTGCCAATTCCCAAGATCATGCGGGATCAATGCGTGAAAGACAGAGAAAATTCCAGAGCCGGAAGCGGCCGCTAACGAAATCCTCACGGTAAAGCTCTAGGAAAGCGGGCCTTCAAAGAGGCCTTGCAGTATGCGAACGCTTGTATTTCTTTTTCTGCTTTCCAGTTGCGGCGGATTGGCTTGGAATACCACGGTCGCGGATCATCCCCAGGTTCGTTACGCCATGCTATCCAGCCTTGAACCGGGAAAAACAACCGAGGCCGGCTTCAGGGCGCGCTGGGGAAACCCAACCCAGAAAATTCGCGAAGGTGCGCAAGTTGCATACGTGTATCGCAACATGACAAATCCTGAGGGCTACCTTTTTCCGCAGTTCGGCGACAGCACGGATTACGTTGTCGTCCTCTTCCAGTATGGCATCGCGACGGCGGGCTTTTCCTCGGACACTGAAGGTTGCCGGGCGACATTTTCACCTCGCCCACCTGGTGCCCAATACTCGAACCCGTCGACAGTGAAACCGGTAAATTGCGGTATTCCTCCGGGAGCCAATTTTGGAAGAGACAAAGGGCTTGTCGCCACATTGCGAGGGTTCCCTGGAAGGACTCGCGAAGTCGGCGAGAAAAGGCAATCGCTCCAACTACCGATGGGCGTGACCGAAGACGTCTATTCCGGGCATGGCACCGGAAATTACAAATGATTTCCGGCGTTCAAGATCACAGATCTGGACAAGGATCGGATGAAACGGGCACAACACCCCGACAACGGGGGAACCTGCCATGGTCGACATTGCGACGCGAGTCTGGAATCACAAGTGGAAGATCGATCCGATTGTGCGATCCCTGATCGACACTGATTTCTACAAACTTCTCATGTGCCAGTCGATCTTCAGAAATCGTCCGGAGACACGGGTAACGTTCAACCTGATCAACCGAACAGACTCGATCCGCCTCGCGGATCTGATCGACGAAGGCGAGTTGCGCGAGCAGTTGGACCATATTCGCTCGCTATCGCTCAACCGTGGCGAGTCCACTTGGCTTCGCGGCAATCTTTTCTACGGGAAGCGCCAGATGTTCCGCTTTGACTTCATGGAGTGGTTCGAAAATTTGCGTTTGCCGGACTATCATCTTGAAAAGCGAGACGGCCAGTTTCGGTTAGAGTTCGAAGGTGCTTGGCCCGAGGTGATGCTTTGGGAAATTCCAGCCTTGGCGGTTCTGATGGAACTGCGCTCTCGCGCGGTTCTGAAGGATCTCGGAAAGTTTGAACTGCAGGTTCTCTATGCGAGAGCCATGACACGTACCTGGGAGAAAATCGAACGTCTACGCAAGATCGACGGGCTGAAGCTGGCAGACTTCGGGACAAGAAGACGTCATTCTTTCCTTTGGCAGGACTGGTGCGTTCAGGCAATGACCGAGGGCTTGGGAAATGCGTTTGTCGGAACGTCAAATTGCCTAATCGCCAAGAACCGCGATCTGGAGGCAATTGGTACCAACGCTCACGAATTGCCGATGGTATATTCAGCACTTGCTTCTTCGGACGAAGAGTTGTCCCAGGCGCCATACAGGGTCCTTGCAGACTGGCAAGAAGAACATGAAGGCAATCTCAGGATCATCCTTCCGGACACATATGGCACCGAACAGTTCCTTAAGAACGCACCTGATTGGCTAGCAGGCTGGACAGGAATCCGAATTGACTCAGGTGACCCCGTTCGCGGTGCCGAAACAGCCATCCGCTGGTGGAAGGACCGTGGCGAAGACCCAAAGCAAAAGCTAATAATTTTTTCCGATGGGCTAGACGTCGAGAAAATCGAGGACCTTCATGCCCGCTTTTCGGATCGTGTCCGGGTTAGTTTCGGTTGGGGCACAATGCTAACGAATGACTTCCGTGGCCTGGTCCCGGACGATGGTCTAGCTCCTTTCAGCCTTGTCTGCAAAGCAGCGACTGCGAATGGACGGCCTACAGTCAAGTTGTCAGACAATCCCCGCAAAGCGATGGGGCCTGACAAGGAAATCGAGCGCTACAAGCGAGTCTTCGGGGTCGGCGATCAAGATGAAATGGAGGTCTTCGTCTAAGCCGCCGATTTGCCCACACGAACGCGGCCCCAGACCGGAAGATGATCTGACGCGACTTTGGTCTCACGGGTTTCGACAACGCCGGCATCAAGCAATTCACCTTGATCATCCAATGCAATGCGATCCAGAGCAGCGACCGGGCGTGCCGCATGAAAGCTCCGACCCGGAGAATGCACTTCGAAACCGACAAGGGGTTCCAAACCACCTGCATTCGACCATTCATTGAAATCACCAAGTACAATCGTCGGCATCGGCATCAACGCATCAAGATGAGAACGGATCGCAGCGAGTTGAGCACGTCGCGACGCTCGAAGAAGCCCAAGATGCACTCCGACAACACGAAAACTTCGATCGCGTCCGGAGATATCAAAGATCAAGGCTCCGCGTGGCTCGAACCCAGGGAGATGGAGGCTGTGCCGCTGCACCACTTCAAGGTCCGACTTCAATAGAAGCGCGTTGCCATGCCAACCAATACTGGACTCATGTCCGCCGGCATCGGCGATCTTGAGATCAGTTTCGTTGTCAATCAGATCAGGTGTCAAAGCGGCAGGTCGATGACCAAGGCGCTTATCCGCTTCCTGAAGAGCGACAACATCGGCCTCAAGCCCAGCAATAATTCGCGCCACGCGATGCGGATCTCGGCGTCGATCTAGGCCGACGCACTTCCGAATATTCCAAGTTGCAATATTGAACTCTGACATATGCAATACATGGCATCTTTTTGGCATTGTTCAATCGTTCGGGATACCCATATCAAAGCAATACGGTGGACATGGAACTCCCGACCTTCTTGGATAGTGCTGTCATAGGCTTGCTCCACGACGTTTGGAAGTGATTGATATGCCAGATCTGGTTCGACTTTATATCAGACAATGCCTTTCCGGAATGGCGCTGGGAATCCTGTTTTCCATGCTTCTCGTGGCACTGAACATTGCCAACCTCGGCCACCTTGTCGGCAAAGTCGAAGGTGGCTGGTTGGCGTTTTCTTTGCTTTGCCTATTCAACGGAATAGTCTTTGCTGGAGTTCAATTCGGCATTTCGATAATCCGGATGGACAGTCGCGACGGGGAGAACTCGTCCAATATGGAGTGACGGGACCACCACGACCGTAGGGGCAGCTTAATTCCCGAGGACCTGTTTTAACAGGTGGGCGCCAGGTAAACGGACCACGATCCGGACAGAGCCAGCTCCCTCGGAAGTATTTAAGGCCACCGGAATTTGTCCCCGGCACGGGAAGGGCAGAGCCCGTCACCGACGAGAGATAGGCTCCTGTAGTCGCGACGGCAAGAGCTAGTATGTCTTTTGACTTTCGCGACCAAAAGAGACATCCATAATGGTCGGATGCCGAGCTGCAGACCCTCCTAAAGCCTGAATGCGTCGGTTTGAAAGGTCTCGCATGCGACCTACTTTTCATGCGCTCTGATTGGGTTCGACACTGACAAAGACAGCCGGATTCTTCATTCACGAATTGTTGTCGACTAACCTGGTGTTCTTGCCAAATGTTTATGCTTTGTTCACAATCCTATACATGATGAATGCGAATTCTACTCCTAGACCTGGACAGCTTCTGGCGCGAGGTGTCTGCAGGCATCTTGCCGGTTACGACTTTGTAACCGTTGAGGAACTGGTTCCTACAGCGGGTCTTCGCGTCGATGTGATGGCTTTGGGGCCTAGAGGCGAAATCTGGATTGTCGAATGCAAGTCCGGGAAGGCCGATTTTCAATCAGACCAGAAGTGGGAAGGATATTTGGAATGGTGCGATCGGTACTTTTGGGCAGTGGACGACACGTTTCCTACCGAGTTGCTGCCCAGCAGCACGGGGCTGATATTTGCTGATTCCTATGGCGCCGAAATCGCTCGTATGGCGCCAGAGTCCAAGCTTGCGGCACCGCGTCGAAAAGTGATGATCCAGAAGTTTGCTCGTCATGCTGCAATCCGCTGGCATGCAGCAAGAGACCCAGGCCTCACTTTCGCTTGGGAGATTTAGATTTTCGGCCGCTCCCCATCGAACGTGCTCGTGCGGCAGCAGCACGAATTTCTTCGGCGATTTCCTCGGCTTCTTCCGGTTCAAAGTCCATGGGAATCTCAATACCGTCGCCCTCGACATAGATTCGCACCATTCCAAGAGTAGTTGGCCCAATCTGCAGATTGGCCGTGATCTCGCTCTCTTTATCGATTCCCATCAGATTGGTTCCTTCGCGATGATCAGCGGAGTTAGCCCGGCCCAATAGGCTTTGCAAGCGCCAGCGCTTGACGAAATACCAAAGTCTGGATTGACTGTGCCATGTTCTTCGATCCTGACAACTTGGCTTTTCGGAATCTTCAACCGGGGGATGCTGGCTGGCTAATCCAGCGACATGCCGAACTTTACGCTGAATGCGAAGGCTTCGATTCGACCTTCGAGGTCTTTGTCGCTCAGATCATGATCGACTACATGACCAACCACGACCCCGAAATCGAACGTTTCTGGATTGTCGAGTCGGGCGATCACAGGTTGGGATCGATCTGCTGTGCGAAATCGGATGAACCAGGAGTCGCAAAACTTCGGCTATTTCTGATTGAGCCAGCTGCCCGCGGATACGGGCTAGGCCGGCAGTTGATTGAGGATTGTTTGGTCTTCGCGACCGAATGCGGATACAGCACAATGCGTCTTTGGACTTTCGAATCACTTGTCGTTGCCTGCGCACTTTATGCGAAGCACGGTTTCGAATGTGTGTCTTCCAAACGAGCCAATTTCTTCGGTGCAGATCGTGTAGAGCAGGTGTGGGAGAGACCACTAGGCTGATCTGCCCTCTTGCATTCGCTGGTGACCGACGCTAGCTACACCCGCGTGCCGCCTTAGCTCAGTTGGTTAGAGCGCTGGATTGTGGATCCAGAGGTCCCCTGTTCAAGCCAGGGAGGCGGTACCATCAAGTCCAAATTCTGTTATACCCGCCAAATGAAGCTGGCCATAATTAGCGATATCCACGGTAATATCTCTGCTTTGAATGCAGTCCTGTCTGATATCGACAGACTGGGCATAGATAGAGTCGTGAATCTAGGCGACAGCTTGTCTGGGCCGTTCGATGCCGCTTCCACCGCCGATCGGCTGATCGAACTAGATTTCCTCACGGTGCGCGGGAACCATGACCGGATGCTCTTCGAGCGCCCTCGAAGTGAGATGGGATTATGGGAATCGTGGATTGTCGACGAACTTGCGCCCGAGCATTTGGCATGGGTCCAGTCCTTGCCGGCAGTGGCAAGACTGGGCGATATTTTTTTGTGCCACGCCACCCCTGACAGCGACGAAGAAAATTGGCTGGATCATCGTGGTCCGGACAATCGATTGATAGCCAGAGACCTTCCAGAAGTCGAATTGCGAGCCGCGGGTTTGGTGTATCCGGTCATGCTGTGCGGCCATACGCACACACCCAGAGTTGTGCGCCTCCCTGACGGGCGCCTCATCGTAAACCCCGGTTCGGTGGGTTGCCCCGCGTATCTCGACACTCGGGGAACAACACCGTTCGTACATCAAACGGGATCACCCGACGCACGGTACGCTATTCTGGAGCGGAATTACGACACTTGGAACGTGTCTCTATGTGCGGTTTCCTATGACACCTCGGCCATGGCTCAGCTGGCACTTGAGCGAGGGGCGGAAAGCTGGGCGCAAGCCGTAAAGACCGGTTGGTTTGCCTGAAGCCAAAAAAGTACTGCGTGTCCCCTGCTCTCTTTGCACTCGCACCGCTGAAGGCGCCCAATCAATCAGGAATACTTTCGATCTTGATGCGCTGACGCAGATTCCCTGTGATTCGGCTGTAGATCAAGATTTCCTCTTCCTCGGTAACTACAGCGAACCAGCCCTCACCGCGCGTGAAGGCCGTTGCCTTGGCTCCGCCCGGAAGAACGATCTCGTCCGGCAACTCGACGCGGTTCATTTCGGTGAAACGCATGACAAATAGCGAGACGATGGTTAGAAATCCGAGGATCATGGTCACCGTAAGTGCGGTTACCAGCCACTTCAGATACCTAAGGGTCTTTTCGCCACCGGCCGGAGCCGTTTCGTCATCCATGTCACGCATCATCCGAATAGAGATCGGCGCAGCACCGCCTTCCCGCCTTGATAAGGCTCTGGCGCGCGATGTGCCAGAGGAGGCACACCTGAGCCGGTCGCGACTTGGAAAACTATTGCTGGAGGGTGCAGTCGTATTTGACGGCAAAGTCGTAACTGACGGCAAAGCACGGGTTCAAGCGGGAGAAATCTACGAGGTCAGCATCGAGGATGCGGCTGAGGTAGAAACAGCGGCCGAGAACATTCATTTGAAGATCGTTTATGAAGATGACGATCTGGTCGTAGTCGACAAACCCGCGGGGATGGTCGTGCATCCAGCCCCGGGCTCTCCCAGCGGAACTCTAGTAAACGCCCTTTTGCATCACTTTGGCGGAGATTTGTCCGGCATTGGAGGAGAAAAGCGTCCTGGAATAGTGCATCGGATCGACAAGGATACCAGTGGCCTCCTTGTAGTTGCCAAATCAGATGCGGCGCATCATGGTCTGGCAGCTCAATTTGCTGACCATTCAATTGAACGAAAGTATCAGGCGGTTTGCTACGGCGTCCCTGATATGGGCGATCCACGCCTAAAGGGTGTACCGGGCGTCAGTTTTGAGCTGGGAGCGATCATCAAAATCTCCACGATGCTGGCAAGGCACAAAACCGATCGCCAACGGCAAGCCGTTTTGTTTCAAGGAGGCCGCCACGCTGTAACGCGCCTAAAGGTGGTCGAACCGTTCGGAACCCATGCAGCATTGCTTGAATGCTGGCTCGAAACCGGCCGCACGCATCAGATCCGCGTCCACGCAGCACATATCGGGCACTCCTTAATCGGGGATCCGGTCTATGGGGGACGTCGGGTAGCCCCAAAGGACGCAAAGGGCCGCGATGCCGTGAAGTCATTCCGGAGGCAAGCCCTTCACGCCGCTTCACTAGGCTTCCTTCACCCCGTTACAGGACAAAATCTGTACTTTGAAAGTCCACTGCCCGACGATATGGCCAACCTGGTTTCGGCGCTTCGAGGCGATTGATCTTTTTCGCACAAGAGCTGCGCGTTGTGCAATCCGATGTGCACGTTTACGTGAGCGAACAGGCTCGTTGCTGGAAGGATGAGCATGCTACGTTCATAAATCGTATATCTAAGTCGACTAGCGAAAATCACCTAGGCCCCTTGAACTAAACCGAGTCGTTCACCACATATGTTAAGCGTCACAACATTGGCGCGGACAGGGATACGAGAGAAATGGCGAATTATGCAAATCTTCCCGCCCCTTCGCCCGAAGGCGGCCTGAACCGGTACCTGCAGGAAATCCGGAAGTTCCCGATGTTGGAACCGGAAGAGGAGTACATGCTGGCAAAGCGTTGGGTCGAAGATCAGGATACCGAGGCAGCCCACAAAATGGTTACCTCCCACCTTAGATTGGCTGCAAAGATCGCTATGGGATATCGTGGCTATGGCCTGCCTCAGGCCGAGGTTATTTCCGAAGCAAACGTTGGTCTGATGCAGGCCGTTAAGCGCTTTGACCCAGAAAAAGGCTTCCGCCTGGCAACGTATGCCATGTGGTGGATCCGCGCATCGATCCAAGAGTACATCCTGAGATCTTGGAGCTTGGTTAAACTCGGCACAACCAGTGCTCAAAAGAAGCTTTTCTTCAATCTCCGGAAAGCCAAGGCGCGGATTGGCGCGCTTGAGGAAGGTGATTTGCGACCGGAGCATGTGGAGAAAATCGCGAGCGATCTGAATGTTTCGGAAGACGAGGTCATTTCGATGAACCGGCGTATGTCGGGTGGAGACGCCTCGTTGAACGCAACAATCTCTAGCGACGGTGAAGGCGCCGCGCAGTGGCAAGACTGGTTGGAAGACGAAGATGCCGATCAGGCAGGTGACTACGAGGAGCGCGATGAGTTGGAAATGCGCCGGGAACTAATGGCCGAGGCAATGTCGGTACTCAATGAACGCGAGCAGGATATACTGACGCAACGCCGGCTTATGGATAACCCGGTGACACTTGAGGATCTGTCAAGCCAGTATGACGTCAGTCGAGAGCGCATCCGTCAAATCGAGGTGCGGGCGTTTGAGAAGCTGCAGAGAAAGATGCAGGAACTCGCTCGTCAAAAAGGAATGCTCGAATCAGTTTGATCAAGAGCATGTCGGGTTTTAGCCAAGCAAAAAAAACGCGCCCAAGAGGGCGCGTTTTTTTTGTTTTTTCCAATCACTCAGCAGGAGTTCCTGCCTTGTACTTGATCGGCTTCCAAAGACGCTTGTTCGTCAGGTAGAGGAGGACCGACAGTACGATCAAGAAGAGAACAGAGACAAAGCCTGCCTCTTTCCTGGCATTGAGCTTGGGTTCGGCAGTCCACATCAAAAATGCAGCCACGTCTTGCGCCTGCTGCTCAACGGTCGCTGGCGTGCCATCCTCGTAGACAACATCATCACCATAGAGCGGCTGCGACATCGCAATGTAACCGCCAGGGAATATTTCGTTCTCATACAGAACGGCTCCGGCCTCTTCCTTTTCTTCACCTGTATAGGAGATGAGAAGGGAGGCGATGTATTCGGGACCACCCATGCCTTTCAGCAACTGGTTGATACCAAGGCCGTAGGGTCCATGGAAACCAGCACGCGCCTTAGCCATCAGGCTAAGGTCCGGAGCGTTCTCAAGTGAGGACCTGGGGAAGTGATCGGTCGGCGTGGCGGTACGGAAATCCTCCAGCTCGCTGTCGTACACTTCCCAGAACTGAGCGTAGGCACGAACCTGATCCTCTGGCAGGTGAGGTCCGCCCTCATCGCCAAGCGTCCGAATGGGAACGTACTGCAGACCATGACACGCCGAGCAAATCTCGGTGTAGACCTGAAGCCCTCGCTGAAGTTGCATCTGGTCATAGCTGCCGAACGGCCCCTCAAACGAGAAGTCGAAGTCAGTCACATGACCGCCCGCCTCACCGGCCGCCATAGCAGGACCAGATAGTATGCCAAGTGCAGCGATTGCGGAAAGCGTGATCTTACGGATCATTTCTGATGTTCCTTTCATTCCGCAGGTGTCGGGCTCGCCGAAGCCGAAGCGACGGCCTTGGCCTTGTGAGCATCGAAGTCAGCCTCAATGGTTTCAGGCTGTGGCAGTGGTTTCTCGATCACGCCAAGCAACGGCAGTATCACGAGGAAATACACGAACCAGTATGTCGAAGCGATCAACGAGAAGGTAGCGTAGGGTTCTTCAGCAGGCATGGCGCCAAGCCACATCAGCACGAAGAAATCGATGACCAGAAGCCAGAACCACCATTTGAACATTGGGCGATACCGACCGGAACGCACGGAAGACGTATCGAGCCACGGTGCAAGAGCCATGACCGCGATTGCGCCGAACATTGCGACAACGCCGAAGAACTTCGCGTCCACGATGCCCCCGGTCAACCAGTTGGCGATAATCACAACCCAGACGTCGCCCGTGAAAGCGCGTAGGATTGCGTAGAACGGCAGGAAGTACCATTCCGGGACGATATGTGCAGGCGTGGCGAGCGGGTTGGCTTCGATGTAGTTGTCAGGATGGCCGAGATAGTTGGGCATGAACCCAACAATCGCAAAGAAGACAGCCAGAATGACAGCCAGCGCAAAGATGTCCTTGATCACATAGTACGGCCAGAAAGGAACCGTATCCTTCTTCGCTTCTTCCTTTGAAGCGCGGCGCACCTCAACCCCGGTCGGGTTGTTGTTCCCGGTGGTGTGGAAGGCCCAAATGTGCACGGCCACGAGGCCTGCAATCACGAAGGGAAGTAGGTAATGGAGCGAGAAGAAGCGGTTCAACGTGGCATTATCCACAGCGGGCCCGCCCAGAAGCCAAGTCTGAATCGGTTCGCCAATGAACGGAATGGCGCCAAAAAGGCCCGTGATCACGGTTGCGCCCCAGAAGGACATTTGACCCCAAGGAAGGACGTAGCCCATGAAGGCGGTGCCCATCATCAGAACAAAGATCAGAATTCCGATGATCCAAGTCACCTCACGCGGTTCCTTGTAGGACCCGTAGTAGAGACCGCGGAATATGTGAGCATAAACAGCGATGAAGAACAGCGACGCGCCATTCATGTGAATATAACGGATCATATGTCCGCCATTCACATTGCGCATGATGTGCTCGATCGACGCAAACGCCAAATCGACATGCGGCGTGTAGTGCATAACAAGCACAATTCCAGTGACAATCTGCAGAACGAGGCAGAAGGTCAGAACGATACCCCAGATCCACATCCAGTTCAGGTTCTTGGGCGTGGGGATCATCAGGGTGTCGTACAGGAGCCCAACGATGGGCAAGCGGCGGTGAAGCCACTTCTCGCCCGAAGTTACCGGCTCGTAATGATCGTGAGGAATTCCGGCCATCTTTGTCTCCCTTATCCGAGGACGATGGTGTTTTCGTCGTCAAACCGCGCGGTCGGTACCGGCAGGTTCTCGGGCGCAGGGCCACGACGGATGCGTCCGGCCGTATCGTAATGCGAACCATGGCAGGGGCAGAACCAACCACCGAAATCGCCCGCGTCACCCAAAGGAACACAGCCAAGGTGCGTGCAAACGCCCATCATGACCAACCACTCTTCCTGTTCGTCCAGCGCACGGTTCTCATCAGAAGCATCCGCACCCTCGTCGATGTTCGCGTTCCGCGCAAATGGATCCGGAAGGGAGTCGACGTCAACGTCCCTTGCCTCGCTGATTTCCTCTTCGGTCCGGCGGCGAATGAAGACCGGCTTTCCCAGCCACTTCACCGTCAACTGCGTTCCTGGCTCAAGCCCGGAGATATCAACACGAATCGAGGACAAAGCCTGGACGTCGGCCGATGGGTTCATCTGATTGATCAAAGGCCATACAGCCGCCCCAGCGGCGACTGTCCCTGCGCCGGCGGTGGCATAATACAGGAAATCCCGCCGTGTGCCTTCGTGGTCTTCTGCGTGCGACACGAGTTTCTCCATTCATTCGGGGCGATTGCCCAATGCAGAACGCCGGACAGAGTCCGGCTGGCTGGAGCGGTAGATAACGCCGTCTTTCGGGACCGTCCAGCGGACAATCCGGCGCAGGGACGAGATAGATCGTCGCGGCTTGTACAAATGTTGGATTTCATCAGATAAGATCGAGAAGGCAAAACCCGCTCAAATGAGCTTTGCAACGTTCCAGTGGTCACGATCTTTTGCGTTTTGGGGTCGCAAGGACCTTTCGCAAGGTCGGCTGACGCAGGCAGCCCCACGCCAGCCATATATTATTTCTGGATAGATTCCAGATACATGGCCAGTGACAGAACACGGCCGCGCGTTTCAAGGACTGCGCCGTAGCTTCCCATCTGATCTTCAACCTCAGCTGTGAAGATATCGCCATAGGTTGGCATTGACCCCCCATGGGCACGTAGTCCAGTCCGACCGTCGATGACATGGACGACGCGAAGCATGGGGAACACGCCTGGCTCCGCTTGGTTATTTGCAGCCAGATGCGTCAGATCGGATGGCTTTTCCAGCATCAGTTCGGTAAGCGGCCCTTGGCCTGCACCGTCGCTACCGTGACAGGTTGCGCAGTACTGATTGAAGAGCTGCGCACCCACACTAGCTTCCTGCGCCTGCGTTGCGCCTGACACCAGGCACAGCCCAATAGAAACTGAAGCGAGTAGTGTCTTCATGGTTTTTCTCTCTCCCTTGGATCAATAGGAGAACGGTAACCGCAGATGAACATTCAGGTATTGATATGCATCAAGCTGAAGACTTGCTTTCGTCGCTATCGGTTGACCGACCCCAGCAGGTGGCCAGTACTAAATCCCTCGATGCTTGTCGCAACGATCGTGCCTTCCGGCTGATCGGATGAAAAGTGAACTTCGGCGAAAGTTTCTGTTCGTCCCATTCTGGGGTTTTCCACAAGAACCTGTGAAACCTTGCCGACTTGTTCCGAAAGAAAACGCATCGCAGCTGCTTCACCCGCCTCTCGAAGCCGAGTTGCACGCTCCTTGATGGTCGTGACGTCAGTCTGAGGCATCCGCGCTGCCGGGGTGCCTGTCCGAGGCGAATACGGAAATACATGCAGCCATGTCAATTTGCACTCATCGACGAGGCGAAGTGATTTCTCGAACATATCCTCTGTCTCGGTCGGAAATCCCGCGATGATGTCCGCCCCAAAAGTCATATCCGGACGAAGTACCCTGGCTTCCTCGCAGAATTTGATGGCATCTTCGCGCAAGTGACGACGCTTCATCCGTTTCAGAATCAGATTGTCGCCCGCCTGAAGGGACAGGTGCAGATGCGGCATAAGCCGCGGTTCGGTGGCGATGGCCTCCATCAGCGCGGCGTCAACTTCAATCGAATCAATCGAAGAGATTCGCAAACGAGGCAAATCAGGCACGAGCTTGAGAATGCGCCGCACAAGGTCTCCCAAGCGAGGTTGTCCTGGTAAATCTGCTCCCCACGAAGTCAGGTCAACCCCAGTCAAAACCACTTCGTTAAATCCTCGGGCAACCAGCCTCTTGATCTGTTCAACCACGACTCCAGCGGGTACCGAGCGCGAATTGCCCCGGCCATATGGAATAATGCAAAATGTGCACCGATGGTCGCATCCATTTTGCACCTGAACATAGGCTCTATGTCGGCCAAAACCGTCGATAAGGTGCTCGGCGGTTTCTGTGACACTCATGATGTCATCGACAAGCACCGATTCCGTCTGGCCGATTGCAATATTAGCCCAAGTTGCAGGCGTCATCTTTTCGGCATTGCCCAAGACGATATCGACTTCCTGCATTCGAGAAAAGCGCTCGGGTTCAGTCTGTGCAGCGCAACCGGTCACGATCACCTTCGCGGAAGGATTCTCGCGCCGAAGCCTGCGGATTTCCTTCTGGCTTTTCCTCACGGCTTCAGCGGTTACGGCACAGGTATTGACTATGACGGCGTCTCCAAGTCCGGCCGAATCCGCCATCTCCCGCATTGCCTCGGACTCATACGCATTGAGCCTGCATCCGAGTGTCGCAAACTTCGGCGTCTTACGGTCCATTACCCGATCCAGACCCCGTCAAACACGTGTGCGGTCGGCCCAGTCATCCAGACACCATCGTCGCGCCACTCGATTGCGATTATTCCACCATCAAGTTCGATGGTAACATTCGGCCCAGTTAATCCACGGCGACAGGCGGCCACCGCAACCGCGCAAGAAGACGAGCCGGATGCCAGCGTTATTCCGGCTCCACGCTCCCACACACGCATCCGAAGGCAGTCCGGACCAGTAGGATGAGCGAATTGAACATTGGTGCGCTCCGGAAACAACGGATGGTGTTCCATTTGCGCGCCACGAACAGCGAGATCTATCGACTCAGCATCCTCCACAAAGAACGTGCAATGCGGATTGCCCATGCCTGTAGCGACCGGATCTCCCTCGATCGGCAAGTGTAAAGTGTCCACCTCATAGGAAAGCGGGATATCCTGCCAGCCCAGAATAGGTGCTCCCATATTGACGCGCGTCAGACCGTTACCCGCGTCCTCACAAGAAAGCAGTCCGCGCTGGGTCTTAAGAACCACGCTGTCACGTCCGCTCTCGTTCATTAGGTGGCGCGCGATACAGCGCGTGGCGTTGCCGCAAGCAGCCGAAGCGGATCCGTCGGCATTAAAAAATATCACCTCGGCGTCCGATTCGTCGGAAGCGCGAATGACCGCGAGTTGATCGAAGCCAACACCTCTATGTCTGTCAGCAATAGATTTTGCCAGCGCAGGTGTCACATCCGGCCCGCCGGACCGGCGGTCGAAAACGACAAAGTCGTTTCCCAACCCATGCATTTTCATGAAGGGTAGGCGGCTATTGGTGTCATCAATCATTCGCGGGCATATAAACCCACGTCGTCGATGATGGAAGGTCTAGCCTTCGGCCGCGATGATGTTGGTGGCAAGCCGCAGTTCTTGTGCTCTCTTGGCCGAAACGATCCACAGTTTGTCGTTGGGGACGCGGTACGCCATTTCGTTCACCTTCGCGAACCCAAGTTCACCCCAATACTTTCGGTCAATTTCGTACGCAAAGTCCCGATCGGTAGCGGAATGCAGACCGAGCTCGGCAAGATCAGTCATTTCTCGAATCTTGCCCGCAATGAATATATCGACGCATGCCGAAATGCAGTTAACGAGAACGATGGTATTGATGCCTCGCTCCTTGATCGCACGCCCTATTTGGTGAGATGCCAGAAGATCGCCTCCCGGGCTTTGGGCAATGACCAGTCCTTCGACTTCCGCCTGTTCGACAAGGGATAGAAAAGCATACGAAGTTTGTGCCGTGATCTCTCCATCCAGGACTAGAAACTGATCTCCGCTGTCCGTGGTTTCAACGAATAGGTTGCCACCGATCGGTTCGGCTTTCTCGGAAACCAGCAATCCACCCGAAGGCGCGCAGGCCAACAGGATCGCAATTGCTGTCGAGAAAACAAAAAGGCGGCCAAACATGACGTTCCTTCGGGGCAATGGGCGGGTCACAGTCGCCCCTCGTCGCTCACCCTGTCAAGGCGAGCCCGGGCGTTGTCGAGCAGATGGTGCCGAAAATGCCCTTGACGCCTAACCACCATGCCATTACGTCGGGCCTCCGAGTGGGCCGTTAGCTCAGTTGGTAGAGCAACTGACTTTTAATCAGTGGGTCGCAGGTTCGAATCCTGCACGGCTCACCACTCAGATAGAAGAACGGGCTCTGTAGTCCTGAGCCAGGGATTCAATTGAATACCCCGCCGACGGGTACCGACAATACCGGAATCGTACATTTTCGATATCTTGAGGAGATCGGCGGGGCGCGGCCACGAGCGACGTATTTCTTGAGAAGTCGAATGCAGGCTCACGGTGTTGGGCGAGAGAGATTGCTCGCTAAGGCAAAAAAGGCCGACTTCCAATCCGTTTTTAGTACTAGTGAACCGTCAGGCAGTCACTTTTCGTCAGTCCTACACAATCCGAACCTTGGCGACATCAGTTCCAACGACAATTTTGCCTTCGCCCCCCCCTTTCGCCCACTGGTTACCGAGGTATTCTCAAAGGACGATCCCAACCTCGACGAGGATAGCGTATTCGGTGTGCGGGAAGGCCTTGTAGTGGCTTATCAGTACATGCCCGCCGGCAGTTTTCCAGCCAGTGGCTTTGAACTCTCGGGAAAGGTGGACGATGCCTAGCTGAAGGTCAGTTTCGACCTTACGCTTGCGCCTGCTCAGGACTCCTGATCGAACCGGATTCCCCGTCGCTTATCAGACCTTCCAGGAAAGTCCCCGTAAGGATATAGTGGGCAAGAAGGCGCTCGCTGGCAGTATCGGCGTCGCGCGCGATAACCGAATCGAGTATCCCTTTATGTTCCTCGGAAACATCGCGTTTCTGGTATGCCAAGGCGCTTCCGGCAAGGAACCTGTATCGGATGTTCAGGTCGTATAGTTGCGAACAGAACTTCAGTAGGATCGGCGAGTTCGCATTCGCCAAAATCGCCATGTGGAACGCCTTGTGAAGGACTTCAAAGTTGTCGCTTTGCTCCTGTTGGGCACGCTGCATACGATGATGAGCTAGCACAATGTCTTCTTCCCACTGCTCATCTGCGTTCGCGATACTTTCTCGCAAGGCAAGGTCGTCAAGGGTACAGCGCAACGTCAGGATCTCGCGAAAGTTGTCACGACTGATGTCGGCGGTCCGAAATCCGCGTTGATCGATGCGCTCGACAAGATTGTCGGAGGTTAATAGGCTCAAAGCTTCGCGGATCGGAGATGCGCCGGTATCAAGTCGCTGCCGCAGGCTCTCAATTTTCAGCTTCTCGTTCGGCTTGAGTTCACCGGTTACGATTAACTGTCGCAGTCTGGTGTAGGCCTGTTGTGTAGCAGAGCCTTCGCTGTTCGGCATTTTCCCACCGCTTGGTTGTTACCTTGACACCGAAAATGGCATTTACTTGTATCACAGGCAAGAAAGTCGACAATTCATCGAATCGCCGCTGAAACGCTGCGTTCTAGGCGCATATCATTTCTCATAGGACCGCTTTCAGTTTGCCCCATTGAGACTGGGACACGTAATCAGTCTGCCAGAACCGAAAGCGCAAAAAAGGCACGTTTGCAGAAAGCTTGAAAGGATCGCCACTCATGACGCCTCGGCTCTCCGCGCCCAAGGATTGTTTTCGTCCAAGCCGTCGTTAACTTGGGAATTTGCTTTTCAAGCTTTCGCTAGCAAGGATACGACTCGGCGCGTGGCGAGAGCATAGCCTTCGATGCCGCAGCCCGCGATCACAGCATCAGCGCGAGCCGACACATAAGAATGATGGCGGAAAGCCTCACGCTTATGAATGTTGGATAGATGAACTTCCACGACCGGCCCATCAAATGTGAAAAGAGCATCCAGGATTGCGATCGAAGTATGTGTATACGCCGCGGGGTTTATGATGATCGCCGCAGCCTTTTGGCGCGCCTCGTGAATCCAGTCGACGATCTGACCCTCATGGTTCGATTGGCGAAGGTCTACATTCAGGCCAGAAGACTCAGCAACCTCCCGGCAACGAGAAGCCGCGTCTTCAAGCGTATCCGTGCCGTATATCTCAGGCTGGCGTTTGCCCAAGAGGTTTAGGTTGGGTCCATTCAGAATATAGATTGTCCTGGTCACTTGGCATGTCCACGCAATTTAAACTTCAGCATCATGTATCGCAGCAAAAGCACGAATTCACGAGAAAGATAAAGGAGCAGACAGAAACTTTGCCACGATGTCAGACTGAAACAGCCTGCATGATCCTGTCACGCGTCAAATCATGCCGGCCACCGGACAACCGGACTTCCCCACGCTCCAGCACGTAGAATTTGTCACCCAGCCCATAAGCAAAATCAAAATATTGCTCGACAAGAATAATCGCCATCTCCCCCTTCTCGCGAAGGTATTCGATGACCCGGCCAATCTGTTGAATTATATTGGGTTGAATGCCCTCTGTAGGTTCGTCCAGCAGTAACAACCTTGGCTTTGCAATCAATGCGCGCGCGATTGCAAGCTGCTGCTGCTGTCCACCGGAAAGATCGCCTCCTCGACGGGCAAGAAATTCCTTAAGTATCGGGAACAAATCAAATATCTCATCGGGAATTCGACGGTCAGAACTTGGAAGGCAGGCAAAACCTGTCTCAAGGTTTTCCTGAACTGTCAGCAACGGAAAAATGTCGCGGCCCTGTGGAACATACCCCACGCCTTTCTTTGCCAACGCGTGCGCGGGGAGTCTTCCAACCTCCTCACCATCCAACAAGTACTCGCCCTTAGACCGAGTGTGGGTGCCGGATAGTGCCTTCAAAAGGCTCGTCTTCCCAACACCGTTCGTTCCCATGACACATGTCACTGCACCCTTGTCTGCATCAATGTCGACACCATTCAAGATCTGGCTCGAACCGTAGTGAAGTGTCAGTCCGCGTGCATGCAGCATGTCTAGCGCCCCAAATAGACTTCGATCACCTTTTTGTCCGAGGTAACGTGGTCAATCGAACCCTCGGCAAGAACTGAGCCCTCATGCAGGACAGTGACCCTGCAATCGAGGCGACGGACGAACTCCATGTCGTGCTCGACAACGACAACCGCCCGGGTACGGGCTGCTTCCTTCAGCAAGTCCGTCGTGTGCTGACGCTCGGCGGGCGTCATTCCTGCCGCCGGTTCATCTACCAAGAGAAGCCTCGGGTCTTGTGCAAGCAGCATACCTATCTCCAGCCACTGTTTCTGACCATGGCTCAACTCACCTGCCCGGCGGTCCAGGTGCTTGTCGAGACCCACTTCTTCAGAAAGTTCTAGCGCGCGACTTTTGTCTTCACCGCTTGGGCGATAAAATAGGACAGCAAAGGGTCCTCGGTCTTTTTTCAGTGCGACCATCAAGTTGTCAAAAACGGTCTGGTCTTCGAATACCGTCGGTCTCTGGAACTTGCGGCCGACGCCAATTTGCGCAATGCGGCTTTCACTCATGCGCAAAAGCGGAGAAGACTCTTCACCAAAGAGCACCCTGCCCTCATCAGGTTTTGTCTTGCCTGTGACAATGTCCATGAACGTGGTCTTGCCGGCCCCATTCGGACCAATAACAGCACGCAACTCGGCATGTCCGATCGAGAATGATAGGTTATTTATCGCCTTGAAGCCGTCGAAAGAGACTGAAACACCAGATACCTCAAGAAGCGCGCTCATTGATTGGCTTCCTTTTCACGAAGCGATCCCACGTCCGGCCCAAGATCCGCACCATGACGCTCGGGATTGCGTTTGGCAGTGATCATGTCGAACAGTCCACCAATCCCCTTGGGGGCAAACAGCGTGACAGCGACAAAGGACAATCCAAGCAACACCGTCCACCAGTCCACCCACTGGAATGTATAGCTTCCCATCTGAATATCGGGTGCCCGCCCGCCGGTGAAATATGTCGATATCAAGCTGACAAATGCTGCGCCGATCACGGCACCGTACAATCTGCCGCGTCCCCCGATCGCAACCCAAACTGCCAGATAGATCGATGCGATCGGCGCCATTTCGGCCGGGTTGATAATTCCCGCTTGCGGATAGTAAAGCGCGCCAGCAATTCCTGCGATAATGGCAGTCAAAGTAAAGATGAACAACTTGAAGGTCTCAACGGGATAGCCGAGAAATCGCACCCGAGCCTCGTCATCGCGAATACCGCGAAGCACATTTCCAAACTTCCCCGAGACCACCCACGAAGCCAGCAAATACCCCAGAGCCAAAGCGAGCGCGGAGGCCCAAAAGAACCATAACGAGACGGTCGCTTGGGGCACACCATCAAGGCCGGGAAGGTTTTGAAGCCCGGACAAGCCATTGTTTCCGCGAAGACCACTGTCGTTCTGAAACAGGTAAAGCGAAAGAGCCAGAGTCATGGCTTGTGTCAGGATCGAGAGATATACGCCTGTAACTCGACTTCTAAAGGCAAGCCATCCAAAAACCAGCGCCAAGATGCCGGGAACCAGTACGATTGCCGCCAGTTGCAACGGGAGCGAATGAGCAAAGGCCCAAACCGGAGGAAACTCCGATGCACCGACCACGCCGAAGATCTGGGTTGCAACTGCGTCGTTTATCTCGGTTTCAGTTGGCGGCAGGGGCAGACCCGCCAGGCTTCCTTCCACGATCAGTCGGGTACGGGCATACATGAGCCACATGCCGATCGCGTACCCGCCGAGCCCGAAAAATGCCATGTGTCCCAGGCTGAGGATGCCGCAATATCCCCAAACAAGGTCCATGGCGAGCGCGACAAGGCACAGGCAAAGGGTCTTGCCAAGCGTCTTGACCATCGAGGTCGAGACGAAGCCGGTCCCCATGGATTCCGAAAGAAGCGTCACGCAAATGGTAAAGAGTGCAAGACAGACGAGAAAAATCAGAACGGATGGATGACGCATCACGAATGGCGTTCTACGCGACTGACCTGAGGCGAAAGATAGATCTGCCATCAATCAGACCTCCGCCGCGCGGCCTTTTAGGGCTATGATGCCCTTGGGCCTGAACTGGATGAACAGGATGATGAACAGGATCATATACGTCTGTGCGGCCAATGTGTTCGACGGATTCAGCCACTCGATCCCCTTTTGAAGGAAACCGACCATTGTGGCGCCGAGAAGAGTACCCCAGATGTTCCCCACGCCGCCGACAACGACCGTCATGAAACTTTGGACGATATAGTCCTGACCCATTTCGGACGTGACCTTGGCATAGAGGCCAATAGTTACTCCCGCCACACCCGCGATGCCCGACCCAAGGCCGAATGTCAGCATGTTGATGCGGTCCGGATTGATGCCCATCGAAGCCGCCATGCGGGGATTTTGTACCACCGCCCGCGTCTCCAACCCGATGCGGGTGCGGTTCATCAGGAAAAGGTAAAACGCCAGAAACAGAAGAGCGAGGAAGAAGATTGCGATCCGAATATAGCTGATGGACACAACATCGTTGATGACTAACGCCCCATCCAACCACGCTGGAGAGGTCAGAGGGCGAGCCTGCGTACCGAAGATGTTCTTGGCGATCTGCTGCAATGCGATCGAGATCCCGAAGGTGGCAAGAAGCGTCTCGAGAGGCCGATGATAAAGCCAACGGATAACCAATCGCTCCATTGCCACACCAGCCGCGAAGGTCACCATGAAGGCCAGCGGCAAGGCAACGAGAATCGAAACAGTATAGTCGGGGATGATCTGCTGAACCACGTAACCTGTGTAGGCACCCATCATGATGAACTCGCCATGAGCCATGTTGATCACGCCCATCACGCCGAAGGTGATGGCAAGGCCGATAGCCGCAAGAAAATAGATCGACGCCAGCGACAATCCGTCCAGAGCGAGGTCCGCCGCTTGGTTCAAACCGACTTTGGTATCGATTGCGCCAAGGGTGCTCAAGGCTGCCTCGACGACGGGAGGCGAAGCTGCAACATAGCGCTCGACGAAGGTGAAACCTGCCATGCGGTCTTCAAGTTCACTTTCGGTCGCGGCCGCGCGGACCGCTCCTGTCCGTGCCAGCTCGGCATAAGCCATATCACGAGTGGCTTCAGAATTCAGATCGGCGACCCGGATACCCGCGACGCTGCCATCCACAATGTTCTGGATCAGCGCGTTTCGCCGATCCTCGCGACTGATGCGTGGTGGCACGAGGTTGGCACCGACCAGCAGATCGTATGCTGCGGGAACGGGAAGCGCGTCGCTTCCGGCCTTTAGGATCCGGGCTATCTCCGGGGAATCTTCAGGGATCCCGCCCTCCACAACGTCGATCCGGGTTGCAACCAATGGGTTCAAAGCTGCGCGCACATCGACGCCCAGATCGCCTCGAAAGCCTTCGATGGCCGCGATCCGCTCTTCGTCGATCTCGCCGAAACGGATTGTGAGAAGCTGTTCCAGCCTCTCCTTTCGAGATCGTATCGAAGGGTCGGATTCGTTTTCTATCGACGACCTCAAGGCCGCGAGGTGCGATGGTTCGGCATCTCTCTCAATGGCCGTCAACGCGGTCATTCTGTTTGTTGGGTCCGCATCGCTGAGTTGAAACTGGACAAGTGCCGCACCAATCAGGCCGCGAATTCCGCTATTTGGCTTCAATTGCGCGAAGTCTTTGTCGGGAGAATCGCCAATCTCGGCACCGTCGGCGAAATCGAAAATCTTGATTGTATCCCGGTCCACTTCTTCGGCGTACACGAACAGGCCCGTGTCCTCGTTTCTCCACATCTCCTTGGCTTGCCATTTCTCGAGAACGATTTGGGCAGCCGGAAGACCACTTGTTGCCAAAGCCTGGATTGCAGGGCCGATTGTCGTACGTGACGACTTGGCAATAGCCTCGCCGTGATCCTGGAGAAGCTTTTGGATCGGAGCTTCGGCATCTTGGGCCGCGCCAGGGTTGGCCAGCAACAAGAGCAATACCGACGCGATACCGACGAAAAACCGACGAAATGCCGACATGCGAGTCCGACCGTTTCTAGATGTGTTGGCGGCAAGGGGGCGGGTCAGCCCGCCCCCAGAAGGGAATACGGATCAGTAGTTTGACTTGATCTGTACGCAGGTCTTGGTCTCGGTGTTGTACATGCCGCAGCCAAGATCTTTCCAATCCGAGATGAGAACGGCGGATTCAGGCAGATAGTCGGTCCATGCATCGCCCGGGACTTCCTCGGTCTGACTGATGATGTCGAACTGCCCGTCCGCCTGGATTTCGCCAATCAGAACAGGCTTGGACAGATGGTGATTCGGCAGCATCACCGCCGTTCCGCCCGTCAGGTTCGGAAACTCCTGCCCATACATCGCGGTCCGCACAGCATCCACATCCGTGGTCCCGGCAGCGGTTGCGGCGTTGACCCACATATTGAAGCCGATGTAGTGTGCCTCCATCGGATCGTTGGTCACGCGGTTCTCACCCATGCGCTCTTTCCACGCCGCCACCCAAGCTGCGTTGGCTTCGGTGTCGGCAGACTGGAAGTAGTTCCAAGCCGCGAGGTGACCTACAAGGTTCGACGTGTCGAGACCGGAAAGTTCTTCTTCTCCAACCGAGAAGGCAACGACCGGAATGTCGTCGGCCGAGACACCAGCAGCAGCCAGTTCTTTGTAGAAGCCAACGTTGGCGTCGCCGTTGATCGTCGAGATCACGCCGACTTTCTTGCCGTCAGCGCCCAGAGCAACGACGTCTGCCACGATCTTGGACCAGTCGGAGTGACCGAAAGGCGTGTAGTTCACAAAGATGTCCGCTTCGGCAATGCCTTTGGATTCAAGATACGATTCCAGAATGTTGTTCGTTGTCCGAGGGTAGACGTAGTCGGTTCCCAGAAGCGCGAATTTCTCGACACCAAGCTCTTCGAGGAAGTAGTCCGTCGCGGGGATCGCTTGTTGGTTTGGTGCCGCACCCGTGTAGAAAACGTTCTTCGAGCTTTCTTCCCCTTCATACTGAACCGGGTAGAACAGCAGACCATTCAGTTCTTCAATCACGGGCAGTACCGACTTTCGGGATACCGAGGTCCAGTTGCCAAAAATGACATCTACTTCGTGCACGGTAAGAAGTTCGCGCGCTTTCTCGGCGAACAATGGCCAGTCGGAAGCAGGGTCAACGACCACGGCCTCGATTTCGCAACCCAAAACCCCACCTTTGGCATTCTGCTGATCGATCAGCATTTCCATGGTGTCCTTAAGAGTCGTTTCCGAAATTGCCATGGTACCCGATAGAGAATGAAGAACACCGACCTTTACCGGGCAGTCCTGCGCAAGAGCTGCCGTCCCTGCAAAACATGTTGAGGCGACAAGAGCGCCAATAAGTTTGTTGGAAGTCATCTAGAGTTTCCCCGTCTAGGGCAGCTTGCATCGGCTCGCTCTCTACCGTTGAAGACCGGAAAAGCGACGCTAGAATACAAACCGCAGCACATATGTTGCCGTCGTGTGGGGAGGAGTAACTGCCAGGTTTAGATTCCCCGCACGGCGTATTTTCACGCCACTTCCGGCGCTCGATCACGCTACTTCCGAACTCGACCGAATCCACACCCCGTGCTTCAGATTTGCACGGATTGCGGGCAAATGATTACTATGCGTGCAAGATTTGTTGCGACCGCTCAATTATTGTGCGGACAGGCGTTCGGCGCCTAGACCACCATCAGATTCAGTCTGAATTCAAAGGAACGCCAAACCGGGCGCTTCCCCACCCGTGCAGATTGGTTCTGGCCTCCACAAAGACCTCTTCAACATGATCCGGGATTTCTATGCCGGTCAAAGTCCGGGTGAAAGGTTGTTCGTTTACATGAGGGTGCAGTAACTCCCGAACACCCAGCAGCGTTCCATCTTCAAGCGTTACGCGCCAACCGTCGGCATAATCGTCCCAACCGGTATCTCCGTGGGAAAGCGTTACTGAAAAAGTCCATGCGGAACCAAACTGCCTAGCTTCTACCGCCTCTACCACCGCCGGGTCTGCTCGAACTTCCTCCAGAAGTGTAAGGGAGACCACCGAAACCAGAGCCAAGGAGACATTTTTCATTGATCCAATTCCATTCCAAAGTCTGTTTGAGCCATCGAAATTGAATTTGCGTTCGCTGCACAGTGAGTACACACAATTGTTACGGACCGCTGTCCGCGGCGGTCGAGAGTCCACAGTTGCGTTTTGGCTTTATTGGTTATATAAACTTACCAATTTTGAGGTGTACCCATGGAAATGCCAACCCCCGACCCGACGCTCATTGCCAAAAAGCCGAGGATCGTTGAGCGATTGAAGTCGGTACTGCCTGCAGAGGCTGTCATATCCGACGAGTCGGAAACCAAAGCCTACGAGTGTGACGCGCTAACTGCGTACAGGTGCCCACCACTTTGTGCGGTACTCCCTTCTTCAACCGATGAAGTCTCTGCTATTCTTCGTATCTGCCACGAAGAAGGAATACCGGTGGTTCCGAGAGGCTCGGGTACGTCCCTGGCGGGCGGTGCGCTGCCCACAGCGGACAGTATCATCCTGGGCGTCGCACGCCTGAACAATGTGCTTGAAACGGACTATGACAACCGGTTCATCAGAGTCCAGACGGGCCGCACAAATCTAAGCGTGACTGGCGCGGTTGAGACAGAGGGCTTCTTTTACGCACCAGACCCATCATCCCAACTCGCCTGCGCGATCGCTGGAAACATAGCAATGAATTCGGGGGGCGCACACTGCCTTAAGTACGGAGTTACGACGAACAACCTTCTTGGCGTGACGATGGTTCTCATGGATGGCACTGTCGTCGAGATTGGCGGAGCTCATATGGATGCCGGCGGCTACGATTGGCTCGGTGTCGTCTGCGGTTCCGAAGGCCAGTTGGGAGTCGTCACTGAGGCGACCCTGCGAATTCTGCCCAAGCCGGAAGGAGCCCGACCCGTCCTGATTGGATATAATTCCAACGAGGTAGCGGGTACTTGTGTATCCGACATAATCAAGGCCGGCGTGCTGCCAGTGGCGATAGAGTTTATGGACCGACCGTGCATCCGTGCTTGCGAAGCATTCGCTAAGGCCGGCTATCCTGACTGCGAAGCGCTGTTGATCGTTGAAGTTGAAGGAAGCCCGGAGGAAATCGATTACCAGCTTGGCCTCATCAAACAGATTGCCCGTAAGCATGATCCGGTTGAACTTCGCGAAGCGGGGGACGCCGATGAGGCTGCCCGGATCTGGTTGGGCCGGAAGTCGGCCTTTGGCGCGATGGGACAGATCAACGACTACATGTGCTTGGACGGCACGATTCCCGTCACCTCGTTGCCGCACGTTCTCAAGCGGATTGGCGAGATGTCCAAGGAGTTCGGTCTGGATGTAGCGAACGTCTTCCACGCGGGCGACGGCAACATGCACCCCTTGATTTTGTTCGACGCCAATAAACCCGGCGACTTAGAGACCTGCGAAGCATTCGGTGCCGAGATCCTCAAACTCTGCGTTGAGGTTGGCGGTTGCCTGACAGGCGAGCATGGCGTGGGAATCGAGAAGCGCGACCTTATGCATTCGCAGTTCGCTTCCGCCGATCTGGAGTCACAGATGCGTGTGAAGGATGTCTTCGACCCTGATTGGCTTCTGAACCCGGCAAAGGTCTTTCCGTTGGATGCAAGCCGAACTCGACGCGAGAACCCGGCTAAGGCCGCCTGAAAGAAATCCGGCCACCCGAACCGGATTCGGGAAGCAAAAAGGACAAGCCGTGCTGACACCGAAAACCGAAGACGAGCTTGCCGAGGTGATAGCCGGCACGACCTCGCCGTTGCACATAAGCGGCGGCGGCACACGACCAGTAGGGCGCGTGGTCAATGGAGACCCTTTGTCTACTTCGAAGATATCAGGGATCTCAATTTACGAACCAGGCGCGCTGACACTGGTAGCCCGAGCCGGGACTCCTTTGGCTGAAATTGAGACGGCGCTTGAAAAGGAAGGTCAGATGCTGGCCTTCGAACCCATGGATCACCGCACCCTTTTGGGCACGAAAGGAACTCCTACAGTCGGTGGGGTCGTTGCCGGCAATGTCTCCGGCCCTCGCAGGATACAATCCGGAGCCTGCCGCGACTTTCTTTTGGGCGTCCGGTTTGTGGATGGTGCGGGCAGCATCATCAAGAACGGCGGCCGCGTCATGAAAAACGTGACCGGTTACGACCTGACAAAACTCTTGGCGGGTAGTCGCGGCACCTTGGGAGTCATGACCGAGGTCAGCCTGAAAGTCCTACCGAAACCGGATACGGCTGCCGTCCTGTTGTTGAGAGGCCTAAGTGACGAACTGGCAGTTTCGGCGATGTCCGCTGCGCTCGGCTCGCCCTATGACGTGTCGGGCGCTGCACATTCGCCACAAGGACTAGACGGCGGGCCGGTCACCATGGTGCGGGTTGAAGGATTCGAAACTTCCGTTGAGTACAGGGCTGCGCAACTAAAGGAACTCTTGGCTCAATTCGGGCCAGCCGAAATCGAACGACGCAACGGAAACGATGGAGGCCAAGGTTACGAAGCTGGCTGGCGCTGGATAAAGGACGTCGAAGCTTTTCGAGACAAAAGCTCCGTCTGCAGGATCTCGTTGAAGCCAGGGGCCTCGCCAAAAATAGTGCAGGCCCTAAGGGAAAAGCTTGCATTTGATTGCTTGTATGACTGGGGCGGTGGCCTTCTCTGGATCGCTGCGGATCATAACCAACTTGAGCAAATAGCTGCAGAGCACTCTGGTTTTGACGATCTCGGCAAAGGCGACCGGGGCGCTGCCATTTTGCATTCCAGGATTCAGGATCGCGTCGGCCAAGCCGGTGGCCACGCCACCCTAGTCAAGGCGTCGGACGCGGTACGGAACACTGTCTCTGTATTTCAACCCGAAGCCGAGCCCCTCGCTCGACTGGCGCAAGGGCTTAGAAGACAGTTCGATCCAAAACAAATTCTAAATCCGGGATTGATGGACTGATGCAAACAACCTTTACCGAACAGCAGTTGAAAGATCCCGGAATTCAACGTGCGAACGAAATTCTCCGATCGTGCGTCCATTGTGGTTTCTGCACGGCAACCTGTCCGACATATCAAGTCCTTGGCGACGAACTCGATAGCCCGCGAGGCCGGATCTATCTGATCAAGGACATGTTGGAGAACGACCGGCCAGCCGATGAAAAAACGGTCAAACATATAGATCGCTGCCTCTCATGCCTTGCCTGCATGACAACTTGCCCTTCGGGTGTGCATTACATGCACCTCGTCGATCATGCCCGCGCCCACATCGAGAAGACCTACAAGCGGCCGATAATGGATCGCCTGTTGCGATGGGCTCTTGCGCAAATACTACCGTATCCAACACGCTTCCGACTCGCCTTGCTAGGCGCAAAGATTGGTCGTCCTTTCGCATTTCTTATGCCCGACGCGCGACTTAAAGCGATGCTGGCAATGGCCCCAAGACAGATTCCGGCCGTAAGCAGAAATGACGACCCTCAGACGTTCCCTGCCTACACCCGGAAGAAAATGCGCGTCGCCCTGATGACAGGCTGTGCCCAGCGCGCGCTCAATACGGACATCAATGATGCAACCATACGCCTACTGCGCAGGCTCGGGGCCGAGGTGGTGATCGCCGATGGAATGGGATGTTGCGGAGCCTTGACCCACCACATGGGAAAGGAAAGCCAAAGCCATGCCTCAGCCGCACAGAACATCCAAGCATGGATGGCCGAGGTGAGGGACGGTGGCCTCGATGCGATCGTAATCAACACAAGCGGATGCGGCACGACTGTCAAGGATTACGGCCACATGTTCCGCAATGACTCCAAAATGGCTCCCGATGCCGCGCGCATCAGCGAACTTGCAATGGATGTGAGCGAAGTTCTGACCAAACTGAAACTCCCGAAAGGAGAAGCCAAAGGTCTGCGGGTGGCGTATCACGCAGCATGTTCTCTTCAGCATGGCCAGCAGATCAAGACAGCCCCCAAGGACCTTTTGAAAACGGTCGGCTTCGAAGTGGTGGAGCCAACGGATCCGCATCTTTGCTGCGGCTCTGCCGGCACATACAATCTGATGCAGCCCGAAATCTCGGCAAAACTGAAGGACCGCAAGGTCCGTACTCTTGAAGCGAAGCACCCCGATGTCATTGCAGCAGGGAATATCGGTTGCATGATGCAGATCGGGTCAGGCACGGATGTCCCAATAGTACATACTGTCGAGTTGCTGGATTGGGCCACGGGCGGCCCCAAACCACCAGCACTGAAAGATGTTATGGAGTAGCGCCAGTTTGCAACTCTGAGTCGAATTCCCCGGACATATTCTTGCCAAATCCCTTCGATAGCTTGTTATCACCGGTAAAGGGGAAGAATATGCGAAGACTTTTCGCTTCTTTCGGAGCAGTACTTCTTCTGACACAAGGTCTGGCCGCCCAAGATCGGGAGGAGGCTACAGGACTTCGTGAGCTCATGACTGCTTACGAGGCAAGCGGCTGGGAAGCCGTTGGGCTTATCAGTATTGGCGCAGGCGGCATGTGCACTGGCGCATTGATCGAGACGAATGTCGTCTTGACCGCAGCGCATTGCCTTTTCGATGCAAGGGACGGTAGCCGGATAGATCCGGAAAAGGTCAAGTTCCATGCAGGCTGGAGGAACGGGCGCTCCACTGCATCCCGCAATGTTCGCCGGGCGATAGTCCATCCGGACTACGTCTTTACCGGACCGAATGGCGATCTGCATGTGGCCAATGATATTGCGCTGTTGGAGCTGGAGAGCGAGATCCGACTGTCGAACATAACCCCATACGCAACTGGCAATAGACCTCGCAAAGGTCAGAACGTTGGTGTCGTCTCCTACGCGCACGACCGGGCTTCATCACCTTCCCTCCAGAGGGTTTGTTATGTCCTGGCCCGCCAAAGAGGTGCGCTCGTTCTATCATGCGAAGTTGATTTTGGCTCCTCGGGCGCACCCATCTTTGTGGAAGTCGATGGTGCCCCAACCATTGTTTCGGTGGTCTCGGCCAAGGCCGAGGTGCAGGGTCGACCCGTTTCCCTAGGAACGAACCTTGAAAAGCCTCTCTCGGAGCTGAAGACCATTCTCCGAACCGGCGGCGGGATGACTGCACAACAAAGCATCGAAGCGAAGACCATTCGCAGCGATCAGACACGCGTTCGTTCGGTGGGCAGTGGAGGTGGTGGCGCAAAATTTTTGCGGCCTTGAAACCAGTTGAAAACACCTCAAGAATCGCTTGGATGAAAGCGCTCAGCTCTTGTGCCGGAGCCCTACTGATATGGGCTACTTTTCCCGCGAACGCAGGAGAAGCCGTTGACGCCGCCGGCCGCATCGAATTTTCGATGACTGGCGGAACTTGTTCGGCGGTGTTGATCGCTCCAGACATCGTTGTGACCGCTGCGCACTGCACTCCGGATTCCAAAGATCTTTCCGGAGTGGCCTTCAGAAGTGGTTCCGGTGATGGTCCAGTGCCTGCAAACCGAGCGGTCAGACATCCTCTCTATGATCGAGAAAGCCCCCGGGTTGAATGGCAATTCCGGTTCGACGTGGGAGCCATCGAGCTAAGGCCATCCGGCGCCTTAGACCGGATCCCTCCGATGCCAATCGGTCACGAAGCGCAACCGGGGGAAACTCTCTTTGTGGTGAGTTGGCTGGAATCCTACGGACCTAAGCCGCGGCAGAAGGCCTGCACGGTCCTCAAGGTGGGCCTGCAAGGTCTGGTGACACTCGGATGCGACGTCGAAAGTGGTGAAAGTGGCGCGCCGGTTTTGCGAAAAACCAGTGAAGGGCTTGAGTTGGTCGCAATTATCTCAAGCCGCGCTCAACTCCTCGGTCAACCAGTGGCACAGGCCTCCGACGTGCGCCTTCGGCTTCCGCCCCTTCTCGACCTGTTCGACCGAGAACGCGGCACTTGAAGCCACAAAACCCTCTTCCTATCTGAATTTTGCCGGATGCCGATAATGGATCCGGCGACAACCTGCCCTGCCCAAACGGGAGGGCGCGATGTTATCGCTCATTGAGGATGACCAGAATGCGTAACTTTGACCTTGCACCGCTTTACCGGGCCACCGTTGGTTTTGATCAGATCGCCGACCTGATGGATCGGGTTTTGACGGATACCGCCACAACGCCGTCCTATCCGCCTTACAATATTGAAAAGACCGCCGAAGATGCCTGGCGCATCTCGATTGCCGTCGCTGGGTTCTCGGAAGATGACCTCAGCGTTGAGGTTCGGGAAAACGCTCTTTTTGTCTCGGCCCGCAAGGCTGCCGAAGACGAGAACAAAACCTATCTTCACCGCGGCATCGCCAACAGAGCATTCGAGCGTCGCTTTGCCTTGGCCGACCATGTGCACGTAACTGGTGCCAGCCATGTCAACGGCATGTTGCATATCGATCTAGTACGCGAAGTGCCCGAAGCGCTGAAACCGCGACGGATAGCAATCGCAGCAGGTGACACGTTGGAAGGTAAGGCAGTCGAAACCAATTCGGTAAATTGATTACCTTGCCGTTCTGAAACCCGCTACGCGCCCGGTCAAACTGGGCGCGTTTTAACTTTTTAGCTCACGCAGCGTGACCCCGCTTGAAGGATTCGCCAACAGAACGGATTTTGCTCTTTGCACAAAGCGCCACGAGACGACGTTTAATCGCTGATCTCGGGCAATTCGGGTCGAGCACCCCCGTACTGTCCCTGGCCGTCACCTACACTTAAGACGCCCAATCCCGGACTGCTGATATCCTGTCTGGGCCATTTGCGTCCGGTATCACCTTCCGGTTCCTTGACAGTTCACATCGTGAGATCGGACGCAATTCAAGCCTCGAGCAACGACAGGTTACTCGCCGTAGGGCACCCAGACAGTCTTGATCTCGGTCGCTGCCGAAAGAAACTCTTCGGCTCCGGCGGCAAACCAGTCGCGTGTCTTCCCATAATTCACCCAGGTACGCTTCAAATTTCCTGCCGCTTCGCGTTCGACGACGCCAGAAAGGTCACTTCCAGAAAAACTCCAGACCGCGTCCAGATCCATGTGCCCAGCCATGTGCGGGGCGAGCTCAGAGTGAGAGCCTGTCAAGATGTTCACGACCCCTGCCGGTACGTCAGACGTCTCAAGAACTTGGTAGAAGTCGGTGGCGGCCAGAGGAAAGGGCTCGGAGGCAACGAGAGTAATCCTGTTTCCCATCGCCAGCGCTGGCCCGATAAGAGAAATCAGACCCAAAAGAGGCAATTCGTCAGGCGCAAAAGTACCGATCTTGCCAACAGGTTCGTTCGTTGCCAATGCAATACCACGGATCGGGACGCCTATTACTCGACCATCGTACTTGTCTGCCCAGGCAGCCCACGTGAACAGCCGATCGATAGAAGTCTCGACCTCGAACGCACCACTTCGTTTTCCAGTTAAATCATTGATCCGCGCAGTGAACTCTCCGGCACGTGCTGAAAGGTTCTCACCAAGATAGTAAAGGATCTGTGCTCGAAGATGCCCGGTCGTACGCGACCAGCCCCGCGCCGCGTTCATGGCCTCGACTGCGTTTCTGAGGTCCTTGCGGTTGGCTAGCCCGGCATGGCCCAAAAGCTTCCCCTTGCTGGACCAAACGGCTCGGGAATACCCACTGTCGGGACGCGCCTGTTTTCCCCCGATGAAAAGCTTTGCTGTTCTGTCAACGCCTTCAACAGTTTTTTCGTCCGGGGCTACTACAGCAGGTGTTGGGTTCAGACTCTTCAACTTTGCTGTCGCTCGGGTATAGGCCATCAACCCTTCCCAGCCACCCTCACGACCAAAACCCGACTCTCGCACACCACCAAATCCAGCGGCTGCGTCGAACAGATTCGTGGAATTAACCCAGACAACGCCCGCAGCCAGCTTGGGCGCTACATCAAGCGCAAGATTGACGTTCTCGCTCCATATCGTTGCAGCAAGGCCATATCGGGAATTGTTTGCAAGTTCGACGGCCTCCTCAGGTGTACGGAACGTCGTGCTGACCAAAACGGGACCGAAGATCTCTTCCTGCATCAACGTGTCAGATGTCGCCAGACCGGAAATCAGGGTGGGAGGATAGTAACAACCAATCTCGGGAACCGGTGTCGATGCGTGATAGACTTCTCCACGCGTGCCCGCGACCATTGACTTGATCGACTCAAGCTGAACAGGATCTACTACCGCACCAACATCGATACATTTGTCGAGCGGGTCGCCAATCCGAAGCTTGTCCATGCGAGCCTTGAGGCGTCCATGAAAATCCTCCGCAATGCCTTCCTGGACAAGAAGCCGGGAGCCAGCGCAACAAACCTGCCCCTGATTGAACCAGATCGCATCGACCAGACCCTCGATAGCGCTGTCTATGTCGGCATCATCAAAGACAATATAGGGGGACTTGCCGCCCAGCTCCAACGTCAGGGACTTGCCTGAACCAGCTGTCCCAATACGGATCTTGCGACCCACATTGGTTGAGCCGGTGAAGGCAATCTTGTCGATATCCGGGTGGCTCACGATCATCTCGCCCACGTGGCCGTCACCTGTGACAATGTTCAGAACGCCTTTGGGAAGACCCGCCTCGCGCGCGAGATCCGCAAAAAGGAGAGCGGTCAACGAAGTATACTCAGCGGGCTTAAGAACCACGCTGTTGCCCATGGCCAGAGCAGGAGCGACTTTCCACGCCAACATAAGAAGCGGGAAGTTCCACGGTATGATCTGACCACAGACACCCAGCGCTTCACGACCCCGCAATTGCTCGTCCATCAGTTGGGCCATGCCGGCATGGTAGTAGAAATGTCGAGCCACGAGGGGAATATCGATGTCGCGGCTTTCACGGATTGGTTTGCCGTTGTCGAGAGATTCCAGAACCGCGAAAAGGCGGGATTGCTTTTGTATAATTCTGGCGATCGCGTAGAGGACGCGAGCACGCCCCTTGGCGTCACGCGCCCAGGCCTTCTGCGCCTTGCGCGCAGCAGCGATCGCAGCCTCGACATCCTTGGAAGACGCCTGGCTGACCTTGGCCAGCGTCTGACCCGTTGCCGGGTTTTTGGAGGCAAAGGTACGCGCCGGTCTTGTCCAGGTCCCGTTGATGTAGTGACCAAACCGACCACCGTGACGTTCGAGCCATTTCAACGCTTCGGAGGCGTCCTCCGGCGCAGGGCCGTATTCCATAGTCTCGAAGATATCCTGGACCGTCATGTCTGCCTCATACTTTGAGCGCTCCGGTCTTCCAGGCGCGTTCCAAGCCCTCGATGTTTTCAGCTTTCCACTCCAGATCGCCGTCAATTGGGTAATATGCCCAGATATCGGGCGATCCTCGACGGTAGACAAATTCAATCCCATCGGCGCCAGCACGCCCGATATACAGCTTTTCGCCATCCTTGGATTCGCGCACTTCCTCGCTGCTGTATATGAAGGCGACCTTGGCAAGCCGATCGTGCCGACCTTCGGAATAGAAGCGGAAATAGTCGGTGGCCTCGGGCCAAGTATCTGGTGCGACGGTCATTACTTTATCCCAATGCATGTCTGTAGACCGCCGAGTAGCGGGCCGTGACGTGGTGTTCCAACTGCCGCTCAATATCCCCCAAAAGTGAAGATGCTCCGAATCTGAACAGATCGGGACGCAACCAACGATCGCCCAGTTCGTCCTTGATCAGTGTAAGATATGTAATTGCGTCTTTCGCCTTGGAAATCCCGCCTGCAGGCTTGTACCCGATCCGGTAACCGGTTGCCTCGTGATAGGCACGGATCGCGCGGACCATGACCAAACTGACGGGAAGGGTGGCGTTCACGCTTTCCTTGCCAGTGGAGGTTTTGATGAAGTCGGCACCGCCCATCATGCAAACCCAACTGGCACGCGCCACATTCCGGAGAGACCCAAGTTCGCCCGTGGCGAGAATTGCTTTGACATGCGCGTCACCGCACGCGGCCCGAAACAATTTCATTTCATCATAGAGCGCCTGCCAGTTGCCCGTAAGCACGTGACGACGCGAAATCACAATATCTATCTCACTGGCGCCGGATTTCACGCTTTCCTCGATCTCGGCAATTCGCAATCGCAGAGGAGAAAGACCAGCCGGAAACCCGGTTGACACTGCAGCCACGGGAACCCCTGTACCAGCAAGCGCATCGACTGCCGTCTCGACCATGTCATGATAAACGCAAACTGCGCCCGTGGTGATTGGAGGCATGCCAAGCGCGTTGAGAATGTCTTGGCGCACCGGATTGGTCGCCTTTGCGCAGAGCCGCCGGACCCGACCCCGGGTGTCGTCGCCCGAAAGCGTTGTTAGGTCGATCAGAGTAATTGCTCGAAGAAGCCAAGCAGCCTGATATTCTTTCTTGACCGAGCGGCGCCCGGGCAAAGTAGCTGTCCTGCGCTCGATAGCTGACGTATTGGCCTGAATCGATGCGATTCGATCGAGATCAAGATCAGTCCCGGGATTGCGCGGTTCGTGAACTTGCGGCAATTGCGCCTCGCCCGAGGCAGATCGGGACACGACACTGGTCTTGGTTGACATTCGCTGAGCCCCTATTTGACACACAAATGGTGACATGGAGCAATCCAATTATCAAGATTGACCGATTGGTCAAAAACGAATCCTTCAGTGCTCCATCAAAACAGTTTCGACCCTTGCTCCGTGCTCAAATGTGCGATGGACCGGGCACTTATCGGCGATTTCCATCAGGCGCTGTTGCTGCTCATGCGACAATTCACCGACAAGCCGGATCGCACGCCGAAACGTGTCGATTCTGACCGCGCCTGCGCCTTTGGCGTCCTGTGCATGTACCTTGTCGTGGCTGACTTCGACCGAGACATGATCCAGCGGCCATCCCTTTCGGCGTGCGTACATTCGGATTGTCATCGAGGTGCAGGCGCCGAGACCTGCCGCAAGGAAGCCGTAAGGCGACATGCCCCTGTTAGTCCCACCATAGGAGGCTGGCTCATCCGCGAGTGTGTGGTGGAAAGGACCCGAGTTCACGTCCTGAAGGAACCCATTCGGATCCGCCTCTGAGACCCGCACTATGCCCTCAGGTGCGCCGGGAGGTTGCGCAGGGGCGCGCAGGCCAAGATATCGTCCCGACCAAGCAGCAATAACCTCGGCGGCGTACTCGGCGTCCGAGGCGCTCGACACAAGATGGTCGGCGTCGTCGAGCGTCACGAAACTCTTGGGATGCTTCGCCGCAGAAAAGATGCGTGTTGCGTTTTCGATACCGACCGTTGCGTCGCGGGGGGCATGCAGGATCAGAAGCGCCTTGCCAAGCTTCGAGATCACTCGCTCCAGCGAAGTGCCTTCCACATCCTCGACGAAGTCGCGCCCGATCGTAAAGGACCGACCTGCCAGATCGACAGGGGCACTTCCATGCTCCCTGATTTTCTCCAACGAGTCACTGAAGTTGTGAGTGACATGGCCGGGATCAAAAGGCGCGCCAATCGTCACCAAGGCCTTCGCTTCGGGAATCTCGATCGCAGCCTTCAGAATGGCCGCCCCTCCGAGACTGTGCCCAATAAGAAGTGCCGGAGGCATTTCTCTTGATTGCAGGGCATTTGCGGCGCGGACAAGGTCCTCCACATTCGAACTGAAGGTCGTATTCCCGAACTCTCCATCCGAGTGCCCAAGTCCCGTAAAATCAAACCGTAGGACGGCAATGCCCATCGCAGCCAAGCGCGAGGCGATTCGGCGGGCCGCTGCGATATCCTTTCCGCAGGTAAAACAATGGGCAAATAGGGCCGTTGCCAAATGTGGCCCATCGGGCATGTCAAGCCGTGCAGCCAGCATATCTCCAGAATGACCCTGGAAAGTGAATCGTTCGGTGCCCATCGCCAACTCCTCTCAGTTGGCTTTCAACATCGTTGTATTGCCGACAGCGGACAACTGGCTTGTCAATAGTCTAACGGAAAGGTGAGAGGTCGCGATTAGGCTGAAGACCCAGTTCGTGGAACAGTCTCGCCAACCAGCCTGCCATATCCATAGAAACGGTCCGTTGTCCCGCTTTCATCCTGACTTACCGACCACGCGTCGTGCAAACGCACATTTACTGGGGCAAAGTGCGCGTGTACGCCGAAACGAGCAACATCAACATGGGAACTCCATTTATCTCCCCTAAAGGAGTGCAGATTCAATCCTCTGAGGAAACCTGAATCAAGACCTACGGGGACCACTGGATCAAGGGCGGTCTCAAGGAGATAGGCAGTTACCTGACACGTGCAGTCATCCAAACGCCACTGGATGCCTATCTTTCTTGACCTTTGCTCGGTCTGTACTGCTTGGCAAGATAGGGACGTGACCCAGTGTGTAACTCTCTGGGTCCTCCCCGGCACCATGAACAGAGTCAGTTTAGGGCCTTGGCCAGATTTTCATCGATCTTGTCAAGGAACCCCGTCGTCGTCAGCCAGCCTTGATCGGGACCCACGAGCAGGGCCAGATCCTTCGTCATGTGACCAGACTCGACCGTTTCGACAACAACCTTTTCCAGAGTTTCGGCAAATGAACGCAACGCCTCGTTTTCGTCGAGTTTGGCGCGATGCCGAAGGCCGCCCGTCCAAGCGAAAATCGAGGCTATGGAGTTGGTCGAAGTCTTATGGCCTTCCTGATGCTGACGATAATGGCGAGTCACAGTGCCGTGGGCGGCCTCCGATTCGACAATCTTGCCGTCAGGCGTCATGAGAATGGACGTCATCAGACCCAGGGAACCGAAACCCTGTGCTACCGTGTCGGACTGCACGTCGCCATCATAGTTCTTGCAGGCCCAGACATACCCCCCCGACCATTTCAGCGACGAGGCGACCATGTCATCGATCAGCCTGTGCTCATACCAGATCTTCTTGTCCGCGAACGCGTCCTTGAACTCGGTATCGTAGACCTCCTGAAAGATGTCCTTGAACCGGCCATCATAGGCTTTGAGGATTGTGTTCTTGGTGGATAAATAAAGTGGCCAGCCGAGGTTCAAGGCATAGTTGAACGATGCGCGCGCGAAGTCATAGATCGATTTGTCCAAGTTATACATACCCATGACAACGCCGGCTTCGGGCGCATCGAAGACCTCGCGCTCGATAACTTCACCATCGGTACCTTCGAACTTCAGCGTCAGCTTGCCTGCGCCGGGAAAATGGAAATCGGTGGCGCGGTACTGGTCTCCGTAGGCGTGTCGTCCAACAACGATGGGCTTGGTCCAACCGGGAACAAGGCGTGGCACGTTCCTACAGATTATTGGCTGACGGAAGATCACTCCGCCGAGGATGTTGCGAATTGTGCCATTCGGCGATCGCCACATCTTTTTCAGTCTAAATTCCTCGACCCGGGCCTCGTCCGGGGTGATCGTGGCGCATTTGACGGCAACGCCAACCTCTTTGGTCTTCTCGGCTGCGTCTATTGTGATCTGGTCATCTGTGCGGTCGCGTTCCTCCATACCCAAGTCGTAATAGACAAGATCGACATCCAGATAAGGCAGGATCAGTTTCTGCTTGATGATGTCCCACATGATGCGGGTCATCTCGTCTCCGTCCATCTCGACGATGGGATTGGCTACCTTGATCTTGGACATACGTCGCCTCCTGATCCAACCGGCAGAGGCGGCATATCCCAAGCCGGTTAAGAAATAAAGATGGTATGCGATGGTATACAGAAAATTTCGGCGCTTTATGGCCCCCAGTTGGCCCACATCAAGACACAATCGCAGACGATTGTTTCGCGCGAATAGCTACGGGGTTTCATTATGGCTCTGACCTACGACTTTGATATGTTTTCCATTATCCCGACGGATGCACAGGCTCGGTATGGCGATTTGATTGCAGAGCTTGGCGTGCCCGAGACACTGGGAACACAACGTGCATTGTTTCGCGACGCATCGGCAGTTGAAATTCTGAAAGGCGCGTCCGAAGCGGTGAAGAAGTGCCTGATGGACAGCGGCTTCGGACTGAGCGTGTATGACAGCGGCGCCGGATGTGGTCGCTATCCCGCTTCCGACGCACCGGCACGCGCAAAAGTAATCGAACGCCTGATGGAAAACCTTGAGAAGCTTCCGTCCGATGCGGATTGGAATGGGTTCGACATCGAAGCATTCGCAATCGCCGCGTTGACCGCCAAACCACGAGAAATGCCGGCCAGCCCTGTTCCTCTCTTGTATCCCGCACAGGTCGATCAACAACGCGAGACGTCGCATCCTCAGTCAAAAGGAAATGGCGGGGCAATGGATGTTTTTTTTAGCGCTCCCGCCTCGACCCAAGCCAAGACCACGGGAGGAGCCCCAGCCGACATCGACACCTTTTTCAGCAAACCCGCAACGGCGGCAGCGACACAACCACTGCCAAGCGGACCCGACATGGATGCCTTCTTTTCCGCTCCCCCGAAACTGGGCAATGCAGCACAGACCCCACGTGCAATGACCGCAGAAGACATCCGCATGACCATCGACTCAGCGCCGCCTAGAAAGGTCGGAATAGGCGCAGCAAAGATGGGAATGATGGCTCTGGGCCTATTCGTGGTCGTCACGCTTCTAGGAAATGGGAACGGCGCAGCGAAACTGGTCGAGGTCGCAACTGGCGGAAAAATGGTCACTGTGCAGCGATAAATCCCCGAGAAACTGGATCATGCCAGAGTAACCCCGGCTTTGGTCATGCCTTCTTTCGCCGCTGTTAGCGATCCGTCAAGATCAATGGCGCGGCACAGGCTTTGGATGACACGGACCTTGAAGCCCAATCTGGCCGCATCGACTGCGGAGAAGTTGACACAGTAGTCGGTAGCGAGTCCGACCAGAGTGACAGTGTCGACACCGCGAGTCCGGAGATATCCCTCAAGACCTGTCGGGGTTGTCTGATCATTCTCGAAGAAGGCTGAATAGCTGTCAATTTCGCGCCTGAAGCCCTTGCGAATGATCAGGTCGGCCGGACGCATGTCGAGTTTTGGGTGAAACCTGGCACCATCCTCTCCAATAACACAGTGATCAGGCCAGAGGACCTGAGTGCCGTAAGGCATCTCGGTCGTCGTGAAGGCTTCCTTTCCGTCGTGCTGGGACGCGAAGCTAAGGTGATCGACCGGGTGCCAGTCCTGGGTGAAGACCCTGACGGGAAATTCGGGCACGAGCGCATTGATCGGCGCGACGATCTCGTCACCACCAGCAACCGCCAATGCGCCACCAGGGCAGAAATCGTTCTGAACGTCGATGACGAGAATGGCTTCATTTGACGCACGCATGACTGATCTCCTAGGGTTCGGCAGGCCTACCCTACGCCTTGCCGACGAAGGATCAACGGCGTATCTGGCAGGGCCATGTACACAGTCGCCGCTCTCTACAAATTCACACCATTCGACAACCCTGCTGAACTAAAGGAGCCGTTGGCGCGGCTTGCCTGTACTCAAGGCGTGAAGGGAACGCTTCTGCTGGCACGGGAGGGAATCAATGGCACGATCGCCGGAACGCGGGAGGGAATAGACGCCGTACTGGCACATATCCGCAGACTTCCCGGATGCTCTGATCTCGATTGGAAAGAAAGTACTGCCACCGAAATGCCGTTCGCGCGACTAAAGGTCAGGTTGAAAAAGGAAATCGTCACCATGGGGCAACCCGACGTGAACCCGACTGCTGCGGTTGGCGCGTACGTGAATCCCAAGGACTGGAACGATCTGATCAGCGACCCGAACGTAGCGGTAATCGACACTCGAAACGACTATGAAATCGAGATTGGAACGTTCGAGGGCGCGATCGATCCTGAAACCAAAGCATTTGGAGAGTTTCCCGATTGGTGGAGACGCAATCACAACCGCTTCGCCGGGAAAAAGATAGCGATGTTCTGCACCGGGGGCATCCGTTGTGAGAAATCCACAAATTACCTTATCGGACAGGGCGTTGATGAGGTCTATCACCTGAAGGGTGGAATCCTGAAGTACCTGGAAGAGGTTCCGGAGGATCAGAGCCTCTGGAGAGGCGAGTGTTTTGTCTTCGATCAACGTGTGTCGGTTGGCCACGGCCTTGTCGAAGGAGACTACGATCTTTGCTACGCCTGCCGACGACCATTGAGCGCGGAAGGGAAAAAGCACCCTGCCTATGAAAAGGGTGTATCCTGCGCACGGTGCGTCGACGAGTACAGCGATGCGGACCGAACGCGATTCCGCGAACGTCAGCGCCAGATCGATTTGGCAAAAGCGCGGGGGAAAACTCACTTAGGTCAGGACTGATCCCGTCCAACTCCGGCCTCTCCGGAACTGGTTTCCGGCACCTCCATTGCTTCATCGACTTCGGATTCGCTAGCAGACATTGCAATGGTCTGCGGCGTCGTCGTCCGCCCGATAGGACCCGCCTTGAATTCGGATTTTTCACTATCAGCGACCGGCGCGCGCCTTACGATCCGGTAGATTGCCTGGAGGATGATCAGGACGTGAGCCGACGCGGTCGTCAGGAAGAGACCCCGATGACCAACAACGGACATGGCCCAGCCAGCGACAAGTGGTCCAATGATCGAGCCAACCCCAAAGACTAGTAGCAGGCCTCCACTGATCCGGATGAAATTGCCGTCGGCATGATCGTTCGCATGGGCGATGATGATCGGATACATGGCGAAGATGGCGCCTCCGAAAACCCCTGCGAGCGCGAGGTTTGCCCAGCGGTTCTCCGGTGTCGCCAAGACGAAAACGACATCGGCGATCAGGGCGACCAGAGCAACTCCGACCAAGACCTTTCTCCGATCCAGCCGGTCGGAAAGGATGCCAACCGGGATCTGGCTGATAGCGCCGATCAGGATGGGAATTGACGCGAACAGCGCAATTGAACTGATCTCGAGACCAATTCGCGCACCGTATACGGCAGCGAGCGTTCCGAAGGACGCGTTCGAGATGCCCACCATGAAGACAGCAAAGACCGCGACAGGCGAATTGCGCCAAAGCGCGCGGATGTCGAGCTTGACGGAAACCAGCGGTTGTGGCGTTGCCGACGAGCTGGCCGCGGTAGGGATCAGCGCCAGAGAATAGAACATCGCGCCCAGAACGAAAAAGAAATAACCGCTTGAATCTCCCACAGTTAACGTCAATTGGCCCGCGGTCGAAGCGAACAGGTTGACCATGGTGTAGATTCCGAAGATGCGGCCCCGGCTTCTGGCGTCGGCGCGCTCAGACAGCCAGCTCTCAACGATCATCGCAGCACCTGCGAAGCAAAAGCCCTGAAGCGCGCGCAACGGGATCCAGGCATGCGGCGAAAGGATCAGGAGTTGAGCTAGGATGACAATGCCCGCCAGGGAACACATCACGCTAAACGCCCTTATATGTCCCACCCGCTGAACAAGGCGGGCGGTGTAGAGGCAGCCGGAGACGTAGCCGATGGCCCAGCCGGTGCCGAGGAGGCCGAGGGAGAGGTCGGTGAAGCCCTCGGCGGAGCCGCGGACAGGGAGGATCAGCCCGTTGATGCCCCCTGCGAAGAGGAGGAAGAACGAGCCGAGGAGCAGCGCCGAGATGGGCAGGATTTGCCGGACCATGATCCTTTTCCGTCAATACTTCCACAGGGATAGCCCATCACGGCCGGAAGGTCACCCCGGGGAGGGAGCCTGCGTACGGTGGCAACGCACGGAGTGGGCGTTGCCGGAGTGACCTGGAAAGGTTAACGGCCTTGTTTCACTGGGGATACGGGGTTGGACCCCGGTCGGCAAACCGTCTGCAAAGCGTCGGAAAAACGTATGGCACGGGTATGGGCAATTCTGACGGGCCCACCAGATGTGGTGCGGGGATTAACTATCGTGAACAGCCCGCTACGTCAGAGTCCTGCAGGGTTGGGGGCTCTGCCCCCGCTGCCCATTCCGGGCAGCTCCCCCGGGATATTTTGGGGCCGATGGAAGCATTGGGCGCTTTCGCGATTTCCCGTCACCGCACCGCCGCGTGATTGTCCCAGAATGCGACAGCCCTGTCATAGGCCGCCACGTCGAGAGGGACACCGGAGCCGCCTTCGGCGCGGCCGAGGGCATTTCGCATCTGGGTGATCGGGGGCATGGGCGGTTCGACGGGGTCAAGCGTGCCGATGATCGAGACGATGCCCCAGTCGCAGTCGGGGACGGATTGCTCTTCCGCGTAGTCGCGAGCCTCGGCCAGAAGCTGTGCGTGGCTGTACAGGATCACGTCGAGCCAGTTCGCGCGGGGCGCCTCCAGACCTTCGAACCAGCGCTCCAGCACTGCGCGTTCGCCGTCCCGCCGGGCGACATAGCCTGAGCGGAGCAGATGTCGGTTGTCCTCGGTGATGCGTGCGAAGCCGCAGCGTGTGTCGGTGGCGTTTTCAAGGAAGAGATGCTTGCAGAATGGCGCGTAGCCGTCGACCAGGGGCCCGCCTTTCGCATTGGCAGCCGCCACCAGGTCGGCAGGCGTGATGCCGTTGATCCGGGTGCCGGCTTTCTCGGGGTCCCAGTTCTTGAGGGCGAAGTCTGTCATGGCGATCTGCATCGGCGGGCTCCTTTCACCGGAGACCTTTTCACGGGCTGCGCCCGGGTGCCAGACGGTTGCTCTTTCAGTGCCGCTGTTTCATGGTCTGGCAGGGCATTTGAGCTGGCAGCGCTATTGACCATGGCAGGCGAATTTCATTGCGAGAATTGTGGGGCCGAACTGCCCCGGAGATTTCAGCATTCGCGCATGATTGTCTGCCCGTCCTGCGGCAGTACGTCGGTATTGAAGGACGCGGCGTTCCAGCTGGCCGGATCCGGTGGCATGATGCAGGAGGCCCCGACGCTGGTCGTGTTGGGCCAGACCTTGCGGGTTGGCGGGTTGCACCTGACGCCGGCGGGCCATGCCCGCTTCAGCTATGGGCGCGGCTGGTGGGACGAATACTGGTGCCCCGAGAGCGCCGGCGAGACCGGATACTGGCTGAGTGTCGACGAAGGCGATTACGCCGTGGAGCGCCCGCTGCCCGCGGAGGACTGGCCGCGCGCGCGGAACCTGCGGCTGGGGCAGTCGCTGACCGTAGCCGGCGTCGAGTTCACCGTGACCGAGGCCGAGAATGCCACATGCCTGGCGATCCGGGGCGAGTTTCCCGAGGAGCTGACGGTGGGCGAGACCCATCTCTATTTCGATCTGAGCGGGCCGGGCGGCGAGATGGCCACATACGAGGTCTGGGACGGCGGACGCGGCTGGACGCGCGGGTCGTGGATCGACCCGTGGGATGTGCGGGCGGCATGACCGGCGCGGCGGCTCATAGTTTCAACTGCACCCAATGCGGTGCCGGGCAGGACCTGTTGGGTGGCGGGCGCGTCCGGGTGCATGTCTGTTCCTATTGCGGCTCTGAGCTGGACGTTCAGGAGGACTTCCGGGTCATCGCCCGGTTCCGCGATATGCAGCGGCCCGACACGCCCTTCGATCTTGGGATGGAGGGCGTGCTGTGGGGCGTTCCATTCACCGTGATCGGGACCATCGGGTGGCTGGAAGAGCATGCCGGGCGAGTCTGGACCTGGACGGATCACCAGGTCTTCTCGCCCACGCATGGCTATGGCTGGCTGACGGTGGAGGACGGGCACATCACCTATGCCCGGAAGACACGCGACATGCCGCGGCCCGCGGGCCTGAGCAACGCCCTGATCGAATCCGCGGAGCACCGGCCCACGGTCGAGATGGGAGGACGGACCTATCGCTATTATGGCTCGGGCACCGCGCGGCCGACCTTCATCGAGGGCGCGTTCAACTATGTGCCGTCGATGGAGGACCGTATCCGCTATGTCAGCCTGGTCTGCGGGCACAGGATGCTGGACATCGTGGAGCAGGATGGTGAGCGGGAATACGAACTGATCGAATTGCCGAACCGGGCAGAGGTGGTTGACTCTTTCGGGCTGGATGCGGCGCGGCTGCCGCCGCCATTGGGCGTGCATGTTCTGGACGAGATCGAGCGCTCGCCCCTGCAACTGTTCATGCGGAACGTGGCGCTGGGGGCCGGCGCGGTTTCCATCCTTCTGGCGATGGCGTTCTGGTCGATGGGCGAACAAGTTGTGCGGACCGATCGCATGCCTACGACGCGGCCGATCGAGGTGCCGTTCGAGATCACGCGGGGCGACCGGCTGACCAACATCGAAATCTGGGCAGATGCCTCGAACAGCTGGGCCTGGTTCGAGGCGGAACTGCTGGATGACGATGGGGAAACGGTTGCCGCCTTCGAGCGGGGGGTCGAGTATTACTTCGGACGCGAAGACAACGAGAACTGGTCGGAGGGATCGCAGCGCGTCGATACGAAGGTGAAGCTGGCAGCCGGGCGGTACACTCTGGAACTGACGCCCGCGGGCGGCGAGGTGGACTGGACGAACGGTCGGCTGGCGCGCGAGATGCAGGTGACGATCAGCGAGGGGCACACGAACCCGATGTGGCTGATCGCAGCCGGAGTTCTTCTGGCCGGATTGGGCGGCGCGTTCCTGGGTCAGCGGGCGCTGCACAACAAGCGACGCTGGGCCGGCAGCGACTGGAGTGACGACTGATGGTGGTGCGGGTCGTCTTCGTGATCCTTGTGGTCGCAATCGTGGGCACGGCGGCGACGCTGAGCGTGAATGGCGTCTGGGGCGAAAACAGCAACGTGGTTTCGACGCGGGTCGGGTCGCCGGGCGGCGGCTATGGGCTTGGCGGCGGTGTCAAATGAGGAGAGAGAGATGTTTGAAGCGATAGTGCTGGCGGAGGTCGTCGCGACGATCTTCTACACGCTTCTGGGGCTGGTGCTGCTGGGCATCTGCTGGAAGCTGATCGAATGGATCACGCCGTTTTCGCTGCGGCAGGAAATCGAGGAGGATCAGAACCTGGCGATCGCGGTGCTGATCGGGTGCCTGTTCATCGCGGTTTCGATCCTGATCGCGGCCGTGATCCTGAGCTGATGACCGGGGCCCGCGACGCACAGGCGATCTGGCTTCTGGCCGCGACATTCGTCGTCGCGGTCGCGGGGCTGGTTTACGAGCTGATCGCGGGAGCTGTGTCGAGTTACCTGCTGGGGGACTCGGTGACGCAGTTCAGCCTGGTGATCGGGGTGTTCATGACCTCGATGGGGCTGGGGGCGTGGGCGTCGCGCTTCGTGAGCGTGCCGGAGCGGGGGTTCACGCTGAGCCAGGTGTTGCTGGGGATCGTGGGCGGGTTCTCGGCGCCGGTGCTGTTCCTGGCCTATGGGTACCTGGATGGGTTGCACGCGATCCTGTTCTCGCTGGTTATCGCCATCGGGGCGCTTTCGGGACTGGAGATCCCGCTCATCACGCGGATCCTGACTGAGCGGGAGGCAATGACGCATACGTTATCGAGCGTGCTGACGGCGGATTACGCGGGAGCGCTGGTGGCGGCGGTGCTGTTTCCGCTGGTGATCGTGCCGCAGTTGGGGCTGATGGCGGCGAGCCTGACGTTCGGTCTGTTGAACCTGCTGGTTGCGGGGATCTCGGTCTGGCTTTTTCGGGAGCGGATCGGATGGGCGTTGCGCGGGGCCTGGGTGTTCGGGCTGGTGGCCTGTGCGGCGGGGCTGATCTGGTCGGACCGGATCGTGTCGCTGGCTGACCGCGCCTTCTTCGAGGACGACGTGATCCTGGCCGAGGAGACGCCCTATCAGCGGATCGTCGTGACCCATTGGCGCGACCGCTACCGCCTTTTCCTGAACGGCTCGATCCAGTTCGATACGCTGGACGAGCATCGCTATCACGAGAGCCTTGTGCACCCCGCAATGGCGCGCGCGCCGCGCCGGGCGGATGTGCTGATCCTGGGTGGCGGCGACGGGATGGCTGTGCGTGAGGTGCTGCGCTGGGCAGATGTTGAGCGGGTGACGCTGGTGGACCTCGACCCGCGCGTGACGGAACTGTTCCGGGACCGGCCGGGACTGGCTGCGCTGAACGATCGGTCCTTGAGCGATCCGAAGGTGACGATCCTGAACCAGGATGCATGGCTGTTCGCGCGAGAAAGCGCGGAGGTGTTCGACGTCATCATCCTGGATCTGCCTGATCCGAGGGATTTCGCGGTCTCGAAGCTGTACTCGCGCGAGTTCTATGCACCGCTGATGGAGAGGCTATCGCCACGCGGGGTGATGGTGACGCAGGCCGGGTCGCCTGTTTTCGCGCGCGAGGCATTCTGGTCGGTCGTGCGCACATGGGCCGGCACGCGCAATCCGGCGCGGCCGGGAGAGGCGCTGACGTTTGTGCCCTATCACACGTATGTTCCCAGCTTCGGCGACTGGGGTTTCACGATGGTCACGCAAGAGGCGGGTTTCCGGGAGCCCGTGAGTTTGCCGGAAGACCTGAAATACCTGAGCGAAGAGGCATTCACGGCCATGACGGTGTTTCCCGAGGACTCGGGTCCTCTGGATGTTCAACCCAACACGATCCTGTCGCATCCGCTGGTCAGGTACTATGAGGATGGCTGGGCGGCCTGGATGAATTGAAGGCTGATCCGGAGAGTGTTCAGTCGTCGACGATGGCTGCTCGTCCCGGGATCGGCTCCACCGCGCCCAGTCCGCTGACGGTGCCGGCAGCGACTTTTGCGGCACGGGTGGCGGCGAGGCGGAGGTCGCCGGTTTCCAACCAGTAGGCGAGGAGGGAGCCGGCAAAGCTGTCCCCTGCCCCGGCGCTGTCGACCGGCGTGGCCGGGGCCGCCGGAACGTCGAAGCGACTGTCGGGTGTCGCAACGCGCGCGCCGGCCGCGCCGCGTTTGAGGGCCACGATCCTTGCACCGTTTCCGAGGTAGTGGTCTGCGATCGCATCGGGATCGGTGAGGCTGTGCAGCACCGCCGCCTCGTCGTCGCTGGGGAAGACGAGATCGGCTGGAACGCTTGAGAGAACCTTGCGGGCGAGGTCGTCGGACCAGAGGCGCGGGCGATGGTTGAGGTCGAGCGAAACGAGAGTGTCGTTCGCTTTCGCGATTTCGCAAGCTCGAAGCGCGGCTGCCCGCATCGTCTCGGAGATCGCCAGCGTGATGCCGGAGAGGTGGAGAACCCTAGCGGCGGCGATGGCGTCTTCGGGAAGATCAGCGGAGCTATAGAGGCTGGCCGCAGACCCGCGCCTGGCATAGGTGAAGCGCCGACCAGCCGGGTCCGGGTCGATGAAACAAACGCCGGTCGGATCGCCGGGTTTCGTCAAGACGTGGCCATGATCGACGCCTTCTCGGGTCCAAAGAGCGCGCATCGCCTCGCCGAACATGTCGTCGCCAACCGCGGTCAGATAACCGGTTTTCGCGCCCTGCCGGGCGGCGGCGATGATCGCCGTCGAAGTGTCGCCACCAAAGCCCTGCACGTAAGCGGGACGCCCGTCGATGGGATCGGGCAATCGGACCATCTCGATCAGGGGTTCTCCGATACCGAGGATATCAGCGGCCATTCCAAACCCCGCCCTCACGGTTCTTTGGCGCGGCCTTTGCGATGGGAGCCGCACGGGTTGCGGATTGCTGGCCCTGGATGCGGCTCAGGATCAAACCGCGGTGGCGTCCGGGTGTCAGCGCCTTGAAGCCTCTGACCAAGTCAGGGTCGGCGCTCTCGGCCTCGTCAGAAATCGAGGTTCTCCACGCTGAGCGCGTTCTGCTGGATGAACTCTCGGCGAGGTTCGACGACGTCGCCCATCAGCTTGGTGAAGAGGTCGTCGGCTTCGGCCAGATCCGCGACCTTGACCTGCAGGAGCGTGCGCGCCTCGGGGTCGAGCGTCGTTTCCCAGAGCTGGTCGGGGTTCATCTCGCCCAGACCCTTGTACCGCTGGAGGCTTAGGCCCTTTTCACCCTCGTCAAGGATCGTCGCCAGAAGTCCGAGGGGGCCGTAGACAGGCACCTCGCGGTCCCGGCGGACGAGTTTTGCCGGCTGGGAGTAGACTTCGTTCAGAGCGTCCGTATAGCCGCCGAGCCGCCGGGCTTCGCCCGAGCGGAGAACCGGTCCGTCGAGCGTGCGCACTTCCTCGACCCCGCGCAGAACGCGCGTCAGGCGAATGCCGTGGTCCTGCGTGATCCGGCCGTGCCATCCGCGTTCGTACTCCAACGCGACAAGATCGAGGCGTCGGGCGACAGCGTCGGCGGTGCCCTGAAGATCGGCGTCGACCTGACCCGGGCGGAAGGCGCCGGCGATGGCGGCCTGTTCGAGGATGGTTTGCGGGTAGTGCGTCGGGAAGGCCTGGAGGACGCGGCGCACCTGGCGGGCTTCCTCGACCACGCGGCCGAGATCCTGCCCGACGATCTCTTCGCCCGAGCCAAGGCGCAGCACCGCGCCTTCGACACCCATCTGGATCAGGTAGTCGTCCAGCGCGACCTGGTCCTTGAGATAGACCTCGGACTTGCCGCGCGCGACTTTGTAGAGCGGCGGCTGGGCAATGTAGAGATATCCACCCTCGATGATCTGAGGCATCTGACGGAAGAAGAACGTCAGCAGAAGCGTGCGGATATGCGCCCCATCGACGTCGGCATCGGTCATGATGACGATCTTGTGGTAGCGCAGTTTCGAGATGTCGAACTCGTCACGCCCGATGCCGGTGCCAAGCGCGGTGATCAGCGTACCAATCTCCTGGCTGGAGAGCATCCGGTCGAAGCGGGCGCGTTCGACATTGAGGATCTTGCCGCGCAGAGGGAGCACGGCCTGGTTGGCGCGGGCCCTGCCCTGTTTGGCTGAGCCACCTGCGCTGTCGCCCTCGACGAGGAACAGTTCGCGGAATTCGGGGCGCTTTTCCTGGCAATCGGCCAGTTTGCCGGGCAGCGAGGCGACGTCGAGCGCGGATTTTTTCCGCGTCATCTCGCGGGCCTTCCGCGCCGCTTCGCGCGCAAGGGCGGCCTCGACGATTTTGGTGACGATCATCTTGGCAGGGCCGGGATTCTCTTCGAACCATTCAGCCAGTTTTTCGTTCATCAGACCCTCGACCGCCGGGCGCACCTCGGAGGAGACGAGCTTGTCCTTGGTCTGGGACGAGAACTTGGGGTCGGGCACCTTGACGGAGAGAACGCAGGTCAGGCCTTCGCGGGCGTCGTCGCCGGTGAAGTTGATCTTTTCCTTTTTCGCGATGCCGGACGACCCCGCGTAGAGGTTGATCGTACGCGTCAGCGCGCCCCGGAAACCAGCGAGATGCGTGCCGCCGTCGCGCTGGGGGATGTTGTTGGTGAAGGGCAGAACCGTCTCGTGGTAGCTGTCGTTCCACCACATGGCCACCTCGACGGTGATACCTTCACGCTCGCCCTCGATGAAGATCGGCTCGTCGATCATGGGCTGCTTGTGGCGATCGAGATAACGGACGAATTCACGGACGCCGCCCTCGAAGAAGAACTCGGTCTCGAGGGCTTCGGCCGGGCGCTCGTCGCGCAGGAGGATCCGGACGCCGGAGTTCAGGAACGCCAGTTCGCGAAGGCGGTTCTCGAGCGTCTTGAAGCTGTACTCGAGGTTCGAGAACGTGTCGGTCGAGGCGAGAAAGCGCACCTCGGTGCCTTTCCGGCCGTTGGCGTCGCCCACGACCCGCAGATGCTCTGTCGTCTCGCCGCGCTCGAAGCGGGCGAAATGCTCTTTGCCCCCACGCCAGATGCGCAGTTCAAGCCATTCGGACAGCGCGTTCACAACCGAGACGCCCACGCCGTGCAGACCGCCCGAGACCTTGTAGGAGTTCTGGTCGAACTTACCACCTGCGTGCAGCTGGGTCATGATGACCTCGGCCGCCGAAACGCCTTCCTCGGCGTGCAGATCGACCGGAATGCCACGTCCGTTGTCGCTGACCGAAACACTGGAATCGGCGTGAATCGTGACCGTTACGGCGTCGGCATGGCCAGCCAAAGCCTCGTCGATGCCGTTGTCGACGACTTCGTAGACCATGTGGTGCAGGCCAGACCCATCGTCGGTGTCGCCGATATACATACCGGGACGCTTGCGGACCGCCTCTAAGCCTTTGAGAACCTTAATGGAATCCGCGCCATATTCTTCCGGCGCCGCTGCGGCCTCTGCCATGCCGTTCTTCCTTGTTGTGACAGGGGAAAATATAGGCGTTTTCAAGGGGTTTGTCACGCCCGACACACAATATTTGGTGGTTTTTTGCGGTTCGCCTCCCGCGGGCGGCGAACCGTGTTTCGGCACCCGAACGGAAAGCGCGACCGCCGGAGCCGATTTCTCAGGTGAAGGGAATCACGAGACCGACGGCGATCAGAAGGATACCTGCCGTTACATTGGTCCGCCGAAGCGCCTCTGGAGAGGTCAGAAGCTGCCGTGCCTGCCCGACGAACCTGGCCAGCACAAGGTTGCCCAGAAGCGGCACAATCATCGAGAGAAAGCAGATTGCTGCAATGTCCGGCCAGGTCAGCAAGCTCAGATCGAAGAAGCCCGGCAGGACGCCCATGTAGAACAGGATCGCCTTCGGATTACCGAGGATGACGACGACCCCCGCCATGAAGCCCGCCCACATGCCCGGGCGCGTCAGGCGGCTGTCGGTGGCGATCGTGGCGTCGCGGTTCCGGATGATCAGCCAGCCCATGCCAAGGAACATCAGGCAGGCGATCCAGCGGAGCGCGATCATGAAGCCATCGAAAACCGACACGATCCAGGTAACGCCCAGGACAGCGACCAGGGGCCAGATTACATCACCGACGACAACGCCAAGCGCGAGTGGCCAGGCGGCGTGGAAACCGCCGGACATGGCGCGGGCGATCAGCGCGACCCAGACCGGGCCGGGTGTGAGAAAGAGGATGAAGAGAGCGCCTGCATAGAGAGCGGCGTCGGTCAGCGTGATGGTCATCTGCGTCTGTGCGCCCCCGGCACGGCGATCCGCCTGTAGGATTTCCGCAAGCGGCAGGTTTTCATGCCTCGTCAGGTATCGTGATACGCCCGGCATTGTCGATGGGCCAAAAAGGATTGTGCGCGATTTCCCAGACGTGGCCATCCGGATCGGCCCAGTAACCCGAATAACCACCCCAGGGCGCTTCCTCGGGTCTTTTCAGCGCCGTTGCGCCGGCCTGCATCGCCGCTTGCCATGCGGCATCCACCGCCTGCCGGTCCGGAAAGTTCTGGGCGAGTGTCATCGCGCCGGTGCCCAGAACGGAATCAGGTCGGCCCTGGTCCCGGGCGAGATCGTCGAGACCGAAAAGGCCAAGCCCCATGCCATCCATCTTGTAGAACACGACACCCGGGGGCGAGTCGACAGGCCGCCAGCCGAGCGCCGCGTAGAATTCCCGGGCCCGGTTCAGGTCTGCGGTTCCGAGGGTAATCAGGCTGACGCGCTGGGGTGTCATCGTGGCTCCTTTTCGGCGCTTCGCCTTGCGGCGGATGACGGCCCTCCTAGTCCAGATCGAGACCTTCGGCAAAGTAAAGCGCCTGATCGATCGACTCAACGATGCAGTCGACCAAGCCTTCGCCTACGTAGTCGTACCATTCCGATGCCGCAGTCCCCCCGACCATAATGGACGGAGGATCGGTGCAGTCCTTCAGCCGGGTGGCAAGCGCAAGAATGTCCGTAAGGCGGTCATGGTTGCCCGCCGTCAGGCCGACGAGACGGCTGCCGCAGGCCCGCACCTCCCGGACGATCTCGTCGGGGTCGCAGGCCAGCAGAAGCTCGACCTCCATGCCTTTCTGGCGAAACGCCTCGGTCGCAAGGATCAGGCCGAGCGTGTGCCCCTGTTTCGGAAGGCTGGCGAACACGATCCTGTTGCCGGAAGTCACCGCAGGGTGGCCGAAGGCGCGTCGCGTCATGGAGTTGATCCGCAGGAGTGTCGACGTTCCCACCGTCACGTCGATGAGGGACAGCCTGTCGGCGCTCCACGAGGCGCCGATGTGGCGGGCGGCTTCGGCGAAGAGCGCCTCGGCGATCTGCTGATAGCTTCGGCCATCGGTGCGCTGCTTCTGGATCAGCTCCATGCCCTTCGTCGCGTCACCCGCGAGGATCGCATCGACGAAGGCGCGCAGTGCCTGGGGCGTGGCCGAAGCGCCCGGCTGCGTATCCCAATCCCGGCCTGCAAGCCGACGAAGCGCCTCCCGTGCCAATCCTGCCACGGGTTCCTGCGCCTTGTCCCAGTTGTGACCCAGCTGTCGCACGTCACCGACCGCGTCGTCGGATTGCGCGTTGTTCAGCGATGGTTTCTTCCGCACGATGACCCTCTTCGAGATCAATATAACCAGCAGAAAAAAAAGTATGTTCGTGTTCGTTCATTCATGTGCTCCGGACACATGACAACCCAGACACCCCTCGCCCCGGAGACAGACTGAAGGTTAACCTGAGTCTCGTGATCGAGTCAAAGACGCGTCCGTTCCGCGATGCTGGTTCCGTCTGTTTCACGGACGGTCAGGTGCTGCGCGCGGTCTCCGAGAGTTTCGAACAGTTCCGGCCCGGTGCCCGTCATCCAGGCCTGTGCGCCAAGAGCGCAGATTTCGTCGTAGAGCGCGGCGCGCCTGTCGGCGTCGAGATGGGCGGCGACCTCGTCGAGAAGGATCAAGGGCGGCGTGCCGGTGTCTTCGGCCAACGCGCGGGCGTTGGTGAGAACGAGGCTGATCAGAAGCGCCTTCTGCTCGCCGGTGGAGCATTGGGCGGCGGGCACGCCCTTTGCGGTGTAGGTTGCGAAGAGATCCGCCCGGTGCGGGCCGATGAGCGTTCGACCGGCGCGAAGATCCGTCTGCCGATTGTCCGCAAGCGCGGCGGCCAGCTTGTCCGAGGAGTCGGGCAGATCGCCGTCGGGATGGGTCAGGGCCAATTCGGCCGTCGGGAAGGCGGTCTCTGCGCCATCCTGCGCGACGGCGAGGCGCGAGAGCGCAGCGTGACGGTTCCGGGTGACGGATTCGCCCGCCTCGGCCATCTGGCGTTCGAGAGCGGTGTACCAATGGGCGTCGCGGACCATGTCCTTCAGGAGACGGTTCCTTTCGCGCATGGCCTTCTCATAGGTCAGCACGACCTCGGCATGGTCGGGGATGAAGCTGAGGGTGATACGGTCCAGAAACCGGCGGCGATTGTCAGCGCCTTCGATCCAGAGCCGGTCCATGGAGGGAACCAGCCAGACGATCCGGGCGATGCGCGAGAGCGCGACCTGCGGGCAGGTCTTGCCGTCGATCCTGACCACCCGCGGCTCGCCGGGCATGGCGGAGGTTTCGACCTCGTGCCCGCCCGAGAGGACGGCGGTGATCTTCCAGCCCAGCGCCTCGGGTCGGCGGATCAGCTCCTCGGCAGTCGCGCGGCGGAGACCACGGCCGGGCGACAGGAGCGAGACCGCTTCGAGGATGTTCGTCTTGCCTGCGCCGTTCGGGCCCGAGATCGCTACAGGGCGCGCATCGAGGCTGAGCGCGGTTCTCCGGTGGGACCGGAAATGCGAGAGGGTGAGTTCAGCGACGTGGGTTGTCACACACGCATCGGCATGACCACGTAGACCGCGGTCTCGTCATTGCCTTCGCGCATCAGCGTGGGATCGCCCGACGAGTTGAACAGGAACACGGCGTTCTCGCGGTCGACCTGGCTGGCGATTTCCAGAAGGTACTTGGCGTTGAAGCCGATCTCAAGGTGATCGTCCTGGTAAGCGACGCCCAGTTCCTCTTCCGCCGCGCCCGAGTCCGGGGCGTTGACGGAGAGCACCAGCCGATCCTCGTCCAGCGAAAGCTTGACGGCGCGCGACCGCTCGGAACTGACGGTCGCCACGCGGTCCACCGCCTGCGCGAAGTCGGAAGCGTCGACCTCAAGCCGGCGGGTGTTGCCCGTCGGAATGACGCGCGAATAATCCGGGAACGTGCCGTCGATGACCTTGGAGGTCAGCGTGATGCCGGGAGTCGCGAAACGGACCTTGGTTTCCGAGACGCTGACGGCGATCTGGGCCTCGTCGTCTTCCAGCAGCTTCCGCAATTCGCCCACGGTCTTGCGGGGCACGATCACGCCGGGCATGTTCTCTGCCCCATTGGGCAGCGGCGCGTCGATCCGCGCAAGCCGGTGACCGTCGGTGGCCACGCAGCGCAGCACCTGCGATCCGCTCGCGTCGGCGACGTGCATGTAGACGCCGTTCAGGTAGTAGCGGGTCTCCTCGGTCGAGATCGCGAACTTCGACTTGTCGAACAGGCGGCGCAGCACCGGGGCGGGCGCGGCGAAATTCGCCTCGTACTCGGACGAGGCCATGACGGGGAAGTCCTCGCGCGGCAGCGTCGCCAGCGAGAAGTTCGAGCGGCCTGCATCCACCGACATGCGCCCGGATGCGCCATCATCGGTGATGGTCACCAGAGCGCCGTCAGGCAATTTGCGCACGATTTCGTGGAAGGTCACGGCGCTGACCGTTGTGGCGCCGGCACGTTCGACCTTGGCCGGGGCCTGATCGACGACTTCGATATCAAGATCGGTTGCCCGGAAACTGACCTGGTCGCCATCGGCTTCGATCAGGACGTTGGCGAGGATCGGAATTGTGTTCCTGCGTTCGACCACGGACTGCGCCTGTGCGACCGCTTTCAGAAGCGCTGCGCGCTCGATCGAGAATTTCATGGCCCTCGCTCCGTAAAGTCCCGGGACGGCAAAACTATCTATTTTCGGCCCGGACGCAAATGGTTTCGGGGACTTTGATTCGAAGGGCCGACCGGGTCAAGGGCTGCGCTGCAGCATCAGGCCGCGAAAATGAGTGTGGACGCCTTCCAGAAGAGCACAATCGAGAGAATGAACAGCAGAACCTCGATCACGCGCACATATGTCTGGTCGGCGAGGCGCTTCACGATCTGGCGTCCCAGCGCGGTGCCCAGAATCCCGACGGCGGTCAGAACGGACACCAGTGGCCAGGGAATGTTCTCGAAGAGGCCCAGCGCGGAGTAGCCGGGCAGCTTGGCGAGGTTCGTCACGGCAAAAGAGATGGCCATGGTCCCGGCGAAGGTGAGCCGGGGAAGCTTTTGCGGGAGGAGAAAAGCCTGTGCCGGAGGAGCGCCGGAATGCGTGATGAAGGTAGTGACGCCCATCAGGGCGCCCCAGAGGACGCCCGGCACCACCGCCGCCGGCTTTGGAGGCGCGAGGCCGGCTTTTCCGATCCAACTTCGGAGACAGTACCAAAGCCCGACGGAGCCGGTGATGGTAAGCAAAAGAGCCTCGGGCGTGTAGGGGATTATGAAGGTCGCGATGACGATCCCGGCAAAGGCCGAGGGAACGAGAATTGCTATGTTCCGGCCCGAGTAGTCACGCCGATAGAGCCAGACAGCGAACCAGTCGGTCACGATCAGGATCGGCAAGAGAAGCGCCGCCGCTTCCAGCGGGTTCATGAACACCGCGAGAAACGGAACGGCGAGCGTGCCAACCGTCGACAAGCCACCCTTGGCCAGGCCGATCATAAGCGCCGCGATCAGCAGCCAGACGAGATGATCGGTCATTTACCGGCTCTGGAAGGGATGGATCGGATTTCGAACGGTCGGGCCTTGCGTCACGCCTCTAGGGAACGCCGGAGAAGTTCCAGATCGTCGGCGATCTGGCTGTCCTTCTGCATCAGTTCCTCGATCTTCCTGACGCCATGCATGACTGTCGTGTGATCCCTGCCGCCGAACCGGCGACCGATCTCGGGGAGAGACCGCGAGGTCAGTTGCTTGGCGAGATACATGGCGACCTGTCGGGGCCGCGCGAAGGTACGCACGCGCTTCGGTCCGATCATGTCGCTGAGGCGGATATTATAGTGGTCGGACACCTTGCGCTGGATTTCCTCGACCGTGATCTTGCGATCCGAGGCGCGGAGGATGTCCGCGAGGCAGTCCTGCGTCAGTTCCATCGTGACTTCGCGACCGACGAGCGCGCCGAAGGCGAAGAGGCGCATTAGCGCACCCTCAAGCACGCGAACGTTGGAGGAGATGCGATGCGCGAGGAATTCGAGCACGCCGTCCGCGATCTCGAGGTTCGGGAACTGCGCCGAATACTGGTCGACCTTCTGCTGCAGAATGCCGAGGCGGAGTTCGTAGTTCGTCGGGTGCAGATCGACGACGAGACCCGATTGCAGGCGGCTGACGATACGCTCCTCGATGCCGCTGATCTCGGTTGGCGCACGGTCGGCCGAGATGATGACCTGCTTGTTCTGATCCACCAGCGCGTTGAAGGTATGGAAGAACTCTTCCTGCGTGGCGTCCTTGCCGGCGATGAACTGGACATCGTCCACCATCAGCACGTCGACCGAGCGGAAAAGCTGCTTGAAGGCGATCATGTCCTTGTCGCGGAGCGCCTGCACGAAACGGTACATGAACTGCTCGGCCGACAGGTAGACGACCTTCAGGTCGGGCGAGCGTTTCTTCAGCTCCCAGGCGATGGCGTGCATCAGGTGCGTCTTACCAAGACCGACGCCGCCATAGAGGAAGAGCGGGTTGAATGTCACGACATCGCCTTCGGCGACGCGGCGCGCGGCAGCATGGGCCAACTCGTTCGGCTTGCCGACGACGAAGCTGTCGAAGGTAAAACGGCTGTCGAGCGGCGCGCCCGGCATGGCCTCCACATCGTTCGCCGCAACAGCGGCCGGTTCGGAAACGGTGGTCGGCGACGCCTTTTTGGCAGGCCTGGATTTTGCGACGCCGTTCGGAACAGAGAAACGAACGCGGTGCACGCCCTGCCCCGCATCGGTCAGTTCGCGAAGGATGTGGTCACCGAAATTGCGGGAAACCCAGTCTCCCATGAATTTCGTCGGAACAAGGAACGTCGCAACGCCCCCGTCGAGATCGGCGAATTCAAGCGGCTCGATCCAGTTGACGTAATTGTTCCTGCCCACTGTCTTGATGAGGTTCTCGCGTATTTCGCCCCAAGTTTCATTCGTCATTATCGTTTGACCCGATCCGTAATCTTGTTCTTGTAGCCGCCAGCCTGAGCCAGCCCCGGATCGTCCAGTTTTCTGGATTTCACCGGTGTCCCTACGATCTACCTGCCATCGGATCATCCGAGACGCGCCGAAGCGCGGTCCGGTACGAAACGCCACGAAATCGACAGCAAGACGGAGGCCATTGCCCGGCCGTTTGTCCAACTGTCGCACACGCGACGACGCATTACTCTCGGACATGGCCGGAAAGCAGTTGCACCGCCACGTGCGGTGCATCCCATGTTCCCAGCCAGGGAGTGTCGACACTACCCAATCGACACGAACCCCGAAGTCAAAGAGACGAGCTGTTGATTTCCCACTCAAACATTTCCGCTGCGCCGGATGTACTCTCCAAACCAACAGCGGAAGCCCGCCTCGACAACCATGTCCCCCCAAGGACGAAGTGAATCGCATCGTCAAGCTAGCCTTCGTGAGGCGTCGCGATCAACAGACCTTTGCGCTTGACTCTGCAATTGCCCGGGCGAATCCGGCGGCCGTGGCGAAATTGCTAAATTGACTCAATGGTAAAACGAGAATCAAAAAAAAACGCGCCCGGCCGGGCGCGTCTTTCCTGCGGTATACAAGAGGCCTCAGCCGATGGCTTTGACGCGGGCAGCAAGGCGCGACATTTTGCGCGATGCGGTGTTCTTGTGATAAACGCCCTTGGTCACGCCGCGCATCAGTTCGGGCTGAGCAGACTTGAGAGCGGCGGCGGCGGCGTCCTTGTTACCGGAAGCGATCGCGTCCTCTACCTTGCGGAGAAACGTCCGGATGCGCGAACGGCGGGCCTTGTTGACTTCAAGGCGGCGCGCGTTCTGGCGTGCGCGCTTTTTGGATTGTGGCGTATTGGCCATGTGTCGTGTTCCCTCTTGCGGGTTAGTTGATCCTGTTTGCGCAACGCCACCCGCACCGGGAATGAACCGGTTCGATTCAAGCCAAAGCGGGCCACACGCGCATGTAAGCGCGGCGCATACGCCATTCGGCCCGGTTTGAAAAGCCCTGAATCGAGTCGCAGGGTCACTTGTCGCGGAACTGCGCCTCGCGCTTCTCCAGGAAAGCCGACATGCCTTCTGCCTGGTCCTCGGTCGCGAAGAGCGAGTGGAACAGGCGGCGTTCGAACAGAAGACCCTCGCGCAGAGTGGTCTCCTGGCTGCGGTTCACGGCCTCCTTGACGGCCATCACGGTCAGCATGGATTTCTCGGCGATCTTGTTCGCGGCCGCCATGGCCTCTTCCATCAGTTTCTTGGCGGGAACGACGCGACTGACGAGACCGGCGCGTTCGGCTTCCTCGGCATCCATGAATCGGCCGGTCAGGTGCATTTCCATGGATTTGGCCTTGCCGACTGCGCGGGTCAGGCGCTGGGTTCCCCCGATTCCCGCAACGACGCCGAGGTTGATCTCGGGCTGGCCGAACTTGGCCGTGTCGGCAGCGATGATGAAGTCGCAGATCATCGCCAGTTCGCACCCGCCACCCAGCGCGTAGCCGGAAACAGCCGCGATGATCGGCTTGCGGCAGTTCTGGATGACCTCGATCTCGGCGGCGAACATGTCGGAGGCAAAGACCTCGACGAAGCTCTTTTCAGCCATCTCCGAGATATCCGCGCCCGCGGCGAACGCTTTTTCGGACCCGGTCAGAACGATACAGCGCACCTTGTCGTTCCCGGACGCCTCCTGAACCGCATCAGCCAGTTCGGTCAGAAGTTCGGCGTTCAGCGCGTTCAGCGCATCAGGCCGGTTGAGGCGGATCGTCGTGATGTGGTCTTCGGTCTCGACGATGATCGTCTTGTAGGCCATGTCGCAGATGCCCCCATTGTTGGACTGGAGGCTAGGCTTAGCACCGGTGGCACCGGGATCAAGGCTATCTTTGACAGCGCGGACAGTAGAAACTGGAGCGCCCGGACTGGACGATGCGCGCAATCGTGCCGCCGCAACCAGGTGTCTGGCACGGCTGGCCCTCGCGGTCATAGGTGCGGAACGTGTGCTGGAAGTAGCCCAGTTCGCCGTCTGCCTGCCGATAGTCGCGCAACGACGAGCCTCCGGCCTCGATAGCCTCGGAGAGCACTTCGCGGATGATCGGCACAAGCGTTCGGACACGCGCCTCGCCAATGCGGCCCGCTTTGCGGACAGGCGAGATTCCGGCCCGGTAGAGCGCCTCGCAGACGTAGATGTTGCCAAGACCCGCGACGATGCGCTGATCCAGGAGCGCGGCCTTGATCGGCGTGTTGCGACCTTTTAGGCGCTGGACGAGGTAATCCTCGTGAAAGGTATTGCCGAGTGGCTCAGGCCCGAGGTCGCAGAGGAGCCAGTGGGTCTCGACGGAGTGGGTCGGCGCAAGGTCCATCGCACCGAAGCGGCGGGCGTCGTTGAAGGTGACGCGCGCGCCGTTTGCCATGTGGAACACGACGTGGTCGTGCTTTTCCGGCGCCGGGTGGTGGTGGTGAAACTGGCCCAGCGGATCGCCCGAAATCAGGGTGCGGCCCGACATGCCAAGGTGAATGATCAGCGTCTCGCCGGTCGAGAGATCAGCGAGGATATATTTCGAGCGGCGGCGGAGCGCATCGACCCTCGCGCCGCTGAGGCGGTCGGCCATGCGTTCGGGGAAAGGCCATCGCAGATCGGGGCGATTCACATCGGCCTTGGCGATAACCACGCCTTCCATGGCGGGCTGGAGACCACGGCGGACGGTTTCGACTTCAGGGAGTTCGGGCATCAGTGGCAATTTCCCACAGGGGGATCGGATTGTAACGGCGCATCAGCACCCTATAAGAGAGGTCATTCGACAAGGATCACAAGTGCTCATGCCGGACAAGAGTAACAAGACCACCCATTTCGGAGCGCGCGAGGTGCGCGAGGACGAGAAAGCCGGCCTGGTGCATGGCGTCTTCACCAACGTCGCCTCGAAATACGACGTGATGAACGACGTGATGTCGGTGGGAATCCATCGCCTCTGGAAAGACGCGATGATGGACTGGCTTGCGCCGCGCGACGGTCAGCGCCTGCTGGACGTGGCGGGCGGCACGGGCGACATCGCTTTCCGGTTCCTGAAGCGCGCGCCGGGGGCCAGCGCGGTGGTGCTGGATATGACCGAGTCGATGCTTATCGAAGGACGGAAGCGCGCCGAGGCGGAAGCCTTGGCGGACAAGCTGAACTGGATCACGGGCGATGCCATGGCACTGCCCTTCGAGGATAACAGCTTCGACGTCTATACCATCAGCTTCGGTATCCGGAACGTGACCCGCATTCCCGATGCGCTGTCGGAAGCTTACCGGGTGCTGCGCCCGGGCGGGCGGCTGATGGTGCTGGAATTCTCTCAACTGCCGAACGAGGGGCTGCAGAAGCTTTACGACCTCTATTCGTTCAACGTGATTCCGCGGATGGGACAGGCGATTGCCGGGGACCGGGACAGCTATCAGTACCTGGTTGAGTCAATCCGCCGCTTTCCGGATCAGGAGACCTTCGCCGCCATGATCCGGGACGCTGGATTCGGGCAGGTCAAGTACCGCAACCTGTCAATGGGCATCGCGGCTCTGCACTCGGGGTGGAAGCTCTAGGTGCGCGGTCCCCACAACATCCTGCGGCTGATCCGCACCGGCGCGACTTTCGAGCGGACAGGTGCGATGAATGTCGTGCTGGAGGCGTTCAACGCGCCTCCGTCTCTCAGGGTCGCGGCGCGCATCCTTGGCTGGCCGTTCAAGTGGCTGGGCTACAAGGGCGATCCGAACCTGCCGCCCGCCACCCGCGCGCTGACGGCGCTGGGTCCGGCCTATATCAAGTTCGGGCAGATCCTGTCGACGCGGCCGGACGTGGTGGGCGACGACCTGGCTTTGCAGTTGCGGGTGCTTCAGGACAAGCTGCCTCCGTTCCCCACCGCAGTCGCCAAGGCGATGGTGGCGCGCGAGTTGGACACGCCGGTCGACGAACTGTTCAGCGATTTCTCCGAGCCAGTGGCCGCGGCCTCGATCGCGCAGGTGCACAAGGCGCACCTGGCCACGACGGGCGAGCCGGTGGCAGTCAAGGTGCTGCGGCCGAAGATCGAGCAGGCGTTCCAGCGGGACATCGACGCCTTCTACTTCGCCGCAAAGCTGATCGAAACGCTGGCCCCTTCGGCCCGGCGGCTGCGCCCGATGGACGTGATCGAGCACTTCGAAGGCGTGGTGATGGGCGAGCTGGATCTTCGCCTTGAGACGGCCTCGGCCGCCGAATTCGCGGCCAATACCGCGGGCGACGAAGGGTTTCGGGTGCCGGAGGTCAAGTGGTTTCTGTCTTCGCGCCGAGTGATGACGCTTGAGTGGGTCGAGGGCATTCCCGCCGGCAACATCACCGAGATCGAGGCCGCCGGGCACGATCGGGAAAAGCTGGGCGAGATGGTGCTGAAGACCTTCCTGAACCACGCGCTGCGCGACGGGTATTTCCACGCGGACATGCATCAGGGGAACCTGAAGATCGCGCCGGACGGAGCGCTGGTGGCGCTGGACTTCGGGATCATGGGCCGGATCGACGAGTACACGCGGCGGGTCTATGCCGAGATCCTGATCGGGTTCATCCGCAAGGACTACCGCCGGGTTGCCGAGGTGCATTTCGAGGCGGGCTATGTGCCCCCGGACCGCGACGTAGACGAGTTCGCGCGCGCCCTGCGCGCCGTGGGCGAACCGATCTTCGGTATGGATGCCAGCCGGATTTCGATGGGCCGGCTGCTGAGCTACCTGTTCGAGGTGACGGAGCGGTTCGGGATGGAGACGCGCACGGAACTGATCCTGTTGCAGCGCACGATGGTGGTGGTGGAGGGCGTGTCGCGTTCCCTGAACCCGCATATCAACATCTGGAGTGCCGCCCGGCCTATCGTGGAGCGCTATATCGCGGAAAACATCGGACCGAAGGCTCTTGTTCGCGACCTTGTGAAGACTGCGCGCGTGCTGAGCCGGTTCGGCCCCCGGCTTCCCGAGCTGGCAGAGGCCGCGCTGACACGCGAGGCGCAGCGTGCCGAGGCGCGGCCCGAACCGGCGCCGGCGCGAAAGGGCCTGTACCTGGCTGCTGGCGCAGCGCTGGCTGCCGCGGGTTTCGTTCTGGGCCGGCTGATCTAGGAAGCGTTATCGGGACGCCGAAGCGCGGCGACATTTGCGGCGAGAACACCCGTACCGTCGCGCAGCACGATCTCGATGCCGGCGGCTCCCTGCCTTGCCTCCTCGACCATTGCATAGTGCTCGACCGTGGTGATCGAGGTGATTTCACCCGCGTTCAGGCTTTCCAGCTGGAAGGTGTAGGTTCCCGACGGCAGCGGGGCGCCGTCACTTCCGACACCGACCCAGTCCATCGTTCCGGCGCCCAGAGGCACAGGTTCGCGCGAGACCACGCGATCGAACTGGTCGCGGACCACGAGGGTCGCCGCGTCGGATGCCGCATCAGGCGCGGGCGCAAGCGTGATCGGCGTGCCATCGAACGTGGCGGGCGCGGCGACCCGCGCCTCTGTCTAGCCCCCTGTGTATGGGCCACTGATCAGGGGTTTCTCTAATAGGGTTTCAGGAACGGGCGGGCGCATGTTGAGTGCCTGATGCGGCCGGGTGTGATTGTACTGCCTGAGCCAGTGATTGATGACGATCTGAGCT